>DATNEK010000015.1:0-14848 GCA_035553055.1 Streptosporangiaceae bacterium | reverse complement strand
ACCACGATGAACAGGCCGAACCGGAGGACCGTGTAGAACAGCGTTGCGCGCATAGCGCCACCAAGCCTAGTCGCTGTCCGCAGCGGGCTGGTCGGCGGCGTAGTCGCCGGTCGGCGACGACGCGAGAACGCTGGCCAGAAGCTCTGGGTCGACGTTGCCACCCGACAGGATCGCCACAGGACACCGCGCTGGCGGTAGCTGGTCCGATCTGTACATGCAGGCAGCGACCGCCACCGCGCCTCCTGGCTCGGCGACCAGCCGCGCGCGGGTGGTCAGCAGTCGCATCGCCGCGCGTATTTCTTCGTCAGAGACGGTCACGATGTCGTGTACGTGAGCCTGGATGTGCAGCAGCGGCAGCTCGCCGATTTGCTCGACCCTAAGCGCGTCGGCGATCGTGCGGCCGGTGTCGGCAGCTGGCCAGGCCACCCGCCGACCCGATCGCAGCGAATCTCGGGCGTCGGCCGCCAACTCAGGCTCGACCCCGACCACGAGCGCCGCTGGGTTAGCGGCCTTGACCGCGGCCGCCACTCCCGAGATCAGCCCGCCGCCGCCGACCGGGCACAGCACAAGGTCGACGTCGGGGCAGTCGGCAGCGATCTCCAAGCCGACCGTTCCCTGCCCGGCGATCACGTCCGGGTGATCGAACGGCGGGATCGGCGTATAGCCATGGTCGTCGATGAGCTGCTGGACGGCGGCGAGCCGGGCGGCCAGGCTCGGCTCGCATGCCACGATCTTGGCCCCGTGCGATCTGGCCGCCTCCACCTTGACCGCTGGCGCATTGGCCGGGACCACGACGGTAGCCGGGATGCCGAGCACCGCGGCGGCATAGGCGACGGCGTGCGCGTGGTTCCCGCTTGAGTGGGCAACCACGCCGCGGCTGGCTTGATCAGGTGGCAGGGAGCTGATCGCCGTGTACGCGCCGCGCAACTTAAACGCGCCGGTCGGCTGCAGTGACTCGGCTTTGACGAGCAACCGAGTAGAGCCAATACGGAGAGAAACCAATGGTGTGCGCAGAGCGATACCGCTAAGCCGATTCGCCGCATGTTCGATCTCATCGGCCGACACAAGGTGAGACACCGCTCCAGCCTACGTGTACCGGCCGTGGTAGACAGGTGTCAGTCAAAGTGGCCAACAAGGTTTGTAGCAAAATTTTTACGGAATCTAACAAGAATAGTGATCTATGTAATTAACACTATGATGTGGGGAGGCTCAAGGCGAGTTGCAGGGGGGTCAAGGCCAGTTAGAGGAGATTCGAATGGATGGGCACAGTGATCGCCTGCTTACTCCCGGAGAGGTCGCGGCACTCTTCCGCGTTGATCCTAAGACGGTAACCCGGTGGGCAGCATCAGGCCGTATCAGCAGTATTCGCACGCCAGGAGGTCATCGGCGGTACCGGGAAGTGGAGATAAGGGCACTGCTCGGCATCAACGACGGGCCGGGCACCAACTCAGACGGAAGTAACTGACTCGGCCGGGGACCCGCCGACCGCGCGAGTCCCGCTAGCGACGCGGGACCCGCGCGAAGGTCAGGCACCTCGGCCATTTCCTGCCGACCTGTTGGGGAATGGCTGGTGCATACGCTGCCCGATGATCGATAGAGGCTCAAGATGGGATTCACAACTATAAGCAGGGCTAAGCCAACGACGATCTTGCGGATAGCGGAACCGCAGTTATCGCCGATGATCAGGCCAGATCGCCAGATTGCCCGCCGGCGGCGAGATAGTCGAGAAACTGGCGGCGCAGCCGGTCGTCGCCTTCGCGCCACCGCTTGCGCCGCTCATCCATCTCTTCCTCGGTGAGAGCACCGTCGGCGAGTCGCTCGTAGTCAGCATCGGCCGGGCCAATCTCCACGTAGCCGTCGCTGACCACCTGGCCACCCCGGGCGGTCGCTGACTCGGGGACGAGCAGATTGCCGTTCGGTAGCCGTATTACGTACATCGTCGCATCACCATCACCACTAGATGCCGTACCGCACGTTGAAGTAGAGCATGACGTTTAGCGCCGCACGGGTGTTGCCACCTACCATCTCGACAAGCGCCGGACGCTGGCTTGACGCGATCGCGGCGAACGCGTCAGCGAAGAACTCCCTGCGCCCCAGATGACCACCTTGCCGGTGGAAGTCGCTATCCATCCACGGCAGGCACTGCTCGTACAGCGCGCTGAACTCGTCGGAATCCGACTGCCAGTGTCCACCCGCGCCATCAATGTCGTCGAGCGCATGGCCGATCTCGTGGCACATCACATCGGGCGTCGGCGACGGGCGAGAGCCTACGATCACCTTGCGCTCGCCGTAGGCACCCGCGCACACGTCCCAGGTCGCCCGGCCCGACGGCAACGGCACGCCGCTGAGTGCACCCATGTCATCCAGGTCGGGCACGCCGCCCGGTCCGACATAGATCGCGTCGAGCCCGGTCAGCAGCCGCTCCTTGATCAACTGCGGCAATTCGGCCAGCCGGTCGACTGCCTGGATGATCTGGGGCGGCGGCTCGTCGCCTGCTGCCCAGTCTCGGTACAAGATGCGTTCTAGGTGACCGCAGTGTCTGTGTCCGGCCGCGCGGTTGCTTCGTGCCCGTTCGTACCACGGCACCGCCGACGGCGCCCGCGCGGCACCGGCCGATCCCGCCGCAGCCGCTGTCGTCGCCGCAGCCGCTGTTGCCGCCGCAGCCGCCTTCGCCGCCGCAGCCGCCTTCGCCGCCGCAGCCGCCTTCGCCGCCGCAGACGCCGGTCCGCTCGCGGACGTCGTGCTGCCAGCCGCCGCCGACCGGCCAGCCCCTGCCGCCGACCGGCCAGCCCCTGCCGCCGACCGGCCAGCTCCTGCCGCTCGGGACGCGTTGGGATTCGCGACCGCGGACGTTGGCCTAGCTTGCCTGGCGGACGATGAGGCGGGATTCGATGCGGCACGAGCGGAAGACGATGGCGCGGCGCGGTCAGCCGATGACATGGCACCAGTGGCTGATGCCCCTGTACCACCGGCTCCGGAACTCGTGTTGTTGGTCGGGTCAGGCGATTGCTGTTCTGATCCTCGCTGGCCTGTACCCTGACGGCCTTTGGTCCTGGCGTCAGAGTTGGGCTGCTCCCGTATCGCCGCCCTCGCCGAGCCTTGCCGCTGTGAACGCGCCCGGCTGTGCGCGCCCCGCCTGGCGGCCACAGCCGGCCGAGCTGGATAGATCGTTGAGGTCGATCCGCCTACCGGGATTGATGGGCCGGCGGGAGCCGGAGGACCGCTCGGGTCTGGGACCGCGGCCGGGCTCGGCCAGGCCGCGGGGTCGGCCTGCCCGAGGCGATCGTCCCGGATCGCTTGCACCCGGCCAGTGCCGACTGCCCAGCCGATTTCGGCTGCCCAGCCGGTTTCGGATACCGGGCTAGTGCGAGCGGGCCTGACCGGCAGGTCGGCGTTGGCTGCCTGGCCGGTACGGACAGGCCAGACCGGCTGGTCGACCTGAGCTGATGTCACATACTGACCATGACTGGCCAGCGGGTTGGCGGAGCCGGAACGCATCTCGCCTGGCTGAGAGCTCATCTGCGTCGGCAGACTCAAACCGGGCGCGGAACGCTGGTCGCGTGACGTCGTCGATCGGCGTCGCAGCGAGGGCCGCAGCCACGGTGCGGGCGGAACAGTCGAACGATCACTGCCGTACCGGACAGCACCGTCCGCACCCGGTGAACCAGCCTTAGCCGCCCGGCGCTGACCAGTAGGCCGACCCGGCTGGCCCAGCGGCTTGCTGTCGATAACCGCCCAGCCGTTACGCGCGTCACTACCGCCGACAGCCGTTGAGTCCTTGCCATTCCAGCGCCAAGGTCCATAGCGGGAAACTGGCCTGGCGGAAGCTCCAGCCGTGGCTCGTGGCCGCCGCTTGCGCCGCAACAGACTCAGTAACCGTCGCATATGTGTCGCTCCAGGCCGAAAGTGAGATCGCTTGTAACGACGGTAAGTGTTTCTGCCTCGGCATGCACCGCGAACCGGAACGAACCGTCATGACGGTCGGATACCAGCTGAACAGTGCTGATTACGCGACGAGCAGGCCAGGTCAGGGGCTACGCTGTGTCCATGTTGCTCCTGTGTGCGGTCTTTGCCCTTCTAACAGTAGGTTTCGTGCTGCCGTGTGTGATCGACATCGCGATGACACCAGCCAGCCACTTCGATGTACCGTCCAAGCAGACCTGGCTGATAGTGACCGTGGCGTTCTCTGTGTTCGGCGCGGCCACCTGGCTGCTCATCGGCCGCCGCGACGTCAGGATGCGCGCCGTATGCGACGACGTGAGCGACGGGCTCATCTTCAGCGATGGCGGGCTCTGGTCATCGCCAAACCGGACAACCGGACTACGCGACCGGGCAGGCATCCGCAGGCGCGAGCGGTATCAGACGACGGCGCCATTCCGTTTTGTCGCACCTGACGACAACCCCGATTTCCTACTCGAACTAGACCGCAGAATCCGCGGCTGGCACGAGGACGCCTAACCCCGCTCTACCTCTTCCGCACTACTACGAGCCCCGCCCGCAACACGAGCCCCCGCACCCACCACCCGCACCGAGCCTCACGCACCCGCCCTTAACTATTGGACATTCCAGGCATAAACCAGCGGGTGCCGCGCGTTTTGGCTGATCCGGGAGAGTTTTCCCCTCTATTCGCGGAAAAGTCTCCCAAAGAGGAAAACTCTCCCAGATCATGAACCCGATACGCGAATTATCTCCGGAATGTCTCATCGCTACCCTGCCCGTTGCCGCTGGCGCGGGCCGACGGACAGCAGCGTTGTGCTGGTTGCTGTCGTGGGGGGACAACAGCGTTGTGCTGGTTGCTGTCGTTGGTGGGCGCTGGTGAGCTGTCGCCGCGCGCGATCGCGCCGTCGGGTCGGCGCGGCGCGCGAGCGGGGTGGGCTAGTGGGGCAGGCCTGCGTACGAGTGCAGGCCCGAGATCCAGATGTTGACGCCCACGAGGTTGAACATCAGGCACACGATCCCGACCATCTGTATGTAGGCGGCTCGCTTGCCCCGCCAGCCTGCGGTCGCCCGGGCGTGCAGGAACGCGGCGTACACCAGCCAGGTGATGAACGACCAGGTCTCCTTCGGATCCCAGCCCCAGTACCTGCCCCAGGCATGGTCAGCCCAGATCGCGCCGGCAATTACCGCGAAGGTCCAGGCCGGGAACGCGAACAAGATCGCGCGGTAAGCAAGCTGGTCAAGCTTCGCCGAACCTGGCAGCTGCGCCATGACGCCGGCGACAGCCGACTCCCGGCCTGCCGCCACCCTGGCCTCGTGCCTGGCGGCCAGAAGGTACAGCACGGTGGTGACCGCGCCGAAAATGTACATGCCTATCGCGATGATCATCGCCGTGACGTGGATCGCGATCCAGTACGACTGCAGAGCCGGCGCCACCTCGCCAGCCGGGGTGTAGACGACCACCACGTCGACCACAAGCGCGATGACCACCGGCAGCAGCACAAACAGGCCCATGTAGTAAGCGCGGAACCGCACAGCGGCAAGCGTCAGGATCAGCACCGCCGCGCACGTGATCGCCGCGATGAACTCATACATGTTGCCCCAAGGCACCCGGTCCTCGGCCAGGCCCCTGGTCACGATCGCGGCGACGTGAACGACGAGCCCGATGCAAGTCAGCACGAAGGCCGTGCGCAGCCAGGACCCGGTCGGCCAGCGCGACTGGACGACAGTGCCGGAGCCAGCGCCGCTGGCCCCGCCGCTCCGGTCGTCAAGGTCGGCTAGCTGCGAGATATCGGCCGGTTCGGCACCGAACATGTGGTCAGCGAGATCAGAGCCAGGCGCGGCGCCGACGAGTGCGGCCTGGCCTACCTTCTCACGCGTGGCCGAGGCCGGGGTCAGGGCAGCGACCTGCCGCTTGTTGAACGCGAAGTCACAGGCGTAGGCCAGCATGGCGAGCCCGTAGGCCATGATGGCCGATATCAGGGCCGCGTTGCTGATCTGGGCCAATGCCGGGTTGATCACCGCTACTCACTCTCCCTTTGACTTCACGCGAGCGCCCGCGCCGCCAGCTTCGAGCGCTTCGTGAAACGCCTGTGTCAGCTCGGCGAACTCGGCCTCGAATCCCCCAGCGGCGTCCGACCTTGTCAGCCCGGCCACCTCAACTAGCGCGCGGTCACCGCCATCGCTGGTCGCGCGCACGAAGATCCGGCGCCGCCTCATCAGGAACGACATCACCAAGCCAGCGAGCGCCGCGAGCGCCGATATTAGCGCGGGGACCTGTCCTGGGTCATACGTGATCGCCAGGCTTGCCCACTGCCGGTATCCGGTGAACGTCAGCGTGCCCAGGCCGTGCGGCAACGTGATCGACTGCCCGGGCGCCAGCGGCCGGGGCGCGACGTCCAGCATGCGCATCTGAGCGGTGTCCAGGTTGTACACCGACTGCGACTCGCCGCCGTTCTCCCCCAGGTTGCCCGCGTACGAGACCAGGCTCACCCGTGGCTGCTCCGCCGCCGGGAACGCCGAGGCGAGCTGGCCGACCGGTGTCACGTACTCCGTCGGCAGGAACACCCCGCTGAATCCGAGTTGCTCAGGACTGGCGTCCGGTGCCTTGATCACGCCTTCCGATGTGAGCCCTGACTGCTCGATCGGTATGAAAGGCACCGGCTGGTTGAACACCACACGGCCAGAGCCGTCCGTCACCTTGAATACCGGCGCGTAGCCATGCCCGATCAGGAAGACTTGCACGCCGTCGACATTCAATGGATGGTTGACCCGCAGGTCATAGCCGTGAGTTGGACCGCCGTACTGCTTGGCGTATGAAAGTTCGGCATTGAAAGAAGCCGGTTCCCCACGTTGCGAGCCCGAGGTGATGTACGTCGCGTCGAATCGCCGCAAGGTCAGGCTGAACGGGGCCAGGTCGGTAGCGGAGACCAGCCTTCCAGGATGGAAAACATCGAGCGCGGTCGGCGTGTTGGCGAACGTGTCGCCCTCGACGAGCAGCCTGTTCCCCTTGTAGCCGAACAGTCCGCCAAGCGCGACCGACACGAGCAGGCCAAGCAGTGCCACGTGGAACAGCAGGTTGCCTATCTCATGGCTGTAGCCCTTCTCGGCCGACACCCAGCCATCTCCGGTCCGCAGCCTGAACCTGCGCTTGCCGAGCATGCCCGCCGCTGACTCAAGCACTCTCGCTGGAGCCAGCTCAGAAGGAAAGCTCGTGGCCTGCGGCAGGCGACCCAGGTGCCTGGGCGCCTTGGGTGGTGGCTGACGCGCCGACCTGGCCAGCCGGAACGCTCGCGGTAGCACGCACCCGGCCAGCGAGGTGAACAGCAGGATGTAGACCGCCGCGAACCACGGCGCGCCGAACACGTCGAACCCTGAGAGCTTGGCCAGGATCGGGGCAAGCGCCGGATGCTCGCTGTAGTACTGGCTCACCGCCGCCGGGTCAATGCCCTGCTGCGGCAGCACGGAGCCAGGGATGCTGGCCAGCGCGAGCAGAAACAACAGCACCAGCGCGGTCCTCATCGAGGTCAGCTGGCGCCAGAACCAGCGCAACCAGCCGACCGGACCGAACCGCGCCTTCTGCTGGCCAGCGGCGGGATCGGTGCCGGGGGCGGCCATGGTGCCCTCGGTGGCGGTGACCTCGGTGGCGGTGCCCTCGGTGACGGCCTCCGGGGCATTCTGCGTCGTGTCCTGCGTAGTCATGACCGGTCAGCCAGAACCTTCGCGATCAGTGCCCGCAGCCCGTTGTACTGGATCTCGCCGATGACCCTCGCGGCGATCTTGCCCCCCCGGTCTATCACCAGCGTGCTCGGGATCGCGGTCGGCGGCAGCGTGCTGTGAAACGCCAGCGCGACCTGGGAACCTGGATCGTTCAGGCTCGGATAGCTCACGTTGAACGTGTGCTCGAACGCCAGCGCGGCGGTCGCGTAGTCGTGCACGTCGTCGCCGACGAAGCTAACGGGATCGTGGCGGAAGTACGTCGCCAGCGCGGCGAGCCTCGGCGCCTCGCCCCGGCACGGCGCGCACCACGACCCCCAGAAGTTGAGCACGACCACGCTGCCGCGCTCGGCCGCGAGGCTGAACCGCTGCCCAGTCAGCGTCGTTGCCGTGATCGCTGGCGCCGCCGAACGGGAACCAGGGGGGATGTACTGGCTGCTGTAACTGCCGCTGACGAAGCTATTTCCCGAGCTGAGCGGGTTGTTCGCGGCGATAGGACCGCCAGAGCAGGAGGTGACGGCGAGCATCGCCGCGCCAAACAGCGCCGCCATGGCAACCGTGGATGCCTTAGGTGTACGCGCGAAGTTCGGCAGACGGGTCACAAGAGCGATCTCCTACAAGCAGTAGTACGCAACCCATTGTGCAGGATACGACTTGACGGTGCGGCTCCGGCCCGGCTTTCGCGGGTTGAGCCGCCGTTTTGTCCCGGTCAGGCAGCAGCCTCTAGGCTACGCGCCAGCTGACCTCGACCCAGCCGAACCAGACGGCTCGGAGTAGCTAACCGAGACGAACGTTCCGCCCGAATAGGTCAGACTGGTCACGCTGCCGAGCGCGCACTGCCTGCGCCGGGGATCGTGCCACAGCTTCTTGTGCTCAACCGACCGCCGTGCCACCCAGATCGGCAGCTGGTGGCTGACACAGATCGCCTCGTGTCCGAGTGCGGCCTGCGCCGCGTCACGCGCGGCGGCCAGAACGCGGGCCGCCACCTCCACGTAAGGCTCGCCCCACGACGGCCGGAAGGGGTTGCGCAGCGCCGTCCAGTGCCGCGGAGCGAACACCGCCCCGTCGCCGACCGAGACCGTCAGACCCTCGAAGTGGTTCCATGACTCGATAAGCCGGTCGTCGACCTCGATCGGCAGGCCAAACTGCGCGGCGATCGGCTCGGCGGTCTGCACCGCTCGCTCGAGCGGCGAGGACTTGACCACTGTGACATCACGGCCCGCCAGGAAGTCAGCCGCGGCCTTGGCCATCATCTGGCCGTCCTCCGACAGCCTGAAGCCGGGAATCCTGCCGTACAAGATCCCGCTGGGATTCGCGACCTCGCCGTGCCGCACCAAGTGCACCACGGCGGTGAGCTGATCGCGAGGCGTGCCGTTCGTAGCGCTGTTATCCGTTGTCATGGCACGGTCAGCCTACCCGCGAGCGAATTCCCGACAGCCATCGCCGGGCTGGCACCTGGCTCAGGAGATCTCGATGAACCGCTGCCGTTCCCCGATCAGCTCCTTGATCCGCCGCACCCGCGTCTCGTATTCGGCCACGTCAAGCTCATCGAGCGCGGCAACCAGGTCGAGATCGCGAGCAAGCACATCGGACTCGCCGACCAAGGTCCAGTCGAACTGGAGCAGGTCGTCAAGGCCAACCCGGCGTACCCGGTCCCACACCTTGTCCTGGTTGAGCACCGGCAGTCCCTTGACCAGCGTGGCGACGTCATCGATCGCGCGGATCAGCCGTTCGGCGCGACGGATCGGCTCCATCACCTCGGCGGGCGGGAATGGCTGCTCTCTGGTCGATGGCGGTACCCGATCAGCGCGCCACCTGGCGATCAGCTCGCGGATCCTGGCGCTGGACTCGCCGAGGCCGCGCCCAACCCGCTGCCTTATCAGCTGGTCGTCGGACCGCAGACGGCCCTTCTCGGTGTAGACGTCAGAAGCGAGCAGGCCGCGCAGCCGGTCACCCAGGCTATCTGGCATGCGGGTCAGGATCCCTGGGCCGCGTGCGCCGCGCGCGCACCTACCGAATCCATCTGCGGCATGCCTGGAACCGCGTTGCCGACTGGGGTGATCCCGATGTTGAACGGCTCGCCGACGGCCATGTTCGGAGCCGAAACCAGCCCACGCTCGGCCATCTTCATCGCCACGTAGTAGCGGACGGCCTCGATCTCGGACAGGCCGAAGGCGCGCAGCGAGATGAGCTCGCGCATCCGCTCGTCTCGCGGCCTCATCAGCACCTTGACGTCGTTCAGCGTGATGCCGTAGATCGTCAGGAAGTCCTGCAGGTGACCACGCACCAGCTCGGTGATCTCGTGGATCCGCTCGTTGATCTGCTCGAGGGGCGTCACCTGGACGAGCTGATTCACCGCCTGCTCGACCACAGGACCCGCGTAATTGTTCAGCGCTTCAGTGGTGAAGAAATGCCCCTGATAAGGCATGTGCGTGACGAGCTTGACAGCGTCTTCCTTGGTGTCCACGTGCACGTAGTAATCCACGTCGTAGACAAGCTCGGCAAGCTCACGCGACAGCGCGAGGCCCTGCGCTTTTGCCACGCTCTTGGCTGCCGAGACGAAGAGGGCCTCATACTGCCATGGCGACTGCCCGCTGTAGAAGGCCTGCTGGATGCTGCCCAGTATTGGCCGGTCAGTCGTCTGGACCGGGTACTGGCCGCCCTCGTAGACGTTGAAGATGGCGCCGCGCGACTTCAGCACGCAGAAGTGATTGCTCTCCACGGTCAGCAGGCTGCCGGTCATGATGTCGTTGCCCGGGTGGTGATACATCAAGACCCCCGGTCCCATCACCTCGGTGCCGTCGTTGTTGAGCGTGCTGATGACGTTGCGAACAGCCATTGGCTTTCCCCTCCACGCGTGCCGTTTGGAGCCACCCTAGTCGCCACGACCACAGACATGGCCGAACCGGCGAATAACTCGCTTTGCCTGCCTGGTTCAGCCAAGCGCGGCCGCCGCGGCGGCCGCTGCCGCCGGCAACGCGTCCGCGATCCTCGCGATGGCCATGTCGTCATGCGCCGCTGAGACGAACCACGCCTCGTACGGCGATGGAGGCAGGTAGACGCCGCCGTCGAGCATCGCATGGAAGAAGGCCGAGTACGCGGCACCGGACACGGCCTTGGCCTGGGAGAAGTCCCTGACCGGCCCGCTGATTCCGAGGAAGAAAGAAAACAGGTTGCCTGCCTCGGCTAGCCGGAACGGCACCCCGGCGGCGGTCAAGGCAGACCTGGTCAGGCCGGCGATCGCCGCGGCGGCCTGGTCGACCCGCTTGTACACATCTGGCGTGCATTCCTCGAGTGTCGCGAGCCCGGCCGCGGTCGCCAGCGGGTTGCCCGATAGCGTGCCTGCCTGGTACACCGGCCCGAGCGGCGCGAGCAAGTCCATGATCTCCGCCCGGCCGCCGAACGCGGCGGCAGGCAGTCCGCCCCCCATCACCTTGCCGAACGTCATCAGGTCGCCGGGCACGCCTTCACGCCCGTACCAGCCGGAGCGGGTGACACGGAACCCGGTCAGCACCTCGTCCATGACGAGCAAAGCGCCGTATTCCTTGCACAGCGCCGAGAGCAGCTCGTTGAAGCCGACGGAAGGCGGCACCACGCCCATGTTGGCCGGGCAAGCCTCGGTGATCACGCAGGCGATGTCGCTGCCCCTCTCAGCGAACGCCTGCCTCACCGCCTCGCCGTCGTTGTACGGCAGCACGATGGTCTGAGCGGTCATCGCGCCGGTGACGCCGGGTGAGTCGGGAAGCCCGAACGTGGCCACGCCTGAGCCTGCCGCCGCGAGCAGCGCGTCGACGTGCCCGTGATAGCAGCCGGCGAACTTCACCACGAGCTGACGGCCGGTGTAAGCGCGGGCCAGCCGCAGAGCAGTCATGGTGGCCTCGGTTCCCGAGTTCACCAGCCTTACCTTGTCGATCGGCGCGCGGGCGACCATCTCTTCGGCGAGTTCTACCTCGCGGGATGTCACCGCGCCGAATGACGTCCCTAGGCCGACTGCTTCGCGCAGCGCCGCAGTGACGGCGGGATGGGCGTGACCAAGTATCATCGGCCCCCACGAGCAGACCAGGTCGACGTAGCGGCGGCCGGTGACGTCGATCAGGTAAGGGCCTTCGCCAGCCGCGATGAACACGGGCGTGCCGCCCACCGCGCCGAATGCCCGCACCGGCGAGTTCACACCGCCGGGCGTCACCGCGCAAGCCCGCTCGTACAGTCCGGCGTCTACCTGGCTGCCGGTCCCCTCAGACGTCATCGGATCAGAAGTCACTGGGCGATCTCCTCGCACGCGTCGGCTAGCACTTCCAGAAGCCGCAGCGCGTCAGGCAGCGGCCTGGTGCCCGGCTCGGCCAGCCACCTGGCCCGCATGCCATTGCTCAACCTGGACGGCGGTGCGACCACGTAGCTGTCCTTGCAGTGCCAGCGCAGGCCGGTCACCTCAGGAAGCACCTCGGGCTCGCAGTCTAGGTGGCATGACCACCACTCGTCGTCGTCGCCGAGCGCCCGGCTGCCGACGAAGAACAACGCGCGCTCGCTCGCGCTGACCGCCACCGGCCCTGGCGAGATCCTGGACAGGTCAAGTCGCTTGATCGCGAGCAGCCCCGCGGCGGCTGGAACGTCGAGCACGTCGAACGTCCTGCCGGTCACCAGGAGGATGTTGGCGTGCGGGCGCTCGCCCCACCACTGCCCTACGATCGCGGGATCCGCCGTGGCCTCGAGCTTCCAGGCCGGCGAGAGCGGATGGGCGCCGGGGGCAGGGCAGCCGATCCTGTCGCACGAGCAGGCACGACCCGACGGGGGCTGCCGCGGCGCTCTTTGCGGCGGCTTGCGATCGCGCTGGTGGTGCTGACGCGGCTGCGCACCAGGGCATACCGGCCAGCCCATGGCCGCGTACCCGCTGGCCGCGAGCCCCATGCGCTCGATAACCCTCCGGCGCTGTGATTGCAACCCCACTCGTTATGCTTCCCCCCGCTCGGACGGCGCCTGGCTTTACGAGATGACTAGTGCCGAAAATACCGTGCCTGGCCGCGCCGGCTGGCGAGGTCTGGGTCACAGTTCGGTGCACCGCGTGTCGGCATCGCCGCGGTACGGCATCCTTTATTCCGTGCAGCGCAGCCAGGTGCGAACCGCGGGCGCCGAGCCGGCGGGTCAAGCCGAGGCGCAGGCGCCTCAGCGCCGCTCGCCTTGGTCGCGCCTGCCCGGCGCCGACAGCCTCTGGTGGCTGGCCGCCGTGGCCGCCGCGTTCACCGCCGTGCAACTGCTGTTCGTCCGCCTGCACGGGTTGTCCTGGGATGAAGTCGTCTATGTCAGCCAGGTCAGCGGGCACGTGCCAGCCGCGCCCTTCGATCCGGCCAGGTCCCGCGGCATACCGCTGCTCGTCGCCCCGGTCACGCTGATCACGTCGTCGATCACCGTGCTGCGCGTGTACCTCGCGATCGCATCGGGGGCGGCCATGTTCTGCTCCCTGCTCGCCTGGCGGAGGCTGCGGCCTGCCTGGATGCTGGCGCTGGCCGGGCTCGCCTTCGGCGGCCTGTGGGTGACGCAGTACTACGGGCCGCAGGCTATGCCCGATGAGTGGCTGGCATTCGCGGCGCTCGCGTCGGTCGGGGTGTTCCTGCGCTGCGTCGGGCTGCCTGCCGACGGCGCGGCGGCCGGACCAGCGCGCACGCGGCGGAGGCTCGCGGCACTGGCCGCGCTCATCGCCGCCGCGGCGCTCATCCGCCCCGGCGACGCCGTCTTTCTTGTCGTCGTTCTGATCGCAGCCGCGCTCGCGGTGCGCTCGTGGCGGCGCTGGCCGGTGATTGCGGCGATCGTAGCTGGCCTGATCGCCGGAGCGGCCGAGTGGGTCATTGAGGCGTTTGCCAGGTTCGGCGGCCCTGTTGAGCGGCTGCACCTGGCGAGCGCGGAACAAGCCGGGCTCGGCCTCCGCTTCGGGGTCTGGGCCGAGTTGCGCTCGCTCAACGGCCCGACGCTATGCCGGCCGTGCACGATCGGCTGGAAGTACCCGGTGCTCAGCGTCTGGTGGCTGGCGCTGCCGCTGCTCATCGCGGCGGGCGTGCTGGCCGCGAGGCGGGCGGGCCGGCTTGCCTCGGCCGCGCTCGCCGCCGCCTGCGCGCTGGGGCTGGCGGCTCAGTATCTATTCGGCGTCTCGTACGCGGCGCCGAGGTTCCTGATCCCGGCCTACGCGCTCGCCGCGATTCCCATCGCTGACCTGATCGGGTACCTGGTCGCGAGAACCAGGCCGGCTGAGCGGCCGGCCATGCGGGTGCTCATCGGCGTCGTGCTGGCCGGCCAGCTCATCGCGCAGCACGCGGTCCTGATGCGGCAAGTCGTTGACACCGCGAAGCTGCACAAGGACTACGCGGCGGTTGCCGCCGACCTGCGCCGCCTAGGAGTCAGCGCACCCAGGTGCCTGATCAACGGCGCGCAGCGCATCCCGGTCGCGTTCTACGCGGGCTGCGCCTCCACGCCGAACCCGATCCGCGTCGAGCCGACCCTGGCCAGGCCGGCCAACCCAGGCGGGCCATGGCGGTTCGCGTTGCTTGAATGGCGCCGCTCCCGGCCTCCGGCCTACGTACGCGGCTGGCGGCACGTGGAGCTGCGCAACGCCGGGTACCTCAGGTTCGTCGTGTACCTGCCGCCGCCCGGCTAAAGCATCGGCGAAACTCGGCGGCGTCTTGGGCGATCACCGATCCCTGGCCTGCGCAGGGCCGGTCACCGGCCGCGCATCCAGCGCCCGCCCCGCCCGGCTCAGCCGCGTGGCTGCACCCCGCGCCAACCCGGACCGGCCCGGTCCCGCCGCTCATCGCGACGTCGTCCCGCCGTTTGCCGTAATCCGCTCGACCTGAACCGCAACGTCGTCCCTAAGCTGCCCAGAGGCGCACCTTACTGCTGTTCACCGGCCCGCGGCAACGACAGCAAAGTACATTTCGCCGCTGTCCCCACGACACCAAAGTGCACATCGCTGCTGTCCGCCAGCCCGCCGCAACAACAGCAACGAGCACGTCGCCGCTGTCCGGGCGGGAGTTTCGGTCCTGGCAGAGGGATTTTCGGGCCTGGCGGGGGAGTTTCGGGCTAGCGGCGGAGAGTTCCCGGGTCACGGAGAGTTTTCGTCTGGCTGTTTTGTGCCGACCGGTGGTGGTGGGGGCGGCGGTCGCGGCTCTTATCAGGGGTTGCCGTCGTCCATCCGCAGCATTTGCGGCCT
>DATNEK010000014.1:0-19784 GCA_035553055.1 Streptosporangiaceae bacterium | reverse complement strand
CCGTCGGTCCACTCTGGCCGGTTCCGCGAGGCGTCGGTGTCCTCGATCCGCAGCACGAAGGCGCCGCCCTGCTGCATGGCAAACGCCCAGTTGAACAACGCGGACCTGGCCGAGCCGACGTGGAACATCCCGGTGGGCGACGGAGCGAACCTGACCCGGACAGGCTCGTGCGGTGGCGGCGAGGTTGTCATCGGCTCAGGCTACCGGGTCGCGGCGTCACGGGCGTCACGATAAACGTCCGCAACAGCCGTGCCGTTCACTGCCGCCGACGCGGTCTGGTCTGATCCCATCGGGCTGCCGTCCGCGCGCAACGCCAAGACCGTCCCGGTCGTGCAGGCGGCGGCGACGGACCAGGTCAGGGTGCACGGCCAGCTCACCGCGTGGCTTGTCGCCACGCACGATCCCGTGCTCATCGATCTCGCCGATCACACGTTCAGGCTGGATGACGGAGTACTTTCGGCGCTGGAGTAACGTCCTGGCCTCATGCACCCCGCGCGACGGGCATCGCACCTACCCGCGGCTTTGCTAGCCTGCCAGAGGTGAGGAGGTTATGCGCATTAATCGGAAAATGCTGATCGGCGGGATCAGCTCAGCGATCGCGTTGGTGCTCATCGCCGGCGGCCTGGTCCTGCTGACGCGCAACGGAAAGACGGTGGCCAAGCCCACCGCCGAGCGGCACAGCCAGCTGCCGTCACGCAAGTCTCGCAAGGTCCTTCGTTCCCCATTTACCGGCGAGCGGATAGCCAGGCTGGGGCCCGAGCTGATTTTCAAGATCGACAACGTCGTGCAAGCGCGGCCACCGAGCGGTCTGACCAAGGCAGACATTGTCTACCTGCTGCCAGTCGACGCTGGCCTGAGCCGGATCTTCGCGGTCTTCTCCTCGCACATCCCGCGCGTGGTCGGTCCCGTGCGCAGCGCCAGAGCCGAGGACATACGGCTGCTGCGGCAGTTCGGCAGGCCGGCGTTCGCGTTCTCCGGAGCCCAGCCCCGGCTGCTTCCCGTGGTCGAGCACTCGCGCATTATCGACCTTTACGACGGCATCGTAGGCGGCTACTACCGTGACAATAGCCGGATCGCGCCTTACAACCTGTACGCGCTGCCCAGGCGGTTGCTCGCCGAGGCGAAGGGCAGGGAAAGCAAGGCCAGGGATATCGGCTTCCGGTTCGGCAAGGCTCCGCGTGGCGGCAGGCCGACGAAGTGGTACACGGTCACCTATCCTGAGGCTTCGTTCACCTTTCGCTGGTCGCCGTCGCAGCACCGCTGGCTTTCGTTCATGGACGGTAAGCCCGCCTACTCGGCCGGCGGGAAGCGGCTCGGCGCGCGGACGGTCGTGATCCAATCCGTGGTCGTAGGGCGCTCTCACTTCCGCGAGCTTGGCATAAAGCCGCCGTACGCGAACACCGTAGGCAGCGGTCGCGCCGTCGTGCTGCGCGACGGCGCGGCCTTCGTCGTGCACTGGTCACGCCCGCGCGCCGGAAGGGGCACCGCGTTCACCTTGCCTGACGGCCACCGCATGCGCTTCGCCCGCGGCCAGGTCTGGGTCGTGTTCAGGTACGGCCCAGGTTCCAGCCGCTGAGTGTCGGGTTGCCAGCTGTGCCGCGGGTGCCTGTGGTGACCCAGCGGTGCTGGCCGCGTGCCGTGGCGGTCTGCAGCTTGGGTCCGATGGGTTGCCAGATTCATCGCGCCGGGCCGGGCGAGTGCCGCGATGAAGTGCCGTATTCACACCCGTTTTCCCTGATGAATCCCCGGATCCATCGCACCCGGTCCGGCGTGCAGGCGCGATGGGTTCCCGGTTTCATCGCACCGAAACGCGCGGGCGGGGTGCTCGGGTGCGATTGATTCCCGGATCCATCGCACCGCGCCTGGCCGGGCGGGGTGCTCGGGTGCGATTGATTCCCGGATCCATCGCACCGCGCCTGGCCGGGCGGGATGCTCGGGTGCGATGGAGTGCCGGTTCCCCGCCCTAGCTTCGGCTCGCCGAACGCGGCGATCATCTTGTCGGTTTCCGTGTCGCATGCGACACTCTCAGTGTTTATCGGCGCGAGCCGCCAATCGGGGGGCGAAGTGACACCCATGACGCGGCTCAAGTCGGTATTTTCTGGATACCTATCCCACAGATCTATAGGGGCGGGAATGAGCGAAAGCCCGACCGAGCTCGGCTCGATCGACCCATCGATACCTGCCACCATCATTCGCGAACGGCCGGCGGTCGCGCCAGCCGAAGGCGGGGCGGCACCCGGCTCAGGCGACCTGACCGACGAGCTGCTGAGGTCTGATCAGTGGACGGACGCGATGCTGCAGGCCGCCGGCATCCCCGTCGCGGATGTACCGCTGGTTAGTATTGGTGGCGGTATCGGATCATTTGTAACCGTTGACTATCTACGCATCGCCGGCACGCCGACGAGCAGGATCGCCGTTCTCTCTAACCTTGACTTTCCTTGGCAGACCTACGAGTACCTGACCAGGGTTTCGCAGATTCCGAGGCCCGAGCGGATCAGGTCGGACTCGGCATCGCGCCCCGACAACATCTGGGGCTTCCCTTCTTACGCGCTCACCGAGGCTTTTCAGGAAGGCAAGTGGGTCGAGTTGTGGCACGTCTTCACCGAGCCGATGTGGGCCGACTTCTACACGCCAAAGGCTGGGCGGGTATTCGCCGGGCTCGAGCGCGAGGCTAAGCGCATCGGCTGGGATCAGATGCTGGTCAAGGGCCAGGTCAGGATGGTGCGCAAGCGCCAGGGCGGCGGCTATTTCGTCATCTTGACCCCGAAGGCAGGCGTCACCCCGACCAAGCGCGTCGCCTACCGCGCCGAGTTCGTGCACCTGGCCGTCGGCTACCCGGGCCTGCGCTACCTGAAGGAACTGCAGGACTTCCGCACCGAGCACAAGGACTACTACCACGTAGTCAGCGCCTACGAGGAGCACGAGCACATCTACGAGGCCGCGCGCACCAAGCCGATCACGGTCATGTTGCGCGGCGGCGGCATCGTGGCCTCGCGCGTGCTCCAGCGGCTCATGGACGATCGGGAGAAATACGGCCTGCAGACCCAGATCGTGCATGTCTTCCGCACGTTCGTCGACAAGGCGCATAGCCCAAATGAGCAGACGTTGCGCGCCTGGAACACGCGCAAGGGCAGCAACGGCTTCGCCTACCAGGGCTTCAACTATCCGAAGTCGGTGTGGGGCGGTCAGCTAAAGGCGGAGATGCGCAAGCTGGAGGGTCCGGCGCGGGCGACCAGGTACAAGGAGATGGGCGGTACCAACACTCCGTGGCGGCGGCGCTGGCAAGCTCAGATGAACCAGGGCCGCCGCGAAGGCTGGTACCAGATCATGCAGGGCACCGTCGATAAGATGCGGCTCGATGAGAACGGCAAGATCGTCAGCGTGGTCAACAGCAAGGGCCAGCCTGGCCCGATAGAGATCCCGGCCGACTACATCATCGACTGCACTGGTCTCGAGGCCGACATCACCGAGCACCGCGTACTCAAGGATCTGCTCGACCACTCTGGTGTCGGGCGCAATCCGGTCGGTCGGCTAGACGTCGAGCGGACATTCGAGCTACGCGGGGCGGCCAGCGGTCCCGGCGTAGTTTATGCGTCTGGCGCGACCACGCTCGGTGGCTACTTCCCCGGGGTTGACACGTTCCTCGGCCTCCAGGTCGCCGCGCAGGAGATCGCCGACGATCTGGCCAGGCGCGGGTTCTGCAAGAAGATCGGCACGTTCCGCTCCATCTCGCAATGGATGAAGTGGGCACGTAACAAGCAGCCATAGCCCGGCAAGCAGGCCGCCGCGGATGGGCGCGGCGGCCCGCACCGCCCTACTATTCAGCGCAGGATTTCAGGAGGTCTCAAGGTGCTACCCACGCTGGGCGGTCGAATCCAGACGCGGATAATCTTGCTCGCCATCGTCGGCGGGATCGTGACGGCGATTATCACGCCGTTCCTGCCGCTCCCGGCCGGAACCACGATGTCCCAGGCCTACAAGACCACGTTCATCATCCTGGCCGCCGTCATCGTCGTCGGGATCGTCTGGGAGCTCATCTACCACTTGATCATGCAGTGGCGCTGGGAAAAGGACTGGCCGACTTTCTTCGGCTTGATCACGATGATCAACGAGGGCATAGTCATCTGGGCGCTGCTGCACTTCGGCCTGATCCCTGGCATCGCTAAGGGCGCGGTGCCGACGAGCGCCTTCATCATCGATTTCGTTCTTGTCTGGATTGTGTTCTGGCTCTGGGTTAACGGGCCAATGCGCGTGGTCAACATCAGGTGGCGCTTCTTCGGCGGGAGGCTGGTGTGAGCCAGCCCGCGCACCCACCGGGTCTTTGGCCGGTTCCCGGTGATGGAGTGCTGGCCAGGCACGGCAGCCTGATGCTGCTCAGCAGCCTGGACTCGGGCCAGTTCGTCGACGTGCTGCTTGACTTGCTTGAACGCGTCGCGTCGGCGGGCGGTGACGGCCGGCAATTCGCCGACCAGGTCGCCGCCTTGCTCGAAGCCGACGAAACCGGTGGGGCCGGTGGCGGGCTTGTGCCTTCTGTGCTGGCGTTCGGCGCGGCCGGGACGGGAATGGCCGTGACGGTCAGCGGTGGCGCGTGGGCCGATGTCAGCACCGCCCACGGCACCCAGCGCGTCGAGGCAGGCCAGCCTGGCATGCTGATTCGCTGCCTGTTCAGGTCGCCGGTCAGCGCGGTGCGCGGCGGGCTCGGCGCGGCCGGGAATGGCGCGGTCAGCACCGACCGGTTCTCCAGGCTCGACGCGGGTACGGTGCGCGCCAGCGGGCTGAGCTACTTCGCCGGCGGCGCCGTCCACGTGGCGACGCCTTCGCCGGCGGTGCCCGCGCCTGTGACGCCGCAGCCTGTAGCGCCGCAGCCTGTAGCGCCGCAACTGGTGATTCCGCAGCCAGTCGCACCGGTCGTCGAGACACCGCCGCAGCCGCAGGTGACGCCGCCAGCGGCACCGCGGCAGGTGGTGCCTCCGCCCGCGCCTGAGCCGGTGGCCCCCGTCGAGCAGGTGCCCAGGCCGGCGCCGCCGCCACCCACGCCGCAGCCGCCGGCACCCGAGCCGGTGGTTCCCGAGCCGGTACTGGCGCAGCCAGGTACCGAGCGGTGGTCGGCGCCGGATCTCGCCGACCAGGTCGGTGGCGATCTCGTCACCGCTCCTCCGGCCGACGCTCCGCCGTTCGAGCCTGAGCCTTTCGAGGCCGTGCTTTTCAACGCCGGACCGGCGGCGGGCGCCGACCTCGGCGTGGTCCAGCGCGGGCCGCTGTCCAAGGCCAGGGACATCCCGAAGGGCCAGAGCAGCTACGTGGCCGACGCTCCCATCATTCAGGGTGTGTACTGCAAGAACGGACATTTCGATGACCCGGAGGCGCTGTTCTGCGCGGTCTGCGGTATCTCGATGAACCAGCAGACGCTGGTGCCCAGGCCCGGCACCCGCCCGCCGCTTGGCGTGCTGCTGCTCGACGACGGCTCAGTCTTCCAGCTCGACCGCGACTACATCGTTGGCAGGGAACCCGGTCTGGACGCGACGGTCGCATCAGGTCGCTCAAGAGCACTGCGCATCGCCGACGACTCAGGGATCGTGTCGCGTGTGCACGCGAAGGTGCAGCTCGACGGCTGGCGGGTGCTGATCACCGACCTCGGGTCGGCCAACGGGACCAGGGTCAAGATGCCCAAGCAATCATCCGACACCGTTCTGCAGCCGCACGTCCCGGTCGTGCTCACGACCGGCAGCCAGGTCGATATTGGCGGTCGCGGGTTCCGATACGAGTCACACCGTGGCCGGTGAGCATCACCGGGCACACCGGCCGCAGGATCCACTGAGCGAACTGGGAAGCGTGCCGACCGGCACGGCGAGGACGGCACGATGAAAGACCCACAGGTACAGCTGCTGCTCTTCGATATCGCGCTGATCATCATCCTGGCGCGGTTGCTCGGAGCGGCGGCGAAGCGCCTTGGCCAGCCCCCGGTGCTCGGCGAGATCGTCGCCGGGATCCTGCTCGGACCCACGTTGTTCGGCGGCGCGATCACCAAGGCGCTGTTCCCGCCGACGATGATCGCCCCGCTGACCGCGATCGCCAACATCGGGCTCCTGCTGTTCATGTTCGTGGTCGGCTACGAAGTCGATCTCGGGCTGGTCAAGGGCAGGGAGAAGGTCGCCGCCGGGGTGGCGCTCGGCTCGATCTTCGCACCGCTTGTGCTTGGCCTCGGCGTCGGCGTTTACCTGGCGAACTCCAAGCACGTGCCCGACAAGCTGACGTTCGTGCTGTTCTTCGGCGTGGCCATGTCGATCACGGCGTTTCCCGTGCTCGCGCGGATCCTGACCGATCGCGGCATGCACAGGACCAGAATCGGCGGGCTCGCGCTTGCCGCGGCATCGGTCGACGACGTGCTCGCCTGGACGCTGCTGGCCGTCGTGATCGCGATCGCCGGCTCGAAGGGAAACGAGCTTCGGCTGGTGCTCGCCCCTGTGTATGTCGCCGCGATCATCTTCGGCGTCAGGCCCGGGCTGCGCTGGCTGGCTGGCGTCTACAAGCGACAGGGCAGGCTCACCCCGACGGTGCTTGCCAGCGTGCTTGCGCTGCTGCTGTTGTCCGGTTACGCGACCGACTGGATGGGCGTGAAGTTCATCTTCGGCGCGTTCATCTTCGGCATCGTGATGCCGAGAGACGCGCCAGCGCTGCGCGAGGCGATACTCGAACGGCTCGAGCAGGTCAGCGTCATCTTGCTGCTGCCCGTCTTCTTCGTGATCGCCGGCCTGTCGGTCAACCTGTCTGGCATTGGCCTATCCGGGCTTGCCGATCTCGGGCTGATCATGGTCGCCGCCGTGGCCGGCAAGTTCGGCGGCGCTTACTACGGTGCGCGCCTGACTGGCGTCAGGCGCCGGCAGGCGGGTGCACTCGCCTCGCTGATGAATACACGCGGCCTGACCGAGCTGGTCATCCTTACCGTTGGTCTGCAACTGCACATTCTGGACAAGTCGCTGTACACGCTTATGGTCGTGATGGCGATCGTGACGACCGGAATGGCCGGGCCGTTGCTGAGAGTCATCTACCCGAACCGGATCATCGAGCGCGACATCACCGAAGCCGATAGGTCGGCGCTTGGCCGGGCAGGCGCGCACCGTGTCGTCGTGCTCGTAGATGACACGGCAACCGCTGGTTCACTGGTTGACCTGGCCGCGCGAATCGCCAGGAGCCGCTCGAACACCGACGTCGTGCTCGCGCATCTGGTGTCGGTGGCTCCAGGCGAGCGCCTTGAGGTCGGGTCTGGGCTCGGCGGCGAACTGCTGCAGATGACGCAGACCATGGACGCGCTGCATCAACTCGCCGCCCGAGCCGAGCAACGTGGTATCTCGGTGGTCGTGCAGTCCAGGTTCAGCGACGATGTCGCCGCTGAGCTGCCCGGTTATATAGCCGCGGCTGACCCTGACACCGTTGTGCTGCATCGAGGCATCGTTCCCCTTTCCGACCTGAGCGTGGGCGGCAAGGCGCAGATCGTCGTGCTGATCAAGCCGCTGCCTGACGCGCCGACGGCGGCGGTGGCCAAGCTGGCTCGTGGCGCGGACACCGAGGCGGCTCTGCAGGTAGCTGCTCAGCTCGCGGTCGCTGACGGGCTCGATCTGGTGCTATCACCGCCGGGTAGGACGGCCACGGCCAGAGTGGGTGACCTCGGCAAGCGCGGGATCGTGGCACGGGCGGGTACCGGGCCGGCCGGTAGCGTACTCGTGGCGCCAGCCGACGTGGCGCTCGGCGCGCCCGTCGCTGCCGGTGCGGTCGCTACCCTTGCGACAGTCAACGGATCGGACGGTGCCGCCGACGCCGGCACGATTTCCGACCCCGATGAGAACGGCGGCACGGGGCTGGGCGACAGCGACGCCGACATTCACATCGCGGTCGTGGCAGGGAGCAACGAAGCCAGCGACGATATGGACCAGTGGGTAGAGGCACTGGACGGACATAAGCAGCGAGAAGGCAGGCAGCAGTGAACAGTACTGGCGCGCGACTCGCGGGCGACAGGGCGGGCATCGCCGATTACCAGTTCATCAGGACGCTCGGCGCCGGGAATCATGGCGTGTTTTACCTCGCCAACCGGCCGGATCGGCTGCGCATTGACGCCGACCTGGTCGCGGTAAAGGTGCTCACCGGCTCGAACAGCCAGGACACCTTCCGTCGGGCGACCCGCGAGCTAGCCGCGTTCGCCGCTGTGCGGTCACCGTATCTGGTCACGCTCTACGACGCGGGTCAGCAAGGCGACGACCTGTACTACTCAATGGAGTACCTGCCGGCTGGGTCGCTTGCCGACGGCGCTGAGTCGCTGCGGCCAGGCCAGGTGCTCGGCGCCGTGGCCCACGCCGCCCGCGCCGCTGATGCGCTGCACGAAGCCGGCATCGCGCACAACGACATCAAGCCGGGCAACATCATGTTGCATGAGACCGGTGCGAAGCTCAGCGACCTCGGGCTCAGCCAGCTTCTGACGCCAGGACTGACGATTACCGGGCTCGGCAGCGCGGGATCGGTCGAATTCCTCGACCCGGCGATTATCCGCGGCGAGATACCATCGCGCGCCACCGACATCTACGCGCTCGGCGCGAGCTTGCACCGAGCGCTGACCGGCACGGGGATGTACGGTGAACTGCCGTCCGACAACACCATGGTCGCGATGCGCCGGGTGCTCGGCCATGCTCCGGTGGTTTCTGAGAAGCTTCCTGACGACGTCAGGGCGGTGATCGCGGCTGCCGTCAATCCGGACCAGAAAGCGCGCCCCAACACCGCGGCCGAGCTAGCGGACAGGATCGAGGCGATCGCGGCTGGTTAGCGGCCGCTGCTAGCTCGCCGCGGTCCGCGGCTTGGCGACATTGGTCAGCGCGAACGCCATCAGATAGATCAGCGTGGCCACGCCGAGTATGGCGAAGCTCGGGGGGAGCCGCGGCGCAGAGTAGGCGATGAGCAGCCCGGCCCACATCGAGCCGATCGCGATGCCGGCCGACAGCCACAGCCCGAGGAACGGCCGCGCGGTCAGCCGCTGCGCCGCACCGGCTGGCGTGGCGATGAGGCCGAGCAGCAACAAGGCGCCGACGGCCTGTGTCGCCGCGGCCGCGGTGACCCCGACGAGGCCGAGGAACACGAATCCGAGTGCCCTGACCGGTACCCGGCGCGCGCTCGCTACCGCCGCGTCGACGCTCGCGAAGAGCAGCGGCCTGCCGATCACGACGATCGCCAGGAAGACACCGGCGCAGACCGCCGTGTCGGTCACCGCCTGCCGGGCCGACAGGCCGAAGATGGTGCCGAACAGCACGTTTACCCCTGAAGTGCCGTTCGCGCCGGTCGCTGACGTGGTGTAGATGCTGAGGAACAGAGCGCCGAGACCGAGTATCCAGGCGAACACGCTGCCGATCACGGCGTCGTCGGCCTGGCCCTTGGTCCCTAGAGCCGCCATCGCGAGCGCGACGACGACGCAGGCGCCGTACAGGCCGATGAGCAGGTCGGCGCCGGCGGCCAGCGCGGCGAGCGCACCGGTGAAGGCCACGTGACTGAGCGCGTCTCCCGTGAAGACCTGGGAGCGGAGCACCACGAAATATCCGACGAGGCCAGCGGCCGCGGCGATCGCCGTGCCAGCGATGAAGGCGTACCGCAGGAACGGCTGGTCGAATATGTGCACCAGGCCGCCGAACGGTCCGGTCAGCGCCAGGCTCACCAGGTTCATGCCAGTGCCCTTCGCAGCCGGCCAGCCGCGGTCCGGCCCGCCGTGGCGAGCACGTACCCGCCGAAGCCGAACGTGGTGATGTAGAAGCCGACCGGGTAGACGGAGAAATAGGCGACAGCCAGCCCGAGCCAGACGATCGCGAGCCCGAGTGCGATCGTCAGGACGAAGCTGGCGCGCGGTCTTGTGGTCAGTTGCTGGGCGGTCGCGGCCGGCATCACTAGCAAGGCGAATACCAGCAGCGCGCCGGTGATCTGGCTGACCTCTGCCGCGGCGCAGCCAAGCAGGATCAAGAAGATCGTTCCGAGAAGGCGTACAGGTACTCCGCGCGCGGCGGCGACGTCAGGGTCGACAGTGGCGAAGAACAGTGGCCTGCCGATGAACGCGAGCACGGCCAGAGCCAGCGCGGCCACGACGAGCAGCGTCAGCACCTGGCTGCTTGAGATGCCGAGAAACGAGCCGAACAGCAGGTCGGTCAAGCCGTTGAGGAAGCCGCCGTACAGACTGACGAACAGGGCACCGCAGGCCAGCGCGAACGCCTGAACCGTGCCGATGACCGCCGATTCGCCGCTGCGAGCCCGGCCGCCGAGCGAGCGGGGGACCGCCGCGATGACGATCGCCGCGGTTATCGCCGCGACGAAGTAGCCGACCGTCGCGCTGACGCCGATCAGGATGGCGCCCGCGGCACCGGGGAACGACACGATCGCGAGCGTGTGGCCAGCGAAGGTCTGCCTGCGCAGCACCATGTACCAGCCGAGCGCGCCCGCCGCAACGGCGACGATCGTTCCCGCACGGAACGCGTTCACCATGAACGGGTACAGCAGAAGCTGCCTGATGTCATCGGCGATGTTCCAGGTCAGGCCGGGCTGCCCAGCGATCAGGCCGGTCACCATGGCTGAGCGGACTCACCTGGGGTGCCTGGGGTGCCGCTATGCCTGTCGGTGTGCCTGGCCGGCGCCTCTGGCTCGCCGACAACCACGAGCCTGCCGTCCGATGCCCTGAGTACCTCGACCGGCGTGCGATACAACTCGGTCAAGACCTCCGACCTGATCACCTCGTCAGGGGTGCCGCAGACCGCGCCGCCGCGCGCGACGTAAGCGACCCGGTCAAGGTAGGGCAGGATCGGATTCACGTCGTGAGCCACCAGCATGACGGTCACCTGATGCTCGCGGCAGATCCTGGAGACCAGCGCCGCCACCGATGCCTGGCTCGGCAGGTCAAGGCTGTCAAGCGGCTCGTCGAGCACCAGCAGTTTCGGGTCCTTGACTAGGGCTTGGGCGATCAGCAGACGCTGCTGCTCACCGCCCGAGATCTGGCCGATGGGCCTGTCGGCGAACGCGGTCGCTCCGACCAGTTCGATTACCTCCCGCACCCGCTGCGCGGCCGCCCGCCGCGACGGCAGGAACCTGGTGCCGAACGGCAGCGGCACGCCCCACCGTTCACCATCGCTGCCGAGGCCGACGATGTCGACGCCGCGCACCCGCAGGCTGGCGTCGAAGCTGCGGCGCTGCGGCAGGTAGCCGATCTGCCTGCCGGACTGCCCCGCGGGCTGCCCGAGCACCGTCACTGACCCCGCCGACAACCCCACCAGCCCTAGTGCCGCCTTGACCAGAGTGGACTTGCCAACCCCGTTCGGTCCGAGCACGGCCAGGAACTCGCCGCGGGCCACAGAAAGATCGACGTCGGACCAGATCGTGCGGCCGGCGATCCGCACAGCCGCCTGGTCGAACCGCACCGCGGTACTGACCACGCGCGTCGCAGTCCGCATCGTCAGCGTCCCGTCGCCTGCGCGAGTGCTGCCTGGATGCCGACCAGCTCTCGCACCTGCCAGGCCTGATAGCTGACCTCCGGCGGCGCCAGAGTCTCGGTGATCGTGGCGACTGGGATGTGTTCCGCGTTAGCGGCCGCGAGCTGAGCCCGGACGTCCGGGGTGACGTTCTGGCTGTTGTATACGTAGATCTTGATCAGGCGGTGGCTGATCTGGCGGTCGATGGTCTGCTTGTCGGCCGCCGAGACCTCGCCGCCTTCGCTGATCGCCTTGAGGAACGAGTAGGGCGTGATCAGCCGCAGGCCGAGGGCGGGCGCCAGCATCGCGAAGATCGACTCGGAAGCGCCGACCGGCGTACCGCCATACTTTCTCCTTATGCTTGTGATGAGCGCGTCGTAGCGCCGCAGCCCGATCCGCTCGAATCGCGCCCGCTGCGCGGCGAAATATGACCGGTTCGCTGGATCGAGCTCGCTGTAGTCGGCGGTAAGCCTGTTGATCACCATTCGCACATCGGTCGGGTTGTACCAGCGGTGCGGGTTGCCGCCGTCAGCCACGCCGACCACGCTGCCGACGTTCACCACCGTTTGCGCCCCGCGGTCGGCGCCCAGCAGGCTGGCGACCCAAGGGTCGTAACCGATCCCGTTCTCGATGACCAGCTTCGCGCCCGCGATGGTCCTGGCGTCGTTCGCCGTCGGCTCGTAACTGTGCGGGTCGGAGTTCGGGTTGGTGATGATGCTCACGACGTGCACGTGCGTGCCGCCGACCTGCTGCGCGATGCTGCCCCAGAAGTTCTCGGCCGCTACCACCTGGATTATCTGGCTTGGTGCTTCGGTGGCTCCGGTCGCCGTGCTGCACGCTGCGCTGGTCAGTGCGATCGCCACGGCAAGGGTGGCGGCAGCGACAGCGCTGGCGCACGAACGTTTCATTGGCCCTCCAATGTCAGCGCGACGATGGTCAACGCGACGCCCCCTCGCCACGAACTTACTATGAAAACCGTTTTCATTTCAAGTAACTCAACGCGGTCTGGCGCCGACCACATGTCGGTGACCAGGAGTATCGTGCTTATTGCAATTCGCTACTGCTCGCGGCGTTGACGGTACGGGGGGAAGTCGCGATGACGATGCACGCCGACCAGCTCGTGGGTGCCCCGGTCGCCGACTCCGACGGACTGGCGGTCGGCACGGTCGAGCAGGTGTTCCGCGACGATGTCGACGGAACTCCGAGCTGGGCACGGATTCGGTCAGCCAAGGGGTTTCATTTCGTGCCGCTCACCGGGAGCAAGATGACGCGCAGCGGCGGCCTCTGCATTCCTTTCGACTCGCGGAGAATACTCGGCGAACCGAGCATCAGCGTGGACCGGCACATGTCCGTCGACCAGGAGGAGCAGCTCAGACGGTATTTCGGCATCAGGGTGCCGGCGCGGCCAGCGCGGGCGAAGGGGCAAGCCGGGCCAGCGCAGGCCGGGCCAGCGCAGGCCGGGCAAGCGCAGGCCGGGCGCGAAGAGGCCGGTGGCGAGTGGATGATCAGATCCGAAGAGCGGGTCAATGTCAACCTGGAGACGCGCGAGTCGAGGCGCGTTCGTGTGCGCAAGTACGTGGACTCTGTACAGGTGCGGCAGATCGTTCGGGTGTTCCGCGAAGAGCTCGAGATCGAGCGAATCCCGATCCGCGACGATGACCAGGTCACTGGCGACATGGCCGAATATGAGCAGGAGATCGTCTTGCACGAGGCGCACGCGACGATCACCAAGGAGACCGTCCCGGTCGAACGGGTGCGGCTGTCGGTGCGGAAGGTCGAAGAGGACAAGACGGTGGATTGCGAGATTCTCAAGGAGCGGATCGAGATCGTCCACGATGAATCGAGTCACCGGCCGCCAGAGCCGTAGTTCAACCCGCCGAAGGCCTGTAGGTGACTGTCGATCTCAAACGAGAGCACTGCTCTTGACTAGATGGCTCAGTTCGTGCACACTGATCCGTATCAAGAGCGGTGCTCGCATCGTAGGAGGCAGTCAACATGTCAGGGACGGCAAGGTACGTCATGCCGACGTCGGCGATGGGCCGGCGGATAGGCAGCATGTTCAACGGGACCGTGGCGGCGCTGACCAAGCGCGGATTTAGCGTCTGGGGCAGCCGGGTGCTCTACGTGCGCGGCAGGAAATCAGGACAGTGGCGCTCGAACCCAGTCAACGTGCTGACCCACGGGGGCCACAGGTACCTGGTGGCACCGCGTGGACACACCCAGTGGGTGCGCAATCTGCGGGCGGCCGGCGGCGGCGAACTCAGGGTCGGCAGCAGGATCGAGCGCTTCACGGCCATTGAGCTGACCGATGAGCGCAAGCCCGACGTGCTGCGCGCGTACCTGAGGCGATGGAAGTTCGAGGTCGGCGTGTTCTTCGACGGCGTAGACGCCAACGCGCCCGACTCCAAGCTGCTCCAGATCGCGCCCGGCTACCCGGTCTTCCTGATCGAGTCGGCTGGTGACGCTTAGGTACCGATGGCCGGACTAGCGGGGCGATGTCCGCATGCTCAGCTTAGGCATGGAAAGCTTAGGGGTTACGTACACGTCAACTTTCCGTACACCGCGAGCGAAGGGATACAGATGGCGGCTAAATTTGTTCTTAAAAAGGGATCAAGTGGTAAATTTCACTTCAACCTTCAGGCTGCGAACGGCCAAGTGATCGCTACCTCGGAGACCTACGAGAGCAAGGCGGCCGCGATCAACGGTATCGAGTCGGTGAAGAAGAACGCCCCCGTCGCCGAGGTCGACGACCAGACCGACTAACCGGGCAGGACTGGGCCGGGAGGGCTGGCCCGGGTTCCCCAACAGCAGCGTTGGACCGTTGCGGTGGTTGGGACAGCAGCGGCACTTTGTCACATTGACAGTCCTCGGCGGCTCAGACGTCTAGCGCGTTAGAAACTGTCGCAACCTGGCCAGGGTGACATGCTGGACAAGTGCCACCAGTCCGCTTTGAAGATCTCTCACCCCGTAGGTTCGAGGATATGGTCTCGGTCCTGCTTTCGAGAGAAATGCAGACCCACCGGGTAGACGGCTCGGGCGGCGACGGGGGCCGCGACTGCTACTTCTCCGACGATCACGGTACAGATGCATACGAGCTCAAGAGCTTCACCGGCCGAATGACCCAGTCGCGGCGGCGTCAGGTCAAGCGCTCGCTGGCTCGGGCGATGGAGCGGGCTCCCCGCGCGTGGACGCTCATAGTCCCGATCAATCCCACGCCAGCTGAGCAGACATGGTTTGAGTCGCTGCAGACGGACGTATCGGCCAGCCTGGAATGGAAAGACCGGACCTGGCTGGAAGAGAAGCTGGCCCAGCACCCGGACATCATTCGGTACTTTTCGGGTGCCGCTGAGGAGGTCGTCCGCCTACTAGGCGAAATCGCGCGTGAGGACGCCATGCCTGATGACGCGCGGGGGCTTGCCGAGCGGATGACCGCGGCGGTCCGGCGTCTTAACGAGGTCGACCCATACTACCAATTCGCCTACTCCGTCACCGGGACGGCCACAACCGTGACGGCCCATCCCCGGTACCCGGATGCCCTTCGTGACCGGCCACTGCAGCTCAGCGCCACCCTGCGATTCGACGACTCGCCTGCTTCCCGAGAGGTCCAAAGCGCACTTGCCGATTTCCTGGCCTATGGCACCCGAGTAGTTATCTCCGGTGGACATGTCGAAGGACTCGTCATCGATGCCCCCGGTGGGCTAGGCGGTGAGTTCGCCGGCGGGGAGCTGGTCCTCGATGGCACCTTCCAGCCAACACCCGAGACAGCCGAAACCATTATGCTGCGTATCCCGCCACAACCACCTATTCGGCAAACGCTCCAATTGCGAATTGCCGAGCGCAGCCGTGGGCCGGCCGGCGGGTTCCGGATGGTCTGTCGGGACGGTTCCGGGTTGCTAACGCTAGATATGAGGGTTGACGGAACCCGACGGACTTACCAGGCGAACCTTAGATACCAGTACCAACCGAATGTGCTGCCACAGGATGCCGTGGCTGTCCTTCGGTTCTGTGCGGCCCTGGCCGCCGGGCAGCAGATGGCCCTTACCGACGCGAGCGGCGCCATATTCGGAACTGCCTCCGGGACGTTCGGCCCTGCCGATTGGCCGACGGTGTATATCCAATGCGCCGAGAAGCTGGCCGAGATCCAGCAACTGGCTGGTGCGTACTTCCCGCTGCCTCTTGAATTCCGTCCGGAAGACCAGCAGGACATGGAGTATGCCCGGATGCTGTTGCGCGGAGAAGCGGTCCAAGCGTCGTGGAACGGAATGGTGGTACAGCCGCGAGCGGAGACGGTCAGCAACCTGCTAGCGCAGATCGAGGCGCACGGGCAGCCGTTCGCGTTCGCTACGGTGCAAGAAGAGACACTATTGGTGGCCCACGGGCAGCTGCCACTCGGTGGCGTCCAGAGGGTAGTGCAGGCGGCCAGGATCAGCAACCTACGCGAGGTGCGAGCCTGGTACCAGGCCGGAGCCGAAGGGACCATGGAGGTCCGGCTAGAACCTGCCGACGAAAACAAGATCATGAATATTCGTCATGTCCCCGGCGGCGTGCCGACTCCACCCAGCGGCACTTGACTCCCACTGACATCACGGACTCGGAGTCCCCAGGAGATGCGCCGTCCGGCACGGCGATCACGCCCCATCTATGAACTCGTCGAGGATCTTACGAGCGGATCCGATGCAGTCATGAGGCGAGCCTGAATCGTTCGGTGAGCCGTTCGAGGGTGAAGCTGGTCCCGGAGCTCGCACGCACTGTTCTGGTTGGCGAACAGCTCCCGCCTTGATGCCCTGCTCGCGCGACAGGATCTTGATCCACTCGACCCGGACCGCGTAGTCCGTGTTGTTGGGCTGGGTGTAGGCGCGACCCGGACAAGGCGGCAGCGCGAGACTCGCTGCGCCGTCATTGTGCGCCAGCTCGACGGTCGCGGAGGGCGTCAGTTTGACAGCGCCGTGAATTCCCTTCACATTCTATTGACGGCGTGAATAGCGTTCACAGAGGAGGAGGATGGCCAGAGACGACCTGGTTGGACTGTACGAGGTGGCGCTGCTTGCCGGGGTGAGGCCGTCGGCCGTTGCGAACTGGCGTACTCGCCATCCAGACTTCCCGGCCGCCGTGGCCGAGCTTGCGTCGGGACCGGTTTTTGATCGAGATCAGGTGCAGCGGTGGCTGCGCCGACGGAGGACAAAAGTGGCCAGAACTATTGCAACGATCAATCTCAAAGGCGGAGTGGGGAAGTCCACCACGACCTACGCGGTGGCGCTAATCATGTCAGGGTTCTTCAGGAAGCGGGTACTCGTAATCGATCTAGATCCGCAGACGAATGCTACGGCCATGCTAATAGGCGCGGACCGTTGGCTCGAACTTAATAACGAGCACCGGACCCTTGCCCAGCTCTTCGCTGACGCGCTCGCGCCCACGGGGTCGGAGAAATTGTTACAGCTTGATGATGCACTCCAGCGCAAGGTCGGCAAGGTTCAGGAGGCTCGCACCATCGATCTACTGCCATCATCGCTCGACTTGATACGCCTGCAAGACAGCCTCGTGACGATGCCGAGCGGGCCGTTCCACTCAAGCGTCCCGACTATCGTGCTCGATCGCGCTGTGCGGGATCTTGTGAACGACTACGACTACGTGCTGATCGACTGCCCGCCGAACCTCGGCCTCATTACACTTAACGGCTTGCGGATCGCAGACGGCTATATCATCCCGACCATCCCGGACATCCTGTCCACCTACGGCATCGACCAGATCGCGGGGCGTGTCGCTGAGTTCGGTGAGGATATAGGGAATCCGATCCGGCCGCTGGGGATCGTGCTGACGAAGGTCCGGGCGCAGAGCACGATCCACCGCAACACAGCCCGGCAACTCCGCAGAGACAGTCTGATTCCGGTATTCGAGGCCGAGATTCCTGAGGCGAACGATCTTGCCGCAGCGGCCGACTACCACGAGGCGGGCACTGTTCGTCAAAAACTGGGGTACGGTGCGCCCTTTGACCGTCATTATGACCTGACGAAGGAGATCATGGAGGCTGCCCAGTGAGCGACGATCCGCGCCTAACCGCCGTATTGCAAGCGATCGCTGATCAGGCACGCCGCGATCCCGGGTTCCTGGCCAAGCTAGAGCGGGCCCTGAGGTTGTCTTCGAGTCGACCCTCGGCAGCGAGGGCAGCGTCACGGCGGCGCGCTCCGGCTGTCGTAGATCCATTCGAGATTCTCAGCGCAGCGGGTGTGACCGGGCTCCGCGAGCGACTGGCGACCTTGTCGCTGGACCAGCTGCGCGACATCGTCGCTGAGTACAGAGTCGAACCGTACACGCTCGCGATGAAGTGGAAGACGCCGTCGCGCCTCATCGATCTCATCGCGGACACGATCGAGCAGCGGTCCCGGAAGGGCGAAGCCTTCCGGTAGTAAGGACCTTGTCTGACGAGTTCTGGTTCTGACGGGATGCTAGGCCGCCAGCTGCGTACGCGCCCATAATTCTGGGCGTTTTGGGATATCGATACAAGCATAATGAGGCCCGTACCTTCCCTTCGGAGCACGGGCCTCAGTCGGTGCTGGTCAGCTAGTGGAAGTTGCCCCACCGCACTTGGCTGCCAGCGCCGACAGCTAGCTGGCACAACTCGTGGCCGCCGCCCATGGCGGTCGAGCTTGCTGAGTCGGCCCAGATCCCGATCCATGCCGTCGGGTCGTTGCCGCCGACCTCCACCTGGCACACCTCCTGGGCGTTGTTGGGCTCGCTAGCCGAGACCATGTTCAGCGGGTTAACGAAGACCGTCCTTTGCAGGTCGGCCTCGGTGCCGGTGCACACCGGCAGATGAACCGCCAGCAGGGTGGCGGACTGGGGCTTGGCGTACCAGCATCCACCCTGAGCGGTGGCAGGCTGGCTGCTGCACGAGCATGCGGCAACGCAGGCCAAGAACGCGGCACCCAGGAGCGCCGCGACACGAGCGAGTTTCAATCTGTTTCCTCCTGCTTGGAGTCGGCGTCGATGAGGGCCTGTGCGTGTTGGTGATACCGCGCCCAGGCCTCATCGACGGCAACCAGTGCCTGGCCTTCGGTGAGGTGGCCTCGGGCCTGGTTGCCTTTGATGACGTCGAGCTGGTACCGAAGATCGGACTCGGCACGGCCGAGCTGATCAAGCAGGCGTTGGCTCGGGTCGTTGACTTTGCCTGGGTCGACAAATGCGCGCGGGTCTACTGTTGGCATCAGCCCCACCTCGGGTTGGGGTTAGAGCCCGGTTGAGGAGTCCCATTCCTCGCCGGGCTCGTTGTTAGACACGGTAGACACCGAGATCATTATAATCAAGTTGTTCTCAAGAGTCTGCATGATCAGAATGATCAGGATGCGCAGGTCAGGCTAGCATTGCGATGATGGACAACGTGTCCAGTCGGAAGCCCGAATTGCCGTCAGCGCGCGTGCTGACGGAACTGCGCCGACGCCTGGATGCAGGCGAATGGGAAAAGGACCAGGCACTGCCCCCGGTTGCCGACCTAGCTGCGGAGTACGGCGTCGCGCGGGGGACAGTCGCCCGCGCCCTCAAGCAGCTCGAAGAGGAGGGCCTGGTCCGCGTGGTGCCCAGGTGGGGCACTTTCCGGGCGTGACCTGCCCTGGAGCGGCCTGTCAGGTAGCAAGACGACGGCCACCAGCCTCCTCGGTGCTCAGACTCAGGTCGACCTCGCCGACCTCGGTAACGAACACGATGTCGGCGTCCACCTCGACATCCCCCGATCCTCGATGGCTGGTTCAGACCATAATGACAGAACGGTCACTCGTCGTAAAGCATCCATTACATGGAGCCAATGGCACAGAACGCATAGCAGGCACCTCATAACACCGAGGCCATGACTTTCCTATGACGCGGTCATGATCCTCGCTGCCTCATGGCGAGTTACGTGTTATCCACGATGCGCGAGCCAGCCTCAACCTGCACTCTTGGACGGTAGGAGTGCCCAGTGACAAGCCGGGTCAAATCTCCCACGGACGGAGGCAGATAATGACGATTCGCAAGAGACGCCCAGGCCCAATCCTGCTTGCTGCCGCCTTATTGACAGCCGCGCTGCCAACTGCGGCAGCGACAGCGAGCAGCCTGCAGGCAAGCAAATCCCCGAGTTCACTCCCGACGTGGGCTCACGGCTCCATCACCGGAGCGGGGCCGCACAGCGGGGTGCGACTGCTGCTGGTTGAGTGGCCCAGTGGGTCGGCCCTGGCAAAGGCCCGCGCTGGCCAGAAGATACCTCTGCGGGTCCTCGGCAAGGCCACCTCCACGAGTTCCGGCAGTTACAAGCTCGGGTCGACGGTCGTCTTG
>DATNEK010000013.1:0-14790 GCA_035553055.1 Streptosporangiaceae bacterium | reverse complement strand
CCAGGCAGATCAACTTCAGGTGCCAGTGGAAAGGCCCGTGGTTGCCGAGACCACTGGCCTGGGCGCGGCTTTCCTCGTCGGCCTAGCCACCGGCATCTGGTCCTCCACCGACGAACTGGCCGCCACCTGGCAACTCGACCGGCGCTTCGAGCCAGGCAACCGTGACGACTCGGCGCACCAGCGATGGCGGGAAGCAGTGCGCCGCTCGCTGCGGTGGGCTAGCGACGATGCCGCCCCCGACTGAGCGCGACAACGCCACGCCAAACAGACTCCCGACAACGCCCGCCCTGAGCCAGTCCAACAACGCCACGCCAGGCGGGCCGCGATCAGCCGCTCACCTACAGGTGGCGTTGTGCTCAGCCCTCGGCCGGCACAGTCCGGATCGACGTGACCGGCTGGGGAGCGCCATCCCGGCTTGCAAGCGCCTGCCTGATGGTGGCCAGCACCTGATCGGCTTCGTACCGGATCTGCCTCGGCGTGAAGTGCAGCACGAGTATGCCAAGCGAAGTCATCCTGGCGTGCCGACTCATCGTCTTCTCCCACTCATCGGGTGACAGATGCCACTCCTTCGAGTCGACCTCTGCCACCACACCAGCCTCAGGCCACCAAGCATCGGCTACCGCGATCAGTTCGTCACCGCAGTAGAGCCGGGAGTTGAACAACGGCAGCGGCAGCCGACCTCGCTTGATGAGATCCTTCATCTCGGCCTCACGCGATGACCTGACACCGCTGGTGACCTCGGCCAGTACGGTGCGGAAGGACGCCGACCCCTGGACCGGCCCGCTGCGCAACTCAGCGACCAATTGGTCGATCGTGCACAGCCGGTTCTGAACGGCCGATGCGACAATGGCGCGAACGGACGCCAGATCGTCGAGCCACCGGGCTGAGTCGGCTACAGCCCTAGCCGGCAAGACGAACTGCACCGGCCCGAGATAGCAAACCTGCTCAGGAAGCCGCCTAGTCAGCCGGATGACGACGTAGTGGGCGCTCTTGCGCTCCCTGGGGACCGGCACGAGCACGTCGACAGTACTTGATGCAGGTGTGCGCACCCCGTGCCGACGTAACGCAGCTAGACCCGTGAGCGTGCTGCCGGGTCCTGCGTACAGCAAGGCGGCGACCTCAAGCTGTTCTTGAGTCGGCGTTCCAGTCACGGTCAGGTAGACGCCGGGCAGCAACCGCTGCCAAGACCCACCGCTGCGAGCCCGGCGGCTCAGCATGTCGTTGCTAAGCCCGCAGGTGAGCGCCTGGTGCCGGGTGATGACGCCGCGCTGCCGCTTAAGGAGTCCCGACAAGTCCAAGTTCACGGCTTGCGACGCAGACCCGTTTAATAGCGGTCTGACGGATTGGCCAATGATTGTATTGGCGGCTTGGCCCGCTCGGGCGGGGCTTGGTTTCAGTTCCACGGACTCACCATGTCACCAGGCACCGACAGCCGCCGAAATGTCCAAGCCCAAGCGCGATGAAACCCCGAATCCATCGCAACCAATATCAGGTCCAGCGCGATGAATCCCCGAATCCATCGCAACAAACGCGAGGCACGAGCGCGATGAAAACCCGAATTCACACCCGATTTCCGCGATGAATTGCCGAATCCATCGCGGCAGAAGCGGTCCAGGTGCGATGGATGCCCGAATCCATCGCGGGCGAGGCCATCGCGAACCCGGTCGCTAGCCGACAGGCGCCCGCCGACGGGTCGCTTGTCAGACGCCAGCCACCAGACGACGTCACCAGCCACCAACCAACGCCAACCACCAACCGACGGTCACCGGCGGACGGTCACCAGCCGCCAGCCAACGCCAGCCACCAGCGGCCAGCAGACGTTCGCCAGCGGCGGCGACTAATTTCCCGCGGCACTAGTCGGCGGTCGCTACGTCCATGCGCGCTACGTCGGTGATCGATGCGCCGTCGCGAGCGGGTGCGGTCGGCGGAACAGCCGTCGACCGGCCAGCCTTCCCCGCGCCCGAGCCCGCGCCCGAGCCCGCGCCCGACGCCGACGTCGGGGCAGTCGCGCTGGTGTCCTCGTCGGGCTCCTGGCGTTCGTCGGGCTCTTGGGACATCTCGCGGTCAGTTGCCGATGGTGATCGCTTGCTGCGCGACTTGTGGCGCTGGGCGTACTCGTCGACGTACTCCTGGCCGGACAGTTTCATGATCTCGTAGATGATCTCGTCGGTGACGGCCCTGAGCACGATCCTGTCCGTCTCCAGGCCGTAGTACCTGGAGAAGTCGAGCGCCGGGCCGAACCTCACACCGGGCCTAATCGCCAGCCTCGGGGTGATGCGCCCTGGCGGCTGGAACTCGAATCCACCGATCATCGCGCACGGGATCACTGGCACGCGCGCCTCGAGAGCGAGCCTGGCCACACCGGTCTTGCCGCGGAACAGCCGACCGTCGGGAGTCCTTGTGCCCTCTGGGTAGATCCCTAGGAGATTGCCGCCTGCCAGCACCCTCAGGCCGGTGGCCAGTGCCCGTTCGCTCGCTTCGCCACCCGACCGATCGACCGGGATCTGGCCGACGCCGCTGAAGAAGGCTCTGCTGAACAAGCCCTTGACACCGCGACCTGTGAAGTACTCGGACTTGGCGAGGAACACCACCTTGCGCGGCAGCGGCAGCGGAGCGAAGAAGTGATCGGAGAACGACAGGTGGTTGCTCGCGATGATGGCAGGACCGGTTCTCGGTACATAGTCGGTACCCTCAGCCCACGGGCGGAATACCAGCCGCAGGAATGGAGCCAGGATCGCCTTGACCACCCAGTAGAACATCTGTCCATGATCCCATGCCGATGTCTCGGTGCGAACCTTCCGACCCCTGCGATCCGTTAACTGACTAGGCAGGCCGCCGGCGCAGGCTCGGCTCTAGGTTGAGCACCTGCGGAACATCGGCTGACATGCGACGATTCGTAACGATGAGTCCACGTCGTCCGGGAGGTAGAGAAGATGCCAGTGCTGCCAGGTGCGGAAGCGTATCACCACGCGGGCGGGTCGACCGGAGTGCTGCTCTGTCACGGGTTCACTGGCAGCCCGCAGTCGTTGCGCCCGTGGGCGGAGTTCCTGGCCGAAGCTGGGCTGACGGTCAGCCTGCCGCGGCTGCCTGGGCACGGCACCACATGGCAGGAGATGGCCAGGACGCGCTGGGAGGACTGGTACGCGGAAGTCGACCGTGCCTTCGACGAACTGCGCGCGGCCACCGATGAGATCTTCGTCATGGGTCTGTCTATGGGCGGCTGCCTGGCGCTGCGACTCGCCGAACTGCGCGGCCAGGCGGTCAGCGGGCTGGTGCTCGTTAACCCATCAGTGACGGCAGAAACAAAGCTATTCCTGCTCGCGCCCATCCTGAAGCTGGTCGTCCCCTCGCTCAAAGGGATAACAAGCGACATCAAGAAGCCCGGCGCGACCGAACTCGGCTACGACCGCGTGCCGGTAAAAGCAGCCGCTACGCTGCCCGGCCTGTGGCAGGTCACGACGCGGCACCTGGACCAGGTCAGCCAGCCCGTGCTTGTGTACCGGAGCACGACTGACCATGTCGTGGGCGCTGCCAACATCGAGATCCTGCGTCGGGCGCTGCCCGCTAATCAGCTTGAGATCAGGGAGTGTCCTGACAGCTACCACGTCGCGACGCTCGACAACGATGCCGACGCGATTTTCGCGGGGAGCCTGGACTTCGTTCGATCGCACAGTCATGCGGGAAAGGAATGACAGGATGGATGGCGATGGTAAATACGCCGCGGGCCGGTCTAGGCACGAGCGGGCGATGATGCGGGGGGCACCGTGGGGCGCGACGTAGGTAGGGACGAGGGTCGCGAGCAGGCTGAATGGCGCGACCTTGTGGCCAGGCTCGAACTGCAATCACCGATCGATCCGGCGGACGCACCCTGGCCAGATCGCGAAAACCTGCGCGGCAAGACCCAGGCTGGCACCGTCAGCTCGAAGGACGATTCGGGGCCGAGCGGCCAGAGCCCGGCCGGTGCACAAGCTCGCGAAGGTGCCACAAGCGGCGACGCCGAGCACAGCGACACCGACGCCAGCCAGACCGACGCCAGCCAGACCAACCACAGCCACACCGAGCACAACGACACCGAGCACACCGACACCGAGTACGCCGACGCCGACGACTCTGAGCACGCCAGTCACGGCGAACGCGGATCGGCCGATCGAAGCAGGACCATCAGGCCCGCCCAACTCGCCCGGTCGAGCGAACCTCCCGACCCTGCCACCAGCGAGGGCGCACAGGCCAGGCAAGCCAAGGGGTCAGGCACCGGCGAGCCAGCAGCGGCCGGCACGGATGGAATAGGCGAGCCGACGCTCGGAGGTCCGCGCGACTACGAGCTTGATGAACCGAGGGACGGCGACCTCGAGGACTGGGATGACAGGTATATTCCACCGCCGCTGCCCCCTCAGCCCGGCCTCGACCCAATCGCCAAGGGCGCGTGGCTCGCGCTATTCGGCGGACCAGGTTACCTGCTTGTCGCCACGCTACTCGGTTGGGAGATCCCCGGATGGGCCGCGCTGGCGGCCGCCATCGCGTTCGTGGCCGGCTTCGTCGTGCTGGTGTTCAGGCTCGGGGATGGCCCGTCAAAGCGAGACGGGCCTGATCAGGGCGCGGTCGTCTGACCAGCCGGTTGGACGTGCCCGACCGAGTCGGCCGGCTGCACGTGCCCGATCGGACCAGCCAGGTGCCCGTGCCTGGCGAGATCCGCCGCGCCGATCAGCCCGGCCTCAGGTCCGAGCTCGGCGAGCACGATCGCCGCGTGCGGCCTGAACTGGCGGCCGGTCAGCCCGTCGTCGAATGCCGACCGCACCCGATCGAGGAACAAGTCCCCGGCGTCTGACACGCCGCCGCCCAGTACGAAACAGCCGGGATCGAGTATCGCCGCCAGGTCGGCAAGCCCGGCGCCGAGCCAGCCTCCGATGATCTCGAAACAGCGCAGCGCCGCCGCGTCTCCCTCGCGGGCCGCGGTCATCACCTCGGGGCCGGTGATGCCCTCTGGCTCGCCGCCAGCGAGTTGCAGCAGCCTGACCGCCGCCCCAGGTGAGCGCCTGGCGAACTCCCGCGCTTCGGCGACGAGCGCGCTGCCGCTGGCGTACTGCTCCCAGCAACCCCGGTTGCCGCAGCCGCACAGCCTGCCATCCGGCACCACGCGGTAGTGCCCAGGCTCGCCAGCCATGCCCCACCTGCCGCGGTACACCTCGCCATTGAGCACAACGCCTGCGCCGATGCCAGTACCGATGGTGATCAACATGACGTGATCGTGGCCGCGGCCGGCGCCCAGCTTGGTCTCGGCCCACGCTGCCGCGTTCGCGTCGTTCTCCACGAAGACGGGCTTGCGCGTGCGGTCTTCGACCTGACGCGCGACCTGCTCTTCGCGCCAGGCCAGGTTCGGCGCGAACCTCACCGCCGACCTGGTCTCCTCCACGAACCCGGCCGCACCGATGCCGACGGCCTCGACCTCATGCCTGGTCAGGAGTTCGCAGACGACATCGCTTAGCACGTCGACGGTCGCTGACGCGTTGGCGGCCGGAGTCGGCCGCCTGACCATCTCGATAATTGAACCCTTTTCATCGACAACGCCAGCGGCGATCTTTGTACCGCCGACATCAACTCCGATGGTCAGGCTCATGATCGGGCTCTTCTCCTTGGTCCGCGGCAGCGCCGTTAGTCCCCTCGCCAGAACCGGGTTCGGCCGGGCGGTAGGACAGTATCGCGTCAAGCCCAACCAGCGCATCGCGAGCGACACCAACAAGCGCATCGGCGGCGCCAGCGAGGCCAGGGCCGGCACCCTTCGGCGCGGCCTGCGCCGGGGTGGCGGCTCCGCCGCTGCCACCCTGAGACTGGGCCATGCGCCGAGCGGCGCGGCAGATCGGACACCACGCACACTCAGGCGGCTGATCGGCAGCGTCCGGCGGTTCTGTGGTCGCCGTGGCCCATACGTCGGCTTTGCTGCTGTCCTGGCCACGGAAGGTCTTCTTGACCTGGCCACGGAGCTCGTCGCGCATGTTGCGCGCGCTTGATCTGATCAGCCACCGCTGTACCTCGTTCGCCAGGTCGGCGGCGCGGCGCTCCCACGAGTCACCCGATCCCCCAGACCAGCCTGACCCCGGCTTTCCCTGGCCTGACGGTTCGCTCACTTGCCTTCACCCATTCTCGCTGGCTACCTTCTCGGCCCGGCTTCGCAGGCCCTTGAGCGCGGTGTCGATGATCGTCTTCTCCGCGCGCCGCTTCATCATCCCGATCATCGGCACCGCCAGCCCGACGGCTAGCTCGTATGTCACGTTCGTGCCACCGCCTGGGTCGTCTCTGAGCAGGTAAGCGCCAGACATATCGGAAATCATGCTGCCGCGCTCGATGAGTTCCCATCGGACCTCGTCGTCATCGCGCCACGTATAGCCAAGCGCGTATTTGTCCTTAATGATTCCTGCGTCGAGCGTGAACCGCACCTGGGCCGGACGTCCGTCCTGGCCCGACAACACGACCTCGGCGGCCCTCACTCCTGACGCCCACTTGGGGTAAGCGGCGAAGTCGGCGATCACGGCCATGACGATCTGCCTGCGCACGTCGATCGTCATGCTGGAACTCGTCTTGTCGGCCATGTTTGCAGAGCGTACCGCCCCGTCACGCAAGGCCGACAGGCGCGCGCCGCTGCGTTACCACTCAAGCACGTATGGTGCGCCGCTGGCCCTGAAGTGCCCCACGTTGACGCACCTGGTCCGGCCTATCACGACATTGGTCACCAGCGGCTGGTGCACATGGCCGAACAGCAGATAGCGAGGCTGCGTGCGACGCACCGCGTCGAGCAGTGCCTGGCTGCCGCGCTCCATCCGCTCGGCCACGGTATCGAAAAGCAGCTCGGGAAGATCGGGCGGTATATGCGAGCAGAGCACGTCGACAGCACCGACGGCATCGACCTTCGCCGCGAACACCTCGTCGTCGATCTCATTCGGCGTCCGGTACACGGTCCGCAGCCCACCGCCAACGAACCCGAACATCATCCCGCCGATGTCGACGCACTCGCCGTCAAGCACGCGGTGGCCGGCTCGCAAGTGATCGGCCCACATCCGCGGAATGTCGACGTTTCCGTAGGTCAGGAAGGCGGGCGTGGGCATCGCGTCGAATAGCTCGGCGTACTGCGCGGCCACCGCCTCATTGATCTTGGTCGCGGGGTCCTCCCCAATCGATGCCCACAGCCGCGTCGACATCGCCCGCGCCGCGTCGAACCGCTCCGCGGTGCGCAGGCTGATGAACTCAGCGGCATTCTCCGGGCCGAACAGGTCGGCGAAGATGCCCTTGGAATGGTCAGCGTAGTCGAGGAACAGCAGGAGATCACCGAGGCAAATCAGCGCATCGGCCCCATCGCCGGCTCGCCGCAGCGCGTCGCTTCTGCCGTGTACATCGCTGACCACATGAAGGCGCATTGACCCACAGTAAGCAGAACGTCCCGCCGCAGCCACATGGCCGGTCGGGCCGGAACGCGAGCGCCGGCCTGGGAGCACCCGCCCTGAGAACACCCGCTGTCGCATCGCTCGCGTTCCTGGGTAAGTTCGGTTCATGCGCGAGTTCAGCCTCCCCGCTTTGGTGGAGATACCGGCCACGGCCACGCTTACCGACGTCGTCTTCGACACTGCGGTCAAGACGCCCGAGGTGGTCGTGCTGCGCCGGCAAGACGCTGCGGGCCATTGGTCGGACGTCACGGCAGCGCGGTTCTGCGACGAGATTCGAGTCCTGGCCAAGGGCCTGATCGCCTCGGGTGTCGGGCCGGGAGACCGAGTCGGGATCATGTCCCGCACCAGCTACGCGTGGACGGTCGTCGACTACGCGATCTGGGCGATCGGCGCGGTCACCGTGCCGGTCTACGAGACGTCGTCACGCGAGCAGGTCGAATGGATCTTGTCGGACTCCGGCGCCATCGCGATATTCGCCGAGACGGCGGCACACGGGGAGACGATAGCCGACGTCAGGTCCGGCCTCACCGATCTCGCTGACGTGTGGTCGATCGAGGCGGCGATCACCGAGATCTCCGCCGTCGGTACGCAGGTGAGTGATGAGCAGTTCACGCAGCGCCTTGGCGCAAGGACCGCCGACGACCTAGCGACGATCATCTACACGTCAGGCACAACCGGGCGGCCAAAGGGCTGCGAGCTTACTCACCGCAACCTGCTCGCCGGAGCGCGCAACGCGGTGCTCGGAGCGCTCGCCGAGATCTTCACCGTCCCTGGCAGCTCGACCTTGCTTTTCCTGCCGCTTGCGCACTCGTTCGCCAGGATCATCCAGGTCGGCTGCTTGGAGGCTGGCGGAATACTGATGCACTGGCCGGACTCATCGACCCTCGCCAAGGGGCTGCCGCAGACTAGGCCGACGTTCCTGCTCGCCGTGCCGCGGGTCTTTGAGAAGGTGTTCAACTCGGCCCAGCAGCAGGCTTCCCGCAGCGGCGTCAAGAGCAAGATCTTCGCCGCGGCGGCGGATGCCGCGATCGCCTACAGTCGCTCGCTGCCCGGCGAGTCGGGCTCGGCCACCGCATCGGTGGCCAGCCAGGCCGTGGCGCTCCGGCTCAGGCATGCGGTCTTTGACCGGCTGGTGTACAGCAAGCTCAGGGCTGCGGTCGGCGGACAGGTGCGCTACGCGATATCGGGCGGAGCACCGCTCGGCGAGCGGCTCGGGCACTTCTTCCGCGGCGCGGGCATCACTGTGCTCGAAGGCTACGGGCTGACCGAGACGTCAGCTGCCGCCTTCGTCAACCGGGCCAGCCGCAACAAGATCGGAACGGTAGGGCAGCCGCTGCCGGGCGTGAGCGTGCGGATCGCCGACGACGGCGAGATCCTCGTCGGCGGCCCGATCGTGTTCCGCGGCTACTGGCGCAATCCGACCGCGACCGCCGAGGTGCTCGACGCCGACGGCTGGCTGCACACCGGCGATATCGGCCAGCTCGACGACGCCGGTTTCCTCAGCGTGAATGGCCGAAAGAAAGAGCTGATCGTGACCGCCGGCGGCAAGAACGTCGCGCCGGCCGTGCTCGAAGACCGGCTGCGGGCTCATCCGCTGATCAGCCAGACCATGGTCGTCGGTGACAACCGCCCGTTCATCGCATGCCTGGTGACACTGGACACCGACGCGCTCGACCACTGGAAACAGGGCCACGGCAAGCCAGCCGACGCGACCGCGGCCGACCTGGCCGATGACCCCGACCTCATCGCCGAGATTCAGGCCGCGGTCGACGACGCCAACAAAGCCGTGTCCAGGGCCGAGTCGATCAGGAAGTTCAAGGTGCTCGCCGTTGACTTCACTGAGGCCAGCGGCCACTTGACCCCGTCGCTCAAGGTGAAGCGGAGCGTCGTCGCCAAGGACTACGCGGCCGAGATCGAGGCCCTTTACAGCGGGCCAGCACAGCACAGCGCGCCAGCTCGGCACGGCTAGCGACCGCTAGCGGGACGACAGGATCTCGTCAAGCCGCCGCGACACCAGGTCCCAGCGCCACTCCTGGTCTACCCAGGCCAGGCCCTTGTCGCCCATCGTGGCCGCGCCGCGGGAGTCGGCGAGCAGGCTGATCAGCCGCTGCGACAACTCCGCCACGTCTCCCCCGGCGACGACGTAGCCGGTCTCGCCAGGCAGGATCGCGTCAGGCGCACCACCCGAGTCCCCGCCGATTACCGGCAGGCCGGTGGCCGAGGCTTCCAGGTAGACGATGCCGAGCCCTTCGACGTCGAGGCCGGCTCGCCTGGTGCGGCACGGCATCGCGAAGACGCTGCCAGCGTCGTAGTACGCGGGCAGGTCATCCCACGCTACCGATCCAGTGAAGATCACCGAGTTGGTGACGTCCAGCCGCTCCGCCAGTTTCCGCAGCTTGCGCCGGTACGGGCCATCCCCCACTATCAGCAGCACCGGGCTCGGCTGCGCGCTGTGTTTGCCAGCACCGTGTTTGCCAGCATCGACGGTGCGGTCGGCGGACGAGAGTCCGCCGACCGCACCGTGGTCGCCCATCGCGGCGAGCACCCGCGGCCAGGCCCGGATCAAGGTGTCCTGGCCCTTGCGCGGCACCAGCCTTGACACGCAGAGTACGACCCCAGCCCGCTCGGAAATGCCGAGCCGCTCCCTGATCGCCGCGCCTCCGGCACCCGGCCTGAACACCGTGTTGTCCACACCGGGCGCCAGCCTGACCATACTCGCGGCGGCCGGTCGTGACATCGCGCGTGCGAGCCTGATCCTGGTGTAGTCACCGAGATATGTCACGACATCAGCGTAATCGCCTATTTTTCGCAGAAAATGGCGCGCGCCGGGCAACGCGGCCCAGCCCGCCTCGTGCCCGTGGGTCACCGCGACGATCTTGGTGGCGCCAGCGCGGCGCAAGGCCGGCGCGAGCAGCCCAAGCGGCGCGGCGGCGCCGAACAGGACGGTGTCGCAGCCATGCTCGATCAGGATCTCCCTGGCGCGCCTGGCCACCCCTGGGAGCGGCAGCATCAGCGATGACCGGTGCCGCACCACGGGGAACGGCTGCTTCTCGTCGAACTCGGCCGCCCCAGGCCAGGCGGGCGCGTAGACGACGACACCGCCGGCGGGCATTCCGGTCGCCAGCGCGTGCACGAAGGCTTGGATGCCGCCGCTTCGCGGCGGGAAGTCGTTCGTGACGATCAAGACCTTAGGCATGCCGCCAGATACCTTACCCACCGTCACCCAAGTACGCTGCCCTGGCGCGATCGTTATGGCCGCACAGCACCGTCGAGTTCTTGCAGGTACCATCCCGCGAGCGCGACTTTTTCCACGACCGCGCCTGGTACCGGCGCGTCAATGAGCTCGCCGCCGCCGACATACATCCCGACGTGCGAGTTCCCGGCGAAGCCGAGTATGTCGCCAGGCTCGAGGTTCGCCGTGGTGAACGCGCCTGACGAGGTGTGCAGCGAGACCGGAGGCAGATCGGCCATCTGGTCGTAGCTCACCCTCGGGATCGAGATGCCGGCCGAGTTCCAGGCCGACATCATCAGGCCTGAGCAGTCATAGCCATCGTTGCACGGGCCGATAGCGCCGAAGACATAAGGGCAGCCGAGCGCGTTATAGGCGAAGCCGACAGCCTTATCGGCTTGTGTGCCCGTCGGGCCTTTGTATGGCTTCTTCCCGCCTGAGCCGCTGCCTGGGGCAGAGCCGGTCTTCTGCACCGGGCTCAGCTCGGCCAGCAAAGCAAGCTCGGTGTTCTTGAGCGTGTTCAGTTTCTTGAGCCGCTTGCCGAGCGAGTGCTTGATCACAAGGATGCCCGCCCGCGTACGGCCCGCCGCCTGCTGCGCGCTCAGCAGCTGTCGGCTTGCCGCGAGGTACTGGGAGATCTGCGCGCTGTCCACGGCCGACAGCTCGCTCAGAATCGAGGACTCGTCGAGCACCTGCTGCGGCGTCCTCGTGGCCAGCAGGGCGATCGGCGTGTTGATGTCGCCTTGCTCGTAGGCGACGGCGGCGATCCTGTCGATCTGCTCGCGCATCACGTCGAAAGTCTTGCGGTACCGCTTGGTTTCCTTGTTGAGCAAGCTCAGCCGCTGGTTGGCCAGCGAGAGCTGCTGCAGCACCTCGTCGTAGGCCTGGCCCAGCCTGGCGGCCTTGTTATTGATCACAGAGAGCTGGTGCTCGACCTCGGCCACTGTGGGCTGGGGAACGGCGGTGGCGGCAGCACCAGAGATGCTGAGCAGCGCCACCGCGCTAACGAGGCTGGCAATTACCACCCAGCCGCGGGTGATGACCTTGTGAACTGACAGCGAGCTATGCACGCGCCAGACACGCTCCTTCTCCCGCGCAAACTTGGCTGCGTCGGTGAACTCGGTAGTGGCCAATCACCGCCGCTATCGGAGCGGCTGCCGAGCGATCGGCTCGATCCCCGACAGTAGTAAAGCTCGGGCTACACATTCAACCACTTCGCGAACTCTCGCATCATCCATATGTCGCCCCGACCCCTAAGTCCGCGTGGCGGGCCGCTGATGTCAGTGCCTGGCCGTAGCGTGACATTGTGACGATCCACCTGAGGCTCCCCCGGCCTGCGATGCGCCGATCGGTGTCTGGTTTGTGGAAGACACGCCGCTCTGGCCGGATTCGGCTTGGCCTGGCCCGTCGCCGGCTCACATCAGGTAATCGAGCCAGGCCAGGCGGCCGCGGGTTCCCAGGCGGTCGCGCGGCCATCGAGCGGCTGCCGACCGGACTGCTGACCGGCGCCGATCTGGTGATCGTGGATGTGGAGACGACCGGCTGGCTGGCGGACTCGGCGAGCATCACCGAGATCGGTGCGGTCAGGCTGGCTAGTGACCAGCCGATCAGGGAGTTCACCGAGCTTGTCAACCCCGGCGCGCCAATACCGCCCGACATCACGGCGCTCACTGGCATCACCGACGACATGGTCGCGGGCGCGCCATCGATTGGCGAGGTGCTGCCGCGGTTTATCGACTTCGCGCGGGACAGCGTCATAGTTGCGCACAACGCGCCATTCGACCTCGGCTTCCTGACGGCGGCCTGTGCCGACAGCGGCATCGAGTGGCCCCCGTGCGCGGTCATCGACACCGCCGTGCTCGCGCGCCTGCTGCTCGTTCCCGGTGCCGTGCCCGATCACAAGCTGACCACGCTCGCGGGCTATTTCGGCACGGGAAGTGACCCCTGCCACCGGGCGCTTGACGACGCCAGGGCGACGGCCGGCGTGCTCGGCGGCCTGCTATCGCTAGCGGTCCGCTACGATTACGCCGCAGTCGGCGGGCGGCGAGTGGGATAACACCGCTCCAGCGATACAGGAGGCGGCGATGGTCACAGCGATTGTTCTGATCAAGGCCGATGTCACGCGCATCCCAGAGACGGCGGAGACTATCGCCCAGATCAGCGAGGTCAGCGAGGTCTACTCGGTGACCGGCGAATTCGACCTGGTCGCGATGGTGCGGGTGCGCAGCCACGACCAGCTCGGCGACGTGATACCCGGCACCTTGAACCGGGTGTCAGGGGTGACCCACACAGAGACGCACATCGCGTTCCGCACCTACTCACGGCACGACCTCGACGCCGCGTTCTCGATCGGCTACCCCGAGCAGTCCTAAGCGTCAGGGCGGAGCCGCTGGCTCACCCGGATCCAGCGGTCGAGCAGGGCTGCAGCCGCGCCAGTGTCGATCGCGCTCGCCGCCTTGGCGTAGCCGTCCGCCAGGGCTTCAGGCAGTTCGGCGGGCCCGGGTACCCCCGCGTCGGTGACCAGCGCCGCCGCGGCGTTCAGCAACACGGTTTCCCGCACCGGCCCGCGCTCGCCCGCGAGCACCGAGCGGGCCACGCCGGCGTTGTGCGCGGGATCTCCCCCGCGCAGGTCGGCGGGCTGACAATGCGCTATCCCTATGTCGGCGGGATCGAATCTGGTCTTGGTGACCTCGCCGTCCCGCACCATCCATACCGCCGACGGCCCGGTGGTCGTCAGCTCGTCGAGACCGTCGTCGCCGTGGAACACGAGCGCTGAGCACCCCCGGCCGGCCAGCACTCCGGCGAGCACCGGGCCCATCCGCGCGTCGGCTACGCCGACCGCCTGCGCCTGCGGCCTCGCCGGGTTGGCGACTGGCCCGAGGAAGTTGAACACCGTTGGCACGCCAAGCTCACGCCGAGGAACGGCGGTGTGCCGCAGCGCCGGGTGATAGAGCGGAGCGAACAAGAACACCACACCGGTCTCTTGCGCCAGCTTCTCGGTGGCAGCGGGCGGCAAGTCAATGACCACGCCGAGCGCCTCGAGCACGTCGGCTGTGCCGCAGGCGGATGAAGCGGCCCGGTTGCCGTGCTTGACCATCCTGACGCCCGCCGCCCCAGCCACGATCGTGGCCATCGTCGAGATGTTCACGGTCCTTGCCCGGTCACCGCCGGTTCCGACCAGGTCGACCAGGCGACCGGGAATGCTCAGCGGGGCGGCATGAGCCAGCATCGCGCTCGCCATGCCGTCGACCTCGGCCGGGGTCTCGCCCTTCATCCGCATGGCGATGCCGAAGCCGGCGATCTGAGCAGAGCTGGCGGCCCCCTCCATGATCTCGTTCATCGCCCAGGCCGCAGCCGACGCTGGCAGCGATTCGCCCTTCACCAGCTGCCCGATCAATGCTGGCCACGACGGGGTCTCTTCCATCACAAGTCCTCGGGGGTGTGGAGAAATTTGGCTCTCAGGCCGGCGCTGCTGTGTCGGCGCCTGCCCTGGTCCGCATCAGGCCGGCCAGCGCCTGCGCCAGTGCGGCGGGATCGATGGGGTGGCTGACCACCGCGTCAGCACGGGACCAGGTGGCGAGCCACCCGTCGTCTGGACGGCCGATGATCAAGAGCACGGGCGGGCAGTCGTATACCTCGTCCTTGGCCTGGCGGCAAACCCCCATGCCCCCCGACGGCTGCGCCTCGCCGTCAAGCACCATGACGTCGGCTCCGCCAGCATCGAGCAGTCTTATAAGCGCCGGGTGAGTGGCAACTTCGATCAGCTCAACCTCTGGCACATCGGGTGCGGGACGACGGCCGATGGCCAGCCTGACCCGCGCGCGGGTGTCCGCGTCATGGCTATACACGACAACTTTCATAACTGGATGCTACCGACCTAGGGGGTCGCGGCGCGTTCCCCTACCGAGTGTCGTAATAATGGGCGCGTGACGACAGCACAAGAGGCTCGCGTGGTTCCGCGCACCCCCGCGAGCAGGCCCAACCTGGTCAGCGTCGGGACGATCGTATGGTTGTCATCCGAGCTGATGTTCTTCGCGGCGTTGTTCGCGATGTACTCCACCATCAAATCGGTGGACACCGCGCTCGGCAAGCCGTGGCCTGGCGCTCATCTCGACTATCCCCTGGCCA
>DATNEK010000012.1:0-21316 GCA_035553055.1 Streptosporangiaceae bacterium | reverse complement strand
GCTTTTCCGCGAATAGAGCGGCAAACTCTACGTCGACGGAAAACTCTACGTCACAACTGCAGGTTCTGCCACAATTGTCACACCAGTCGCAGTTGATCTTGCCGGACGTCGCCGCGTCACGCGAAGAAACAGCCGCCTAGCTGCATCGAGTCTCCTAAACCGGGGGCAATCCGCCAGTCTGCCGCGCCGCCCGGTCGTAGGCAAGCCACCAGATGTCGTGACCATGGAAAGAGTCATCTACCGGCAATGTTGCGACCACCACTTGAACCCGCGGTGTGAAAACGGCGATCCATCGCGGCGCTGGGCGGGCCGGGGCCGATGAAATCGGCAATCCATCGCGTCACGACGTCGCCGACTTAGTGTCGTCAGGTATCGCGTAGCCGGGGACAGATGGCCACCTGACGCCGAGTATGACCGATTCCTCCTCGGCGTACCATGAATGGTCGACGCCGTCGAACACGACGTAGTCGCCCTGCTGCCGAAGCACCACTCTGCGGTGCGGGAAGTCGATCCGAAAACGACCGCTGACCAGCACGATCAGCGCTGTTCTTGTCTCACCGGTGACCCACGCGGCTCGCTGATCACCTAGGGGGTGCACGCCCCACTTGATCTCGACCTCGCTGCTGTGGCGCACGTCGCCCGACGGCATGAAGTGCCCAAGCAGCCAGCCGCGATTAACCGGAGCGTCCGCGGCGGCCGACCCAACATAGACGTTGCCAGCCATGGGCATAGACGCTAGCAACGAGATAAGGGAACCCTTAATCCGACGTCCCGATGGCTCGACGGCAGGAACTACAGTCTGAGTAAGGCGCCAGGCGCGGCGACGGGCTGGGAGATGAGCGCAGTGCGGAGCATGGACTACGGACGAGAGCAGGCCGCTGGGCAAGACCTCGGGCCAGACGACGCTGTTGAGGTGCTTCGCGAGGTGTGGTCGGCGAAGGGGCAGAACGCGGCCGACCTAGCTGAAGCGTTCGGCGCGCAGAAGTCGTGCAAGAGGATGCAGGACGTGGGCTTCGACGACATGGCGACCGACGACGGGGACAGGCGCGCGGCGTGGAGGGCGACGCTTGAACGCGACGGCAAGCTCGACCACAGCGCTGGCAGCGTGCGCGATCTGGTGCTTGGACCACGAGATTCGTCGCGCTGAATGAGCTCACCACAATCCGTTGGCCAGCTGACCGACACGCTGCGGCACGGTGGCTACATCGCGGACCGCGGGCTGGCCACGTCGCTGTTCGTCGCGATGTCGCTGCGCCGCCCGATCCTGCTCGAAGGCGAGGTCGGCGTCGGCAAGACCGAGGTCGCCAAGGTAATCGCGGCGGCCTACGGCCGTCGGCTGATCCGGTTGCAGTGCTACGAGGGCATCGACACCAACCAGGCGCTGTACGAGTGGGACTACGCGCGGCAGATGCTGTACATCAGGGCGCTGTCCGAGCGCCAGCTGGCCGACGCGGATGCCGTCGACAAGCTTTTTGGTCCCAAGTTCTTGCTCGAGCGGCCGTTGCTCGACGCGGTCAGGGCTGGCGATACCGCGGTGCTGCTGATCGATGAAGTCGATCGGGCGGACGACGAGTTCGAGGCGTTCCTGCTAGAGATACTGTCCGACTTCCAGATCAGCATCCCGGAGATCGGCACCATCAAGGCCGAGAACCCGCCGCTGGTGATCTTGACGTCGAACCGTACCCGCGAGTTGCACGACGCTCTGAAGAGGCGGTGCCTTTACCACTGGATCGGCTACCCGCCGCCAGAGCGCGAGGTTGAGATCGTCATTATCCGCGAGCCTGGCGTTTCCGAGCGGCTCACCAGGAAAGTGGTCGCCGCGGTCAACCGGTTGCGCGAGCTTGACCTAGCCAAGCCACCCGGTGTCGCCGAGACGATCGACTGGGCTAAGACGCTCAGCTTCCTTGGCGAGACTGACCTGGACGAGGCCGCGGCGGCTGACACACTCGGCGCCGTGATCAAGGAACGCGACGACCTTGAACTTGTCAGGGACAACCTAGCCGCTATCACCTCCGGTGCCTGACCCCGCGAGTCGAGCGGCTGACCAGCGCGATCGGACGCCTGATCGCGCGTCGTTCACCAGCATGCTGGTTGCTTTCTGCCGTGAACTGCGAGTCGCTGGCATAGCAGTCGGCTCCGGCGAGATCATGACCTACTGCTCCGCCGCTGGCCTGCTCGACCCGACCGATCTCGTCGACCTGTACTGGGCCGGCCGGACCACGCTTGTCAGCAGGCGGGACCAGATCAGCATTTACGATCGGGTGTTCCGTAGCTTCTTCCTCGGTGCGGACAACCCGCTCACCGAATTGCTGAAGATCACGCCGAACAGCGCGGCGCAGGCTCAGGCGGTGCTGCAGATCCCGGCCACCGATGAGGCTGGCGAGGAACCTGGCGACCAGGTCATGCTCGGCTTGATGGCCTCCGACGCCGAGGCGCTGCGACACAAGTCGTTCACCGCCTGCACGCCGGATGAGCTGGCCGCGGTGCGCCGGATCATGGCGAGGATCAGGCTCACACCGCCGAGGCGGCGTACCAGGCGAACCGCACCGGCGCCGCGCGGGACCAGTCCTGACCTGCGCAGGACTGTAAGGGAAGCGATGCGCATGCACGGTGAGTTCGCCGAGCTTCACTGGCGGCGGCGCAAGGTCAAGCTCAGACCCCTGATCTTGATACTTGACGTCTCTGGCTCGATGGCCGATTACTCAAGGCACTTGCTGCAGTTCGCCTACTCGGCCAAGCGAGCCGCGAGCAGGGTTGAGGTCTTCTGCTTCGGTACCAGGCTCACACCGATCACCAAGGCGCTCGATCACCGCCGGCCAGACGACGCCTTGCGGCTAGCCGCCCGCACGGTATTCGACTGGGAAGGCGGCACCAGGATCGGCGCCTGCCTCGATTCCTTCGTCAAGGACTGGGGCCACCGTGGCCTGTGCCGCGGCGGCGTCGTGGTGATCTGCTCGGACGGGCTCGACCGCGGCGACCCGGCGGTGCTCGCCGCCGCGATGGAACGACTAGCCAGGCTGAGCCACCGGGTCGTCTGGATGAACCCGCACAAGGGTGACGATCCTAACTTCAGGCCGACCACACTCGGGATGATGGTCGTCGCTCCGCATATCGACCTGCTGTTGTCCGGTCACGACCTGCGCAGCCTTGAGCAACTCGCGGGCTTGCTCCCGACGCTGAACTAACCAAGCCGTTCCGCACCTCAAGGATCGGCAACGAATTCGCACGTCTGTTTGTCACAAACGGCCGAGGGAAAACCGGGTAACGATGTCCAGTGCCTGACATCGTCATCGGGGGGTATCGATGCGCTTCGTCCAGGCCGCCGTCGTTGCGGCAGGTGTCAGCGCTGCCACACTGGCAGCCATGACACCGGGGGTGTCCTCAGCAAGCCCAATGTCCTCAGCAAGCCCAGTGTCCTCAGCCAGCCCAGTATCCTCAGCCCGACCAATGTACTCAGCCAGGCCAGCGTCGATGACCGGCGTGAGGCCGTCGGGTCAGGTCACGCCGAACCCTTCGGCTCCAGGTACAGCAACAACATTCGACGTGTTCTGCGGTCGCCAAGCGGTGTCCGCGACCCTCTTCGGGGTCACGCTCGGTCTGGCCGACCTGAACCTGATGCACTCGACCGCCACGACGGCGCCGGGCGAATTCGTGCTCACGGTGACGCTGCCCGCCAGCATCGCGCCCGGGCACTACCACCCGGGCTTCGACTGCTCAAACGGCAACATCGGCGCGGTGTCCTTCACGGTCGACCCGATTCCGCACAAGGCACCTGAGACCGGCGACGGAACGACCGCGACACAGACCGGCACCCCGCTGACCTCGGTCGGGTACGGCCTGATCGGGCTAGGCGCGCTGACCGGGGCCGGGGCGATCGCATGGCGCCGCCGGGTAGCCCAGCGAGGTTAGCGTTCACCGCGGGATGACGCCGTGCGTTTCCTGAGGAACTGGCTGATCGGGCTGAGCCTGGCCCTGATCGTCGCCGGGGCACTCAGCTCCTATGGGGGCAAGAATCAGCTCCGCTGGAACGCGCCAGCGGCGCCGCCCGCATGGGAGGCGCGGGCTACCGCGCACGGCACCGTCGCGGTGAGCACGGCCAGGCCACTGGCCCGGTCGGTGCCCAGGTTCATCTGGATCCCCGCGATCAGGGTGTGGGCGCGAATCGAGGCTCGCGGTCTGCGGCCGAACGGAACGGCCGTGTTGCCTTCGCTGAACCACCCGTTTGTCACAACCTGGTTCGACCGTGGTCCCGCGCCCGGCCAGCGCGGCACAGCCGCGATCTTCGGCCACGTGGACAGCTACAAGGTCGGGCCGGCGGTGTTCTACAAGCTCGGCGTGCTCCGGCCTGGTGACCTCGTCTACATCACGCTTGATGACCAGCAGGTCGCCATCTTCCGCGTCTATGCGCTGGCCATGTACCAGAAGTCCGCGTTCCCCACCGCGGTCGTCTACCGGTACACGCAGTGGCCGACCCTGCGCCTGATCACCTGCGGCGGCCCGTTCGATCAGCGGAGCCACCACTACCTGAGCAATGTCGTAGCTTTCGCGGTATATGTCGGGGCACGACGGTGATCAGCCGCTCGCCGCCTATTCCTTCCGATATGCGGAATGCCCTACGATTCCTTCATGGCGTGGATAGAGACCATCCCGCGAGCACGGGCTACCGGGTCACTCGCTGAGGCCTACGCGGCCATGGACAACCGGCCGATGCCGCCGGTGTACGTCCCATCGCACGGTGATGCCGCCGGGATCATCCGCGCGCACAGTCTTGACGCCGAGTTGCTCACCAAGACGTTCAGCGTCTCCGGTGCGCTGGCGGCCAGCGGGCTGGCCTGGCCCGACCGCGAGCTTCTCGCGAGCGTCTCCTCTCGCACCAATCAGTGCTTTTATTGAACGTCCGCTCACGCAGAGTTTCTGCGTGTCGCTAACGGCCAGTCCGCCGAGTCCCTGGCCGTTCTATCGGGCGACGACGCCTCCCTGGGATCGCGTGGCAGTGCCCTCGCGCGGCTCGCGGTCACCCTGACAGCCGAGCCGTGGACTCTGACCAGGGATGCCGTGCAGGACGCGGCCAGCGAGGGCCTCGACGAGAAGCAGCTTGAGATCGCCTTCGGCGTCGTCTCGATGTTCAACTACTTCACCAGGGTCGCCGACGCGACCGGCATCGAGTTCGACTACCAGACCCCGCTGCCGGCCTTCAAGCCCGATCTGCGCCGGACCGCACTGCCCCGCCCTGACCGGCCCGATTTCCCGGACCGAAGTTCCCGTCGCCGTCATCCGCGGGACGAGCGGCTGCGCGGGGCGTGGGGGGCCTGGCGGGCTTACCAGTTTGATGGGGACGGGCCGCTGGGCCCGAATGAGCGCCGCCTGCTGGCGGCCGTAGCCGCGGAGGAAGCTGCCGACTGGGAGTGCGCGGACGCTTTTGGCGGTACTTCGGTCGCCGATAACGCCGTCCTGGCCGACTTCGCCAGGAAGCTCAGCCGCGAACCCTGGAACATGGAGCCGGGCGATCTGGAAAAGCTGCGGACCTCAGGCTACTCAGAACTGGCCATTCTCCGTGCGATCTCGCTAGTCGCCCACCAGAACGCCGACTCTCGCCTCGCCGTCGGCCTCGCGTTCGCGGGCGACTAACAACCCTGACGACGGTGATCAGCGCAGCGGGTTAAATGGAGTCCTACGCCCGCCGAGCGGAACAGGAGCACGGTCGTGAGATGGAGCGTGGGTATCCAGGCCGAAGCCGACCGGACGCTGTCACGCGAAGAGGTGGTCGAACTGGCCGACGCGGTCGCCGCTTACGACGGCATCGCCACCGGGATAGGAAGCAGCCGGTACGGCGCGCGGATTGTCGTCCTTGCGGACAGCAGAGAAGAGGCGATCAATAAGGCGACTGTGCGGTTCACCAGGGCAGTCGAGCAAGCGCGGCTGCCCGATGGCCCGATTGTCAGGGCCGAGGCTACCAGCGAGGACGAAGACGAGGACCCGGCCGAATGATCCGCCTAGGGTCAGCGGCTGGCTACCCGTTCGAGGGTCCCCGGGTGCTCGCTGGCTGGACGCCGCCGCCCCGTGCCGCCGTCTACGCGATCTTGTATAAGCCAGATCCCGAACGTAAGCCCGACCGGTACGCGGTCATCTACGTGAACCACAGCGACGACCTGACCGCCGAGCGGTTCCCGTTCAGGCACCCGAGCGCAGCGTGCTGGACCAGGCGCGCGGGTGACCGCTGGAAGGTCTACATCGCCATCTACGAGGTGCCAGGCGGCGGCCGGCCGCACCGGGAGCAGATCACGCAGGAACTGACCGCTACCTACCGTCCCGGCTGCAACGCCCAGCAGTACGACCGGGCATGGAAAGACGAGTGGATCGGCGACTACACCGCCCCGACCACAAGCTCGGTCACCAGGCGCGGCCCCGACAAAGCCTGAGTCGCACCTCGGGCGCCGCAGGCGCTGGCGCGATGCGGGGCGCCGGCGCTAGTCGGAAGTGAAGCCGACGGCCTCCAGGAGGCGGGAGCGGCGACGGCCGGATGCCGGACGGGCGGGCTCTGGCGCCTCAGGCTGCTCTGGACGCGGCGTGACGTCGGCGACGATCTCCTCGGCCATGCCGTAGAGCAGCGGAAGGGCACCAGCCACCACGCCGCCGGTGGAGTTGATGTGCTCGACGCCGGGTCCGATCAGCTTGGCGTCCCCCACGATTCCCGCGGCGGTGGCCAGGCCCTCTTCGAGGTTGCCGGCGATCCGGTTCAGCAACGTGCCCGCCCAGTACAGGTAGAACGCGAGGCCAGCGATCAGCACGACGATGACGACGACCGTCAGGATTACCAGCGCGGTCATGACTTCACCTTTCCTAGCACCCGGCCGAGGAACAGATGGTGCTGCAGGCCCTCGGCGAGCACCAGGTCAACACCGTCGGCGACCTGCGGGATGAGTACCGTGTCGGCGGTATTCGCCTTCGCGGCCTTGAGCGTGTCCCTGACCTCCAAGACCCTGGCGTCGATCCGCTTGATCAGCCAGATCAGCAGGCTCAGCAGGGCTGCGACGGCAACGACGACAACAAAGCCGACGATGATCGCCCACACCCAGTAGGTGTGCTCGCTCGAGGACATGGCCGCGAGCGGTGCGCTGGCAAGCGAACTCATCGCTAACCTCCTAGCCTGGCGCGGCCGCGTTGCAGGCCGCCGATGATGGTCACGGCGTAGTCGATCGTGGTGCGCAACCCGCCGAGCGCGGCGGTGTTGTGCACCGCCTTGGTCAGCTCGCCGTTGATCTTCGGCGCCTCGTCACCGATCGCCTTGGCGAGCAGCAGGATCGGCACGACCAGGGCGACGACCACAAGCACGATGACGCCGCCGATCGTGAAGCCGAGCACCCAGCCGAAGCTGCTGAAGTGGCTCGCCGCTGACGTGAGGATGGCTGAATGCATGTCGCTCTCTTTCGTCCGGCTCAGACCGTCTCGCAGAAATCCCTGACCGGCTTGAGGCTCGCGTTGACCGAGGTCAGCCGGTCGGGCACGGTGCTCGTGAGCTGCGCGACAGCGCCGACGCCACCAGTGACCTGGCGCAGCGTCGCCGCGATTGCGCGAAGGTGAAATATGACGCGCAGCAAGCCAACCGCGGTGATCGCGATGATCAGCGCGGAGATGATCAGCGTGCCCCAGGCAGCTGCAGACATGACTTCGTGCTCCTTTCCGCTCAGCCGAGCAGACGCGCTACGGATCCGGCGTACCTGACGGCGCCGATCGAGACGGCGCTGATGGTCGCGTCGGTGGTGGCCAGGGCCTCGGGTACGCCGTCAAGCTCGCCGACCAGGGCGACGCCGCCCGCGAGTATGTTGTCGGTCGCCGCCCTGATCCGCTCGAGCGCCGCGAGCACCCGGTTAAGCAGTGCGATCACGACCGGCAAGACGGCGACGAGCAGCAGTACGTTGCCAATCCACCACAAGACCATTGGTCAGCTCTCCTTAGCTCGCGGCCTGATAGGGCAGGAAAAACCGGCGGTATACGCGCCTAAGCGCCATCAGCGCGGCCCGTATGCCGATCGCCAGGCCGCCGGCCGGGGCGGACGCGGATGCTACAGCCGTCTCGCCCCGGTCGGCCGCCGCGATCTGCTTCGCCATGTTCGCCGAGAAATCACGCATCAGCACGGCGGTAACGTCGGCGATCATGCCGCGACCGTACTGCGCGGCCGCGCCAGATAGCTGCAGGTCCTGGCTGACGGCGACTTTGGTGCCCTGCCCGGCTTGCGACAGCGTCGCCGTGACGACCATGCTGGCCTGGCCACGGCCGCGCTGGTCGGCGCCAGCCGCGTTCACGACGACGCGCTTGGCCGCCTCATCGCGCTCGGCGACCTCGGCAGTCCCGGCGAACTGCAGCTTGACCGGGCCCATCCTGACCGCGACCTGCCCGCCGTACTTGTCGTCGCCCAGGTTCTCGGTAAGCGTCGCGCCGGGCAGGCAGGCGGCGACCCGCGGGATGTCGCCGAAGAATTCCCAGACCTTCGCGACCGGCTCAGCGACCTCGAAGTCGTCGTTGATCAGCATCTGGTCTCATTCCTCGCGTAGGAAGCTGGATCGGATTCGAACCGGTGACGGCAGCCCGCACCGCAGAAGTAATAGGTGACGCCGTCGTGAGTGAGCGGCCTGCTGGCACCGCTGGTGGCGACAGCCATGCCGCACACCGGGTCGGTCGTCTCGGCGACGCTTACCGGTGCCGACGGGCCGACCGCGGCTATCTGCCCGCTGGCGCGCAGCTGCACGAGCTCGGCCAGGATCGAGACGGCGATCTCGGCGTGCGCCACCTTGCCGAGGTCCAGGCCCGCCGGCACCTTCACCCGGTCGAGCTGGTCTTGCGGCACCCCGCGCTCGGCCAGGTAGCCGAGCACGGCCGCGCCGCGCTTGCGTGATCCGACGAGCCCGATGTAGGCGGGCCGCGCCGCGGCCGCCTGCTTAAGCGATTCCTCGTCACCGTGGCCCTGGGTCGCGACAACAACCATGGATCGCCCGCTGACGGCGGCCGCGCTGAAGTCGGTCCAGTCGAGCCGCTCGGCCCGCCAGCCGAGCACCAGCGCCAGCTCGGCTAGCGTGTGCGCCATCGGTGAGCGGCCGACCACGACCAGATGCGGCACGGGGAGCACGGGCTCGATGTAGACCTTGAGCGCGCCCTCGCTCTGACAGGCGATCGGCACGACGGTCATACCCTCCCCGATGGCCCCACCGAACTGATCCGTGGTCCCAAGCAGCAGCAACCGCGGCTGACCGTCCTCGATCACCTGCTGGGCTTGCCTGATGACGGAAGGCTCGGCGCAGGCACCGCCGATCCAGCCGCGCACCTCGCCCGACGTTGTGATGATCGCGCGCGCGCCGAGCTGGCTGGACGACGGCCCTTGCCGCCAGACCACGGTCGCGAGCGCGAACGGCTCGCCAAGCCGCTCAAGCTCAGCGGCCTGCTCCATCACCTGCCAGCCATACATTTCTCTGTCCAAGGCTTAATCATCAGAACGAACGGGCGGCGCGCCCGAGACATCGCGGCGATGGGTGATCGCCTCCCACACCCGGTCGGGCAGCAGCGGCATGTCGATATTGCGCACGCCCATGCCGTCAAGCGCGTCGATGACCGCGTTCACGAATGCCGCCGGGCCGCCGACCGCGGCGCACTCGCCGATGCCCTTGGCGCCGATCGGGTGGTGCGGGCACGGCGTGACGACCTCGCTGTGCAGTTCGAACCCCGGCGTCTCCCACGCGCTTGGCAGCAGATAGTCCATGTAATTCGAGCCGACGCAGTTGCCCTCGGCATCGAAGGTGATGAACTGCATGTTCGCCATCGCGTAGGCCTCGGTGAGGCCGCCCATGATCTGTCCTTCGACGATCATCGGGTTGATCCTGACGCCGCAGTCGTCTACCGCGACCATGTTGAGCACGTCCCACACGCCGGTCTGGCTGTCCACTTCGACCGTGACGATGTAGACCGCGAACGGCCAGGTCAGGTTCGGCGGGTCGTAAAAAGCAGTGTTCTCAAGCCCCGGCTCCATGCCGTCCGGCATGTTGCTGTAGGCGGCCATCGCCGTTTCCTGTATGGTCACGCCGCGTTCGGGCGCGCTGCGCACGTAGAAGCGGCCAAGCTCCCACTCGATGTCCTCCTCTGACACCTCGAGCAGGTGCGCGGCCAGCTTTCTTGCCTTCGCCCTGATCTTCCGCGACACCATAGCTACCGCGGCGCCGGCCACCGGCGTCGACCGGGACGCGTACGTGCCCATGCCGAATGGCGCGGTGTCGGTGTCGCCTTCTTCTACGACCACGTCCTGCGCGGGAATGCCCAGTTCGTGCGCGACGATCTGCGCCCAAGTGGTCTCGTGCCCCTGCCCTTGGCTCTTCGCTCCGGTGCGCAGGATCGCCTTGCCGGTCATGTGCACCTTGAGCTCGGCCGAGTCGAACATCTTGATGCCGAGGATGTCGTACTCGCGGCTGTTGCCAGCGCCGAGCGGCTCGGTCATCGTGGAGATGCCAAGGCCAAGGAGCTTGCCCTGTTTTCTGGCCACGGCCTGCTTGGCCCTGAAGTCCTCGTAGCCGACGGCCCGCAGCCCCACATCCAGGCACTTGGCGTACTGGCCTGAGTCGGTGAGGAAGCCGAACGGGGTGCGGTGCGGGAAGTCCTCGTCTTTGACGAAGTTCATCCGCCGGAACTGGGCTTGGTCCATGCCGAGGTCAGTCGCCGCGGCCTGGATCATCCGCTCCTGGAAGAACATCGCCTCGGTGACACGGAACGAGCACCGGTAGGCGACGCCGCCCGGCGCCTTATTGCTGTAGGTGCCACGGGCGGTCAGGTGCGCGACCGGGATGTCGTAGGCGGCGAAAGCCGAGTGCAGCAGCCCGATCTTGAACTTGCTCGGCTGAGCGTCAGAGAAGAAGGCGCCGTGGTCGGCGTCGCAGTGCATGCGGACCCCGAGGATCTTGCCGTCTTTGCGCATCGCGACCTGGCCGTCAAGATAGATATCGCGGGCGAACCCGGTCGAGATCAGGTTGCCGGTCTTGTCCTCGATCCACTTGACTGGCCGCTCGAGCAGGATGGACGCCAGGATCGAGCAGACGTATCCGGGATAGACCGGCACCTTGTTACCGAAGCCGCCGCCGATATCAGGAGAGATGATCCGGATCATGTGCTCGGGAAGCTCTGCGACCATGGCCACGGCCGCCCTGATGATGTGCGGCGCCTGCGTGGTCATGTAGACGGTCAGCTTCGACGTCGCCCGGTTGAAGTCGGCGATCGACCCGCAGCACTCGATCGGGCTCGGGTGCGAACGCGGGTAGTGCAGTTTCAGCGTGGAGACCACGTCGGCCTGGTCGAAGGCGGCGTCGGCGCCTGCCTTGTCGCCGACTTCCCAGTTGTAGATGACGTTATCTGGCTGGTTCTCCTTGTCGTCGCGTATGACCGGCGCGCCGTCGGCCACCGCCTGGTACGGGTTGACGATGGCGGGCAACGGCTCGTACTCGACGTCGATCGCCTCGCAGGCGTCCTTGGCGATGTACGGGTCGTCGGCGATGACGCAGGCGACCTCCTGACCCTGGAAGCGCACCTTGTCGGTGGCGAGCACAGCCTGGGTGTCGTAGGAGAGCGTCGGCATCCACGCGAGGTTGCGCGTGGCCATCATCTCGCCGGTCAGCACGAGGTGGACGCCTGGTATTTCCCACGCCCTGCTCGTGTCGATCGACTTGATCCTGGCGTGCGCCAGCGGGCTGCGCAGTATCTCCATGTGCAACATGCCCGGCAGCGTGATGTCGTCGGTGTAGTTGCCCTTGCCGCGGATGAACCGGTCGTCTTCTACGCGCTTGCGGCTGGCGCCGAGGCCGCCGATCTTGATCTCGTCTAGTGCCTGCGACACGTTACTGACCCCTCAGCTTCTCGGCGGCCCACAGCACGGACTTCACGATGTTCTGATAGCCGGTGCATCGGCATAGATTGCCGGAAAGCGCCCAGCGCACCTCGTCCTCGGTCGGGTCAGGGTTCTCGGCTAGCAGCGCCTTGGCGGCCATCATCATCCCTGGCGTGCAGAAACCGCACTGCAGGCCGTGCTCGGTCTTGAACCCCTCCTGCAGCGGATGCAGCTCGCTCTGCCCGGCCAGCCCTTCCACCGTGCTTATCTCGTGCCCGTCGGCCTGGACCGCGAGCATCGTGCACGACTTGACCGGCGCACCGTCGACCAGCACCGTGCAGGCGCCGCAGTTGGTCGTGTCGCAGCCCATGTGCGTACCGGTCAACTGCAGGCCCCGCCTGATCAGATGGGAAAGCAGCAGCCGCGGCTCGACCTCGGCTACCATGCGCCTGCCGTTGATGGTGAACTTGATCCGGCGAACGGGCACGTCCGCCGTGGTCTCGTCGCCTCGATCTTCATAGACGATCGTCATGTCAGGCCGCCCTCTCCGCCGTGATCCCTTCGGTCCGGCTCAGAATCCGGACTACGAAGGTGCGCACCATGTGTCGCTTGTACTCGGCGCTGCCCCGATGATCGGTCCTCGGGTTCGAGGCCTGCGCAGCCAGGTCCGCGGCGCGTTCGATGGCCTCGGCGCTGAGCGGCGCCCCGACAAGCGCGTTCGCCGCCTCGGCGGCATTGATCGTCGACCCGCCGACGCCGGTCAGCGCTATGCCCGCCCGGCTCACGGTGCCGCCCGAGGTTTCGATCGCCGCAGCCACGCCGACGGTGGCGAAGTCGCCTACCCGCCGCTCAAGCTTGAGGTAGCCGCCGGCTGGCGTGCCCTTCGGCGCGGGAATCACCGCCTCGATCGCGATCTCGTCGGGCGCGAGCGCGTTCTGGAACGGGCCGGTGACGAAGCTCGCGATCGGTATCGTCCGCTTTCCGGCCGGCCCCTGCGCGACTACGTGCCCTCCGAGCGCGGTGACCACCGACGCCCAGTCGCCTTGCGGGTCGGCATGGCACAGCGAGCCGACCAGGGTGCCGCGATTCCTGACGATGGGATCGGCGATCAGCGGCGCGGCCGCGGCCATGACCGGCTGCTTGCCCTTGAGCAGGGCTGACCGCTCCAGGTGTGCGTGCCGGCACAGCGCGCCGATCCGCAGCGTGCCGTCGGCGTCCTCGCGGTGGTAGTCAAGGCCCGCGATGTTGTTGATGTCGACGACCAATTCGGGCGAGGCGAAGCGGAGCTTCATCAGCGGCACCAAGCTCTGGCCGCCGGCCAGCACCTTCGCGTCATCCCCGCCGTCGTGCAGCAGCGAGATGGCTTCGCTCAGCGAGCGCGGCGCCTCGTAGCTGAACCGAGACGGATACATGTCGATCCTCCCTGTGCTATTCGGCGACGGATCAGGATTTTTCTGCTTCATGGGTGTCGGCGACCGCGACCGGCATTGTGTCCTCTTCCGGGTTCGGCCGCGGCTCCTGGTGCGGTGGCCAGGGACCCGGTACCGGCTGGCCAGCGATCTTCAGATAGTCGATCAGCTCAGGCCAGGCCCAGACGGTCGGGCTCTTGCCGGTCTTCGGCGCGTGCTCGATCAGTTCGTACAGTCGCGGGTTCCCGTGGCTATGCCCGTCGGACTCTATTCGCATGGCACGCTCCCGGCATTCGGACGGGCCGCTCGGCATACTCACCTGCGGCGCACTCGATACTTCTCCTGGCCAGATAGCCCTGCAACCGGCTAATAAGCTACTGCTTAATACGGCAGGAAGTACGGCCTTTCTACCATGTACCCGACAGGTCCGATTGACGGTGCGCTAGCTAGCTCCAGATCGTGACGTAGACCGGAGGGCGGAAGCGGGACGGCGGGACACCGGCGGCCGGCGAGCGCATGAGCCGCATCGCCTCAGGTGTGCTCAGGAACCGGCGCAGCGAACTCGCTACCGTGCTGCGCTGCTGGCGCTCGAGCATCGTGGCGTACCAGCATCCTTGCCAGGGCGAACCAGGCACCTCGATAAGGGAAAGCTCACCCCTGCGCAACTGCTGCGCGACCAGGTGCTCGACAGCAACCGATACGCCCGCGCCATCCGCGGCCGCCGCCCAAGCCGCGGTATGGCTCTGGTAGACGCCGATGCGCTCATCGGGCACGCGCAGCCGGGCGAGGAACTGCCCGACATCACTGCCCGGATCGGTCGCCGACGGGCCGACTAGCCACCGCCACTGGTGCGCGCCTCCCGGTGGCTTGCCGTGGCCGGAACCGACGACCACGAACCGGTACTTGAATATCGGTTCGCTTACTACCGGCAGGTCAGCCTCGGCCGCCACGTCGGGGCCGATGGCCACGTCGGCCAGCCGGTTGGCGACCAGCACCGCCATCTCCTTGGTCACCGCGACTCCCGAGGTGACCTCAAGCCCGGCGGCGAACCGCTTCGTGAACGCCTCGACCAGCGGAGAGGTAACGAATTCGGCGACCGTCGAGCTCGCGACGACCCTGAGCTGCTCGGGAGCACCCTGCGCGGCGCGGACGGCGGCATGAGCCTCAGCCCCGAGCACCACGATCTGCGAGGCGGTCGCGAGCAGCCTTGAGCCGCCAGCGGTGAGCGTCATGCCAGCCGGCCCGCGGCTCACGAGCTGGTCACCAAGATGGATCCGTAGCGCCGCGAGCGCCTGCGACACCGCTGGCTCGCTGACGCCGAGCGCGTTCGCCGCCGCGGTGACCGAACCTAGCCTGGCCACGAGCACAAACGCGTTCAACTGGGTAAGGGTCATAACCCTTTCGATTATCACGTATCCGGCCAGCCTCCGCTGACCTCGTACACTGTGCTGGCCTGGGGAGGACGGATGCAGGTTCCCGCGTACGTCGAGTATGAGAAGGCCACCAGCGTCGAGCACGCGCTTACACTGCTGGCCAGGTTCGGGCCCGAGGCCAGGATCCTGGCCGGCGGACACAGCCTGATCCCGATGATGAAGCTCAGGCTGGCGCAACCGGAGACGCTGATCGATATCAACGCGCTGACCGAACTCCGCTACATCAAGGTCGCCGGGGGCCAGCTCAGGATCGGCGCGATGACAAGGCACGCCGACTTGCTCAGCTCAGCGATCGCCGGGCAGCACTGCGCGATCTTGCACGACGCCGAGCGAGTTATCGCCGACCCGATCGTGCGGCTGTGGGGCACGGTCGGCGGGTCGCTCTGCCAGGCCGATCCTTCCGAGGATCTGTCGGCCGCGTTCGCCGCGCTCAAGGCGACGATGGTGATCGTCAGCCTTGACGGCGCGAGGACGGTCCCGGCCAGGCAGTTCCACGTCGGGCCGTACGAGACCGTCGTGGCTCATGGCGAGATGCTCACCGAGATCGCGATCGCGATCGAACCAGGCGGCGGCAGCGCGTACGAGAAGGTCGGTCGCCGGGTCGGTGACTGGCCGGTCGGAGCGGCAGGCGCCGCTGTCTGGCTTGACGGGACACGGATCAGGGAGGCGGGGATCGGCTTGACGGCCGTCGGCGCCGAGCACTTCTCGGCCGAGCCCGCCGAGGAGTTCTTGCGCGGCGTGCCCGCGTCGGAGGAAAGCTACGCCAGGGCCGGTCAGATCGCGGCCGAGCATTGCCGCCCCGTCTCCGACCAGCGCGGCCCGGCCGAGTACAAGCGCCACCTCGCCTGCGAACTGACTGTCCGCGCGCTGCGCCGCGCCGTAACCCGAGCTAGCGGGGTGGCCTGAGGTGCAGATCACGGTCAACGTCAACGGCACCGAGTACGCCAGGGTCATCGAGCCGCGGCTACTACTGATCCATTTCGTCCGCGATGAACTTGGCCTGACCGGCTCCCACTGGGGATGCGACACATCCAACTGCGGCGCCTGCGTGCTCTGGCTCGACGAGACACCGGTGAAGTCGTGCACGGTGCTTGCCGCCATGGCCGACGGACGGCGGGTAACGACCGTCGAAGGGCTTGGCGACGACGGCGGGCTCGATCCGGTGCAGCATGCGTTCGCGCACTGCCATGGATTGCAATGCGGCTTCTGCACCCCCGGAATGATGCTGACGGCGAAGTGGCTGCTCGACCATAACCCCGACCCGTCCGATGCCGAGATCCGAGAGGCGCTGTCCGGCCAGATCTGCCGGTGCACCGGCTATGAGAACATCGTCCGATCGGTCCGGTGGGCCGCTGAGCATCAGGCCCGTGATCAAGAGTGACCGGTGATCTTTATTTCAGGCCGAAAGATCTCGGCGGGCCGGTCGCCCGCAAGGAGGACGCGCGGTTCATCCGCGGCAAGGGCGCCTTCGTCGACGACATCTCGCTGCCTGGCATGCTGCACGGCGCGATCCTGCGCAGCCCGCTGGCTCACGCCAGGATTGTCTCGATCGATACCGCCGCCGCGGCCGCGCACCCGATGGTAGAGGCCGTGATCACCGGCGAGATGCTCGCCGAGCGCGGCATGGCCTGGATGCCCACGCTGTCCGCCGACGTGCAGGCGGTACTGGCCACCGACAAGGTGCGGTTCCAGGGCCAGGAAGTCGCTTTCGTTGTCGCCAGGGATCGGTACTCGGCGCGCGACGCGCTTGAGTTGATCAACGTTGAATACGAACCGCTGCCTGTCGTAGTCGACGCGACCAGGGCGCTCGATCCCGACGCGCCGGTCATAAGGGACGATCTCGATCAGCGATCCGACAACAAGATCTTCGACTGGGCGGCGGGCGACAAAACAGCCACTGAGGCGCTGTTCGAGCGGGCTGAGGTCGTGATCGAGCAGGACTTGCTGTACCCGAGGTCGCATCCGGCACCGCTGGAGACCTGCGGTGCGGTCGTCAACATGGACGAGGTCAGCGGCAAGCTGACGATCTGGTCGACGAGCCAGGCGCCACACGCTCACCGGACGCTGTTCGCGATGATCACCGGCCTGCCTGAGCACAAGATCCGGGTCGTGTCTCCGGACGTCGGCGGCGGCTTCGGCAACAAGGCACCGATCTATCCGGGCTACCTGTGCGCGATCGCGGGCTCGATCATCACCGGCAAGCCGGTCAAGTGGGTCGAGGACCGGTCGGAGAACCTCATGTCGACCTCGTTCGCCCGCGACTACCACATGCGCGGCGAAATCGCCGCGACACGCGACGGCGACATACTCGCGCTGCGCGCGACCGTGCTCGCCGACCACGGCGCGTTCAACGGCGCCGCGCAGCCGACGAAGTTCCCCGCCGGGTTCTTCCACATCTTCACCGGCTCCTACAACCTGCGCGCCGCCTACTGCGAGGTCACCGGCGTCTACACCAACAAAGCACCCGGCGGCGTCGCCTACTCGTGCTCGTTCCGCATCACCGAGGCGGTCTACCTGATCGAGCGCATGGTCGACCTGCTGGCCCGTGAGCTTGGGATGGACCCGGCCGAACTGCGGATGAAGAACCTGCTGCGCCCCGAGCAGTTCCCTTACACGTGCCCGACCGGCCTTGTGTACGACTCGGGCGACTACCCGCGAGCGCTGCGGGCCGCCATGGACATCGCTGGGTACGCCGAGCTGCGGGAAGAACAGGCCGAGCGGCGCGGTCGCGGCGAGTACATGGGCATCGGCGTCAGCTTCTTCACAGAGGGCGTCGGCGCCGGACCGAAGCATCAGATGGACATACTCGGCCTCGGCATGGCCGACGGGGCCGACCTGCGCATCCACCCCACAGGCAAAGCGGTGCTCGCCGTCTCCTGCCAGACCCAGGGCCAGGGCCACGAGACCACGTTCGCATCGATCGTGGCCGCCGAACTCGGCCTGTCGCCTGACGACGTCGAAGTGGTGCACGGCGACACCGACCGGACCCCGTTCGGGCTCGGAACCTACGGCTCCAGGTCAACGGCCGTGTCCGGAGCCGCCGCTGTCGTGGCGGCGCGGAAGGTGCGCGAGCGGGCCAGGCTGGTGGCGGCCGCGATGCTCGAGGCCTCGCCCGACGACCTGGAGTGGGCCGACGGCACCTGGCGCGTGAAGGGCGACCCCGGGCAGGCGCGCGGGATCGCTGAGATCGCACTGGCCGCGCACTCCGGCCTTGACCTCGGCGCCGACATCGAGGGCCACCTCGACGCGATGACTGTGTACAACCCGCCGAACCTGACGTTCCCGTTCGGCGCGTACATCTGCGTCACCGACGTAGACCCGGGTACCGGCGAGGTCACCGTGCGCAGGTTCATCGCGGTCGACGACTGCGGCGTGCGGATCAACCCGACGATCGTGGACGGGCAGGTGCACCGCGGCCTGGCCGACGGTATCGGCATAGCGCTCATGCAGATCATCGCGTTCGACGCCGAAGGCAACTGCCTGGCCGGATCCTTCATGGACTACCTGCTGCCGACGGCGGTCGAGTGCCCGTCGCCTGAGCTTGGCGCGACAGTCACCCCGTCGCCGCACCACCCGATCGGCGCCAAGGGCATCGGCGAGTCCGCCACCGTCGGCTCGCCGGCCGCCGTGGTCAACTCGGTGATCGACGCGCTGGCACCGTTCGGCGTCAGGCACGCTGACATGCCACTCACCCCCGCCGCCGTCTGGTGCGCGCTCCAGCAAAGCACCCCCTGACCGCAACCGAAGCGACGCCAGCAGGCGGTGCGCGGTCGGCGGCATGACCGGCAGCAATGCGCCGCCGAGTTTCTCCCGGCCGATCGTCTGCTGCTGGCCGATCAGCGGCGTGGTGTCCCAGATCTCGAGCGCGATCTGGATCCGCCGCGCGACCAGGTACGAGCCGCGGTCAGGCTGGACGGCCCGAGGCCGATCGCATCGCTGGTATCGACCGGCGGCCCGTTACCCATACTAATTGGTCCGACATTCTTGCCAACCGAAATGCGGGCTGCCGCGTCAGTCCATATATAAGCAAAGAGCCGCTTCAGGTCCGCGAGCGACTCGCCTACAAAGTCGAAGGAGCGAAGTTACAGGTAATTCTGCGCCGGAGTAGCGATCCCCGCCTGATGGGTGCCATAAACGGAACGGCGGAGACCGGGCGGGCGTCTGTGGGGGCTGCGGCGATACCAACGGATTCGGCGAGTAACCCGCCGACGCCGATCGCGCCCACGTCGGCCAGACCAGACTTCAGGAAGATACTCGCGATGACCGCATAAGCCCATTATGCATCACTCGGTGAATCGAAGACACCTCAATTAGCCTCAAATATTGGGTGTCAATCAGGACACCCCGGAAAGGACGACAATGATTAGGAAATCTTGCCGCGCGGCAACGCTGAGCCTCGCGGTTCTCACAGGTATCATCATGTTCGCTGGCCAAGGCAGCCAGGCGGCGACGCTCGGCGGGTCGCTGCAAGCCTGGGGAAACGGTCGCTCCGGCCAGCTTGGCAATGGCCAGGCCGCGAACAGTGACCTTCCGGTCGCGGTGACGCTGCCGACGACAGTCACGGTCGTGGCGGTCGCGACTGGCGGCAAGCACTCGCTAGCGCTCACCTCCACAGGACAGGTGCTGGCCTGGGGCAACAACTCTGAAGGCGAGCTTGGCGACGGTACTAACTCAAACAGCGCTGTCCCCGTCCCTGTGCACCTGCCCAATAAAGTTGTGGTGACGGCGATAGCGGCCGGCGACGACGACAGCATGGCGGTAACCTCGACCGGCAAGGTCTACGCCTGGGGTACTAATGAGTACGGCGAACTCGGCGACGGCAGCAAGCAGTCGACGAACACGCCGGTCGCCGTGCGGCTGCCAAAGGGCACCAAGGTCGTCGCGATCGGGACCAGCTACAACTACAGCGTCGCTCTCACCGTCGGCGGACACGTCCTGACCTGGGGTTCTAACGGCTCTGGGCAGCTCGGCACTGGCTTTGCGAAGGCCAGCGAGATCCCGGTCAGGGTGAATCTGCCCAAGGGCATCAAGATCACCGCGATCGCCAATGGCGGCTACCATTGCCTGGCTCTAACCTCGACCGGCCAGATCATGGCCTGGGGCGACGGCGGCTTCGGCCAGCTCGGCGACGGGAAGACCAAGAGCGTCTTCTCGCCGGTCCGGGTCAGGCTGCCCAAACTGCCCGCCGGCGTCAAGATCGCCGCGATCGGCGCGGGGAGCCAGCACAGCGTGGCGCTCACCTCGGCCGGCGAGGTCCTGGCGTGGGGCCGCGGCGACTTTGGCCAGCTCGGCGACGGCAGCACGAAGAAACGCGATCTCCCGACCCAGGTTCGCATCCCGGCCGGCGATCACGTGACGGCGATCAGTGCGGGCGGCGGATTCAGCCTGGCCCTGACCTCCAGCGGGCAGGAACTCGCCTGGGGACACAACCAGGTCGCCCAGCTTGGCGATGGCTCCCTCCGCAACAGCGACGTACCCGTGGTCGTGCTGATCCCGGCGGGTCTGATCGCTGTCAAGCTGCCGACTGGCCCGACGACAAGGCACAGCTTGGTCATCGTCCAGCAAACCCCGGCCTAGGATTGCTAGTTTCCGGTCAGCAGTGGACCAAGGGATTACGCAAAATCTGCTCGCCCGCCCTGCGGGAGCTAGAAGACGCGGCACGCTATCGACATAATCGTGACGCTATTGCCAGAACCGCTGCAACCAATCGTGTCGCATGATTCAATACGGTGATTGTGATGATGTGAGCAGTTATTCTGGAAAGGCAGCAGGCTTTACCGAGACCTGGGTTCATTCCCAGCAAGTAGTAACCCGAATCGACGCACCCTCACGGCGCCGCCTCTCAGCGCCGTGAGGGTGCTATGCGATAAAGGTCAATAGGTGTCAGTTACCGAAGACCTGGAATTCCCAGAGTGAATAGCCGTACCCGGTCGCCCGCTTCGTACCGACCGGCGTCGCGCCTTCCGTGCCAGCCGCGGTGCCGCCGTCCGGGCAGTTGCCCGGAGAGCCCACGCGGCGATCTTCCGCGACCACGCCACCACAGCCCCAGAGTCTTTGCAAGGTCGCATCGGACGGACTGAGCGCAGGAGTGCTTGGGGTAGCCGAGCTTTCCGGGGTGGCCGGGTCCGGCCGGCGGGGCAGGTGCGCCAGGGAGCGGCGGCTGCGCCCGGCTCGGCGGTGGCGGCCCGGACAAGCCCGGACGCAATGCCAGGAACTTGAGGGGAGGCTGCGGGACTGCTTCCGGTTTGTGTGTGCTGGTCAGTGGTGGTGTGAGTGGTGATGGCTGGCGGGGTGATGGTGGTGGTGCAGGGGCCGTGGCGTGATAAGGGGGGCGCTGGTGGTTGTGCCTGGGCGCGCGGGAGTGCCGGACCGCTGCTGCTTGCCCCGGGCATTTCGGGCAATTATTCCGATACCGGGTTCATGATCTGGGAGGCTTTTCGTGTGCGGGAGAGTTTTCCGCGCATAGCGTGGGAAACTCTCCCAGATCATGAAACTCCGGGCTCCGGACGCGGCTGACTCTCCCCGGTCTTGCCCGGCTTGCCCGCGAAGCCAGCCGCAGAGCCGGATAAGGATGAGATACAGCAGGCGAAGGGACACGGTCGATCATCATCGCCTAC
>DATNEK010000011.1:0-9552 GCA_035553055.1 Streptosporangiaceae bacterium | reverse complement strand
CGCGAAGACGCATCCTGCGCAATGGGAATCAATCCACGCCCGGAACGGGCAACATAAACAGGAGGGCCACTCAACCGGGAGACACTACTCAACGATCAAACTCAAACACGGCATCCACACCGCTCCCGGCGATGCCATCTCTCTCGTACCTCTGTTCCAGACACTAGCACCAGCCACCGACAACGCCACGCCAACCCGCCAGCACCCGGCAAGATCCTTTTACCCAGCCGCGTCCTCCGCCCGCTGGGCAACAGCCACCGCCTCGCTCAGCACGCGAAGCTGCTCACGGCTAATCCTCCGCTGGTCATACGCAGCGATCACATCGTCAAACGACCCGGGAATATAGGTGCCCGGATCTTGCAGTTCCGCCGCCAGAGCATCCAGGTAACTCGCGGAGGAAGGACTGCGTCGACGAGGCCATACGCGCTCCCTGAACCTCTGAGCCACCTCGTCAACGGTCATAGCGCCCTCGTGCAAGGCGTTGAGAAGCTCGACTACCTCGTTGCCCATGGGCGCGGCTCCAATCTGCGCTTGTCAGTATCGTCCGTGCTCCGATCGACGATGACTGGCGGGCGGCCATCAGCGGAGTTGTCGTATATAGCCCAGGCGTCAAGCAAGGGTTTGACTTCTTCGAACGCTCTGCGATTGATGCTGCCATACTCCGCATCAGCCTGAGATCGGATCAGTTCGGCTGGGACGTAGCGCCCGCCCAATCCTTCACCAGCCAAATACAGATCATGGCCGCGTCGATGACGCGCTTCCGATCTCGCTACGCTTGTTTCGATCGGGATATCGACGAAGATTCCTTCGATGTGCTCGTAGTCTGCGTCCCGAAGTTCCTTGATGCGCGCGGTGGCGGAGTCGGGGCGTGACATGGTGATGTCCCATATGACGTTCCTGCCCTCGGCGTAGGCCAGGAGCGCCAGACGCCGGGCGAGATAGGACGACTCTTCATGGCCCAGGCTCGACGTCTCCATCGGAGATAAGCCAGCGATGCGCGGCAGCATCCCGTGGTGCGCGAGTTCTTCCTTACATTGATCGGGGTTGATCGTGAAGTATTTTGACAGATCAACACCCGCATGCTCCCGTAGCACGGTGGTCTTGCCAGAACCTCCAAGACCCCCGGCAATGATCGCCTTCCCTTCACAAGGAACGCTAGCTGCGGCACTGTAGAGCTTCCTCACTATCTCATCTTGACGTGCAATACGATCGTCAGACCAGATGTCCTTGTCAGGATTGACAGTCTGCTTTTCCACGACCGCTCGCAGCGCACCGTGAGCCTGCCGAAGAATCTTCGCGACTTCGCCGCGCCGCGCGGCATAGGCGGCGTCGCTGAGCGGGGGCTCCAAATCGGTTAGGCGGGGAGCGGGCGGACGCGGGGCACCGTGCTCATCTCGTGGAGCTGACGGGTGGCCAGGGGGCAGATTCTTGAGCCGATCCCCTAACTCGATTCGGCCGACCGCTCCCCGCTCCAGGCGCTCCGTAGCCTTCGGCAATTCCATGACGCACATCCAACCAGGAAATGGCTGTGACTCGCGTTCAGGCGCTACTGCGCGACAGCGTTGTGCGCTTTGCTGTAGTCGGCACTGCAGCGTTGGACCGTTGTTGCTGTCGCCGAACACGCAAAAGGGGCCGGGACTCGCGCGGAGTCCCAGCCCCTTCCGAGCCAAGCAGCTGATCAGTGCGCGTGGCCGTGGCCGTGGCCGTGGCCATGACCGTGGCCGTGACCCGCGTCAGCCTGCTCCTTCTCCGGCTTCTCGGTGACCAGCGCCTCGGTGGTCAGCAGCATGCCAGCGATAGAGGCAGCGTTCTGGACCGCGGACCTGGTGACCTTGACCGGGTCGATGACGCCCTGCGCGAACAGGTCGCCGTACTGGCCGGTCTCCGCGTTGTAGCCGTGACCTGGCGGCATGTCGGCGATGGCCGCGACCACGACGCCGCCCTCGGCACCAGCGTTGAACGCGATCCACCGGCCTGGCGCGAGCAGCGCCCGCTTGACCACGCCGACTCCGGTGGCTTCGTCGCCGGTCAGTCCCAGGTCACCGAGTGCCGCCGAGGCCTGGATGAGCGCGCTGCCGCCGCCGGCGATGATGCCTTCCTCGATCGCCGCCCTGGTCGCGGAGATCGCATCCTCAAGGCGGTGCTTCTTTTCCTTCAGCTCCACCTCGGTGGCAGCACCTGCCCGCAGCACGGCGACGCCACCGGAAAGCTTGGCGACGCGCTCCTGCAGCTTCTCCTTGTCCCAGTCCGACGTCGAGTTCTCGATCTCGGTCTTGAGCTGGCGAATCCGGTCGTTGATCGCGTCCTGCGCGCCGTCGCCGCCAATGAGCGTGGTGGTGTCCTTGGTGACGGTCACCCGCCGCGCCTTGCCGAGCACATCGAGCCCGGCCATCTCGAGCTTCAGGCCGACTTCCTCGCTCACGACCTGGCCGCCGGTCAGGATCGCCATGTCCTCGAGCATTGCCTTGCGGCGGTCGCCGAAGCCGGGCGCCTTGACCGCCGCGACGTTGAGCAGGCCACGGATCTTGTTCACCACTAGCGTCGACAGCGCTTCGCCGTCGACATCCTCGGCGATGATCAGCAATGGCTTGCGTGCCTGCGCGATCTGCTCGAGCAGCGGCAGCAAATCGACCATCGCGGAGATCTTGCCGTTGTGCAGCAGCACGTAAGCGTCTTCGATTACCGCTTCCATGCGCTCCTGATCGGTGATGAAGTACGCGGAAATGTAGCCCTTGTCGAACTGCAGCCCCTCGGTGAACTCCAGCTCGAGCCCCATCGTCGGCGACTCTTCGACTGTGATCACGCCGTCCTTGCCGACCTTGTCGAACGCCTCGGCGATGATCTCGCCGACCTTCGCGTCCTGAGCCGAGATCGTCGCCACGTTCGCGATCTCGCTGCGCTCTTCCACGTCGCGCGCGCTCTTGAGCAGGCCCTCGGAGATGGCGGCAGCGGCGGCGTCGATGCCGCGCTTGAGCAGCATCGGGTTGGCGCCGGCGGTCACCGAGCGCAGTCCCTCGTGCACCATCGCCTGCGCGAGCACGGTCGCCGTCGTGGTGCCGTCACCGGCGACGTCGTTGGTCTTCGTGGCAACTTCCTTGGCGAGCTGAGCGCCCAGGTTCTCCTGAGCGTTCTCAAGCTCGATCTCGCGCGCGACGGTGACACCGTCGTTGGTGATCGTGGGAGCGCCCCACTTCTTGTCGATGACGACGTTGCGGCCCTTGGGGCCGAGCGTCACCTTGACGGCGTCGGCAAGCTTGTCTACACCACGCTCAAGCGCCCGTCGCGCTTCCTCATCGAAATCCAGGCTCTTGGCCATGCAGCACCTCGGCTGGTCGTCTGTAAATGATCTCGGATTTAAACGCGCCGCCCCGGGTTGGCCGGAGTCCCCGAGAACCTGCTCGAAGGCCTCCAGCCGATCCGGGGCGGCGATGCTCGCTACTTCTCGATGACCGCGAGCACGTCGCGGGCGGAAAGCACAAGGTACTCATCGCCTGCGTACTTCACTTCGGTGCCGCCGTACTTGCTGTACAGCACGACATCGCCAACCTTGACGTCCATAGGAACGCGCTTGGCGCCAGCGTCGTCGAACCGGCCTGGTCCAACGGCGATGACCTCGCCCTCCTGTGGCTTCTCCTTGGCGGTGTCTGGGATCACGAGCCCGGACGCGGTGGTCTGCTCGGCATCGAGCGGACGCACAACGATCCGGTCTTCAAGCGGCTTGATAACAACCTTGGTGGCGGTCGTCACGATCGGACCTCCCCCTCCGGAAAGGGCTAGCTGTTTACTAGAGAGACGACCATGGGGCCTGCCGTCGCGGGTGTCAGACCATCCTCGTCGCGTTAGCACTCTATAACATCGAGTGCCAATCCCGCACACTAGCCCTGGCGCTCAGCCACGTCAAATCGGCTACTGTGCATCGCATGGAAGACGCTACACCGGCGACATGTCAGGAAGACGGAGAAAATTTCCTGGCAGCCGATGAGCACTCCAGACGCGCCGCCTCATTCGGCGCTGCCGCCTCAGCCTACGCCCGCCATCGGCCGGACTATCCGGTCGCCGCGATCAGGTGGGCGCTGGCGCCTTTGGCCGAGATCGGGCGCCCTCTCGACACGCTTGACCTGGGCGCTGGCACCGGCAAACTGACCGCACAGCTCGCCGGCTTGTCAACGGACGCTGGCCGGGTAAACGTCGTGGCCGTCGAGCCCGATCCCGGAATGCTCGCCGAACTGCGCCGGCAGGTACCAGGCGTCACGGCGCTTGAAGGACGCGCCGAGGCCATACCGCTGCCTGACGCGTCCGTCGACGCCGTGCTTGCCGGACAGGCGGCGCACTGGTTCGATCTGGACCGCGCGCTGCCAGAGATCGCGCGGGTGCTGCGGCCAGGCGGCGTGCTCGCCGGGCTGTGGAACGCCGACGACGCCAGCGTCGACTGGGTGGTCGGCCTGCACGAGGCCAGCGGCCGACGGACGGTTGCGCCGATACTCGGGCCGCAGGAACAGGATCACGCGACGAGCGCATGGATGAGCGAGGTCAGCAAGCGGTTCTTCTTGCCAGCCGAGCACAGCGAGTTCGGCCACAGCCATATCAGAACGGCCGAGTCGATGGTCGAGACGCTGGCCACCCATTCGCTGTTCCTGATCATGGAAGACGCCCAGCGCGAGGCCGCGCTCACCGACGTGCGCGAATTCCTGGCCGCCACGCCGCAGACAGCCTCGGGTGAATTTGCCCTGCCGCTGGTCACCCTCACGCTGCGGGCAGTCCGCCGCTGACGCCGGCCTTCACCGCTCCTGCGCGGCGTCTACCGGTGCGGGCAGGTCGCGCCGCATCACGAGCGCGTCAGCACCGGATGGCTGGTAGTAGCCTCGCCTGATCCCGATCTCGGTGAATCCATACCGGCGGTAGAGCTGCTGCGCCCTGACGTTGTCCGTACGCACCTCGAGGAACAGCTCAGCGCAGCCGCGCCTGGCCGCCTCGGTCATCAGCGCCTCGAGCAACGTGGAGCCGATTCCGTGGCCCCAGTGGCTGACCGCAACAGCGAGCGTGACCACGTCACCTTGGTCACCGGCGCCGAGCAAGCCGCCGTAGCCGACGATCCTGTCGGCTACGGCGGCTACCAGGTAGTACCTGGATCGCTGCTCAAGCTCACCGAGCAGCATTTGCGTGCTCCACGCCTCGTCGCCGAACACAGCCTGCTCAAGCTCGACCACCTCAGGAAGATCCGCCGTTGTCATCGGGCGGAGCACGACACCCAGCACGATGTATCAGCGTAGTCAGGCGGCTGGCTCGCCGCTGACCGCCTTCACCGAGGTACGCGCGGCTGCCATCGCGGCGGTCTGCAGCTGCGGGATCGAGACCGGGCCGAATCCGCCGCCCGTGTTCGCCCACAACTTGACGGTAATTAGTACGTTGTGCACCCGCACGAGCACAGTCACCAGGTCGGTCTTCGAGCGCTGACGGTAGATCTGCACGGCCGAGACCGCCTGCCCGCCAAGCCCGGTGAGCGGAGTTATCGTGGCCGGCGGCTCAGGTGTGCCTTTCGAAGGCTTCGCGAGCTCCTGCCTGGTCTCAGCGAACGTATACCTGGCGTAACTCGTGGCGCTTCCGTTGCCTGGCGCGATCAGGCTCGGCGTGTATGCCTGCATGCTGATGTCGAGCACACGGAAGGTCGGCTTGGCGTCGATCTGGAATGTGCACTCGCTCTTCGTCGCGGCCGCGAACGTCTGGACGCTCTTGGACGGATGACCGCCAAGGTCCCCGCTCAACGTGGAAGGCGCGAGCACCCGGCAGGCGTTCGGCACATCACGGAACTCGCCTTTTTGCCACGTCGTGATGTACGGGAGGGTCGGCGCGCTCGGCTCGACTAGGTAGTAGACAGCGACCGCGACAATCGCCGCCACGGCAGCGGCCGATCCCCATGTCACCAGCCTGCGCCTCGACCTTCTTCGGCGAGTCGCCGCTGCCCGGCTGCGGCCTGGCCGGCGACTGCCGCCGCCACGCGCCGCCCTCGGTGCCCGCGGTTCTTCCACGGCGATCTCGCGCGGGGCGGCCAACTCGGCCTCATCCGCCGTTGCTGGTCTGCGAGTCGGCTTCATCGGCTCGAAGACGCCAGGCATCGCCCACGGCGGCAGGTCGGAGTCGCGGTCAGCGCCTGGCTCGAACGCACCGAGCTGCTGCCAGCCATTGTCCTGGGCCCGGCCAGGCCGACTGTCTTGGGCTCGACCAGGCCGACCCGGGTGGCCAGTGTGACCAAAGTGACCCGTGTGGCCCGGCTGGCGCGGCGGGTAGCCCTGCTCAGTCACGGCGCCTCCTGGCGGCTCAGCACCACGTGATGTCAACTGCAAGCATCTCGAATTCCGCAAGTTTAGTCTCGCGAACCCCGCCAACGGGCGACAGATCAGAACAATGGGAACGCGTGTTTCACCCAAGGGGGTGCCCGCACGTCAGCCGCCGCTCCGGCCGGCCAGGGCGAGTGACACCAGCTTCGCGATGGCCTCGTTGACTTCCTCTGGGCGCTCGAGAATGACGACGTGACCCGCGCCAGCGACCTTGACTAGATCGGCGCCGACCACAGCGTTGGCAATCTCCTCTGAAAGGCTCGAGTCGACCAGCCTGTCCTTATCCCCGGCCAGCACGAGCACGGGAACCTTGCTGAGCACGTTGAGCGCGCGCCGTTTCTCATGGCCGACCAGCGCGACGTAGAAGTCGGCGATCACATCGATGGGAGTCGCCCTGATGATCCGCTCGAGGAAGTCGACCACAGTCGGGCTGGTCCTGGGGTCGCCGAAGGCCAGATGCCTGGTACCGAGGAACGCGATGTCGCCGGCCGACCTGCGGCCGCGCTCGACGACCCCAGCGATTCTTCCCTTGGATGCGCCGGTCATCATCGAGGGCACCGCCATCCGCAGGGCCGGACGGAGCGGCGCGGGCAGCCAGGTCACCGGGTCGACGGTGGCCGCGGCGGTGTTGATCAGCACAGCGCCGATCACCTTGTCGCCGAACAGCTCAGGATGCTGGTCGGCGAGCGCCATGATGGTCATCCCGCCCATAGAGTGGCCGACCAGCACGACCGGCTTGTCGCCAGGTGCCGTCGCCATGAGCACCTCGTGCAGGTCGGCACCGAGCTGATCGATGGTGACAAGCTCGGGGTCGGACCGGCCGGATCGGCCGTGGCTTCGCTGGTCGGGGAATACGCACCTGGCGGTGACGCAGAAGCCGGCCTTCTGGTAGTACCAGACGTCCGCGTTGAGCGCGTAGCCGTGGCAGAAGATGATCGTGACCGGGGCGTCGGCTGGACCGCAGAGCTGGACATGCAGCGGCAGGCCGTCGTCGGCACGCACCGTTGTCTCTTCGCCGTAGGCGTCGCCGAACGGGACGTCAGCGGCGGGGTCAGGGCGCAGCCTGATGCGGCCGACCGCGATCTTCTCGGCCATGACCACAGCACCGGCGCCGGCGGCCATCGCGCCAGCCGCGAGCCCAGCCACACCTGTGAGCCGCCGCCAATTGACCATATTCAGCCCGCCCCTCCCACCCTTGCCCGCCCTCCCACCCCTGCGGCCTCTTCGGTTACTCCAGAGTAGCTTCTGGGGATCTTCCCAGTAAACCTTGTGACAATGTCGTAAGAAAGCGTGTCCAGCAGGTCAGCCCACTCCTGCGCGGTCGGCTCGCCCTCGTCGCCGGGTCCGAACAGCACGACCTCGTCGCCCGTCTGCGCACCAGCGTCGTGGCAGTCGACGACGCACTGGTTCATGCACACGGTGCCGCTGATCGTCATCCGGCGACCGCGCACGAAGACCGGCGCGGTGTTCCCCGCGGTCCTTGGTATCCCTTCGTTGTAGCCGAGCGGGATGAGCCCGAGCGTGGTTGGTCCACTGGTGTGGTATCGGTGCCCGTAGGAGACGCCGGTGCACCCCGGCACATTTTTCACCTGAACGAGATGAGTACGCACGGTCATGGCTGGCCTCAGCCAGCCTGGAGGCCCTCCGGGCAACGTGCAAAGCCCGGTGACGCCGCCCCCAGGTCGCACCAGGTCAAACCAGGTATCTGGTCTGGTGAGGAGCGCTGGGGTGTTGGCCAGATGCCTGACAAGCGGCCTGACCCCGGCGCTGCGGGCCGCCTCGAGCGCGGCGGTGAACGCCTCAAGCTGCGCGTCGACCGACGGATGCCCTGGTATGTCGGCGCAGGCCAGGTGCGACCAGATGCCGATCACCTCGCACCGGCCCGCCGCCTGCTCGGCCAGCGCGGCCTTGAGGACGTCGGGCCAGCGCGTCATCGTCGCGCCGCCCCGGCTCATTCCTGTGTCGACCTTCAGGTGGAGCCGCGCCGGCCGGCCAGCGAGGCCGGCGGTCGCCGCGATCTGATGCACAAGGGCGGCTGTACCCGCGCTGAGGTCGACGCCGCACTCGATGGCGTCGGCGTGCGGCGCGTCAGGCGCGGCAAGCATGCACAGGATCGGCGCGGCGATGCCGGCGGCTCGAAGCGCGACGGCTTCTGCGACTTGGCCAACGCCAAGCCAGGTCGCTCCGCCAGCCAGTGCGGCGGTCGCGGTCGGGATCATGCCGTGGCCGTAGCCATCTGACTTTACGACCGCCATGATTTCGGCGCTCGAAGCGTGCTGCGCGAGCGCCGCCACATTCGACCTGATCGCGGCCAGATCGACAATCGCTGCTGAATCCCCATCCATGGGCTTCAAGTGTGCCAGCATTCACGCACCAGTCCGGTTGGGCAAAGCACCGGTCGGCATGGTTAGGTACAGCCATGGCAGATCTCATCCCACGTCAGGTCCTCTTCGGCAACCCGGAGCGCGCCATGCCGCGGCTTTCGCCAGATGGCACGCGCCTGGCCTGGATCGCGCCGCACGAGGGCGTGCTTAATGTGTGGCTCGCGCCGGTGAGCGCGGAGACCGGCGTCGATCTGCGCGCGGCCATGGTGATGACCGACGACAAGGATCGCGGTATCAGGACCTACCAGTGGGCACACGACAGCAGGCACTTGCTGTATTTCCAGGACACCGGCGGGGATGAGAACTGGCGCCTTTACGACGTGGACTGCCAGACAATGCAGCGCCGCGATCTGACGCCATTCGACGGGGTGCAGACGCAGTTCGTCGCGGTTGAACGGGACTTTCCCACCGAGATCCTGATCGGCCTCAACAAGGACAATGAACAACTGCACGATGTGTACCGGCTCGACCTGACGACCGGCACGCTGACCAAGGAAGTCGACAATCCCGGCTACGCCGGGTGGCAGGCCGACTCCAAGATGGTGGTGCGCTCCGCGTTCGCGCCTGAGCCTGATGGCAGCTACCGAGTGCTCGTGAGGGACGACGCCGATGACGACTGGCGGCTGCTCAAGGACATTGACGCCGAGGACGCGCTGACCACCGATCCGGTTGGCTTCAGCGCGGACGGCGGATCGCTGCTGATGATCACGTCGGCCGGCGCCGAGACCGCCCGGCTGATCAGCATCGACCTGGCCACGGGAGCCGAGGAAGTAATCATTGAGGATCCGGAGGCCGACGTCAGCGATGTGCGGCTCGACCCGCACACCAGGCGG
>DATNEK010000010.1:0-32980 GCA_035553055.1 Streptosporangiaceae bacterium | reverse complement strand
TTCGCCCGGAGAGTCTGAGCCATCAGCCGGTTGTTTTCCAGGTTCTCTTCGATGACGCCGCATGTGAGCTCCACCGGGATGGGGCGGTCTGGCAGTCGGCCTCTATGAACACCGGAGACGAAGCTGGCGATCCGCCGGTAGTAGGGGAACCTCCGCTCGTGGCCGTCGAAGCGCGGCATGAAGAAGCTGCCGGATTCTAGGAACAGCGCGTCGAACGCGTCAGGAAACCTGCAGTGAGCGTGCAGCAGGGCCAGCGCGCCCAGGCTGGCGCCCATCCCGATGCGCGCTTTGGTCGCCACCCGGCTGGTCAGCGCGGGGATGACGATGTCGCGCAGCGCCCTGGCATAGCCCAGGTTGGCCGAGTACCACCGGTCGCGCGGACCGGGGCTCAGCAGCGCGGCGCGCAGCCGCGGCAGCCACGTCCCGGTCACTCCGGCGGACAGGTAGCGGGTGAGGTCGGCCAGCGAGTCGAACTCAGGCCCGTCGTGAGCGATCAGCATCGGCAGCGGCTCGTCGTCGGGAGTCCCTGGCGGCGACCAGACTCGGACCGAGATCATGGCGTCGGGAACCGGCAGGTCGAGATCCTGGGTGTCGCCGGCTTCCGTCGGCGCGGTGAGCCAGGCAGGCGGCCTGTACCCGGCGAACTCGCGTACGCTCTTCTTGCCGAACGCTCCGTCGACAGTCTTCGGGTTGCCTGGGTCGAGCACCCACTGGCTGGTGCCGTCGGCCAGGAAAAGCTCAAACTGGTACTCCATCCGGTTCACCGGCGGCTTGGCGATGGCCAGCTCCCAGTGATCGCCGCGGTAAGCGAAGTCGAGCAGTTCGCCGGCGATGCGCACATCCTGGATCAGCCTGACGCCGGCAAGTTCGCGAGCCGGATCTGGCAGCAAGAAGGCCACACGACCCGATTCGGCGCTCACCCGCACATACTGCCTGCCAGCGATCACGATGACAATGCTGCTGGCGTGAACTGCGGCAACGTGCGAATGTGTTGGGAAGCGTCGGGCGGGGCGGAGGTACATCAATGGGCCGTGACATTCAGGCGATGACGTTCGGCGGTGAGGACAGGCGCAAGTACCGCGACAAGGTGCGACGTTCGCTTGATGTGTTCGCCCAGATGCTGCGGGAGCGGGCGTTCGATTCAGGTCCGTCGCTGGTCGGGCAGGAGATCGAGCTGAACCTGGTCGACTCCAGCGGTGAGCCGTCGATGCGCAACGCCGCTGTCCTCGAGGCGATCGCCGATACGGCCTGGGCGACCGAGGTCGGGCAGTTCAACCTCGAGATCAACGTGCCGCCGCGAGAACTCAAAGGTGATGCGTTCGCCGGGCTCGAGCACGAGGTCAGGGCCAGCTTGAACGCGGCCGACACCAAGGCGCGCAGCGCCGGGAGCAGGCTCGTCATGGTCGGCATCTTGCCTACGCTGGCCAAGGAGGACGTCCACGAAGGCGCGATGTCGGCGAACGCTAGGTACCGGGTGCTCAACGAGCAGATATTCGCCTCCCGTGGCGAGGACATGCGGATCGAGATCGATGGTCCAGAGCCACTGCTCACCCACGCCGACAGCATTACGCCCGAGGCCGCCTGCACAAGCGTGCAACTGCACACTCAGGTCAGCCCAGAGGCATTCGCCAGCTACTGGAACGCGGCGCAGGCGATCGCCGGGGTACAGGTCGCCCTCGCGGCCAATTCACCGTTCCTGTTTGGCCGCCAGCTCTGGCACGAGACCAGGATCACGTTGTTCGAGCAGGCCACCGACACCAGGCCAGAGGAGCTCAAGCTGCAGGGAGTGCGACCCCGGGTGTGGTTCGGCGAGCGGTGGATCACCTCGGTGTTCGACCTTTTCGAGGAGAACCTTCAGTATTTCCCTGCGCTGCTGCCTATCTGCGAAGACGAGGACCCGCAACTTATGTTCGACAGCGGTGCCTGTCCTGAGCTGGCCGAGATGTGCCTGCACAATGGCACGATCTACCGCTGGAACCGGCCCGTCTATGCCGTCGTGGACGGACGGCCGCACGTGCGGGTGGAGAACCGGGTGCTGCCGGCCGGCCCATCTGTCGTCGACATCATGGCGAACGCTGCTTTCTACTACGGCCTTGTTCGGATGCTGGCCGAGGCCGAGCGACCGATCTGGAGCCAGATGTCGTTCGCGACCGCAGCGGATAACCTGCACTCGGCGGCGCGCTACGGACTGGACGCACACCTGTACTGGCCGGGTCTTGGCGAGGCTCCGGCGGCCGAACTGGTGCTGCGCAGGCTGCTGCCGCTAGCAAACGACGGGCTGGCCCGCTGGGGCGTCGACCAGGGCGACGCCGACCGGCTGCTCGGCATCATCGAGCAGCGATGCCTGACGGGCCGCACCGGCGCGTCCTGGCAGATCGGCAGCGTCGCCGCGCTGTCGGCTGGCCGAGGCGCCGACCGGGCCGAGGCGCTCCGGCTGATGACTCAGAGCTACATCGAGCACATGCACGCCAACCAGCCCGCTCATACCTGGCCAGGGCCTTAGAAGCCGGTCTCAGACGCGATATATTGCGTCTCGTGACTTATGCGATCGAGGCCGAAGGGCTGGTCAAACGGTTCGGAAAGACGCTCGCGGTCGACGGCGTCGACCTCGCGGTCAGCCCAGGCATGGTGCTTGGCCTGCTCGGACCCAATGGCGCAGGAAAGACCACGGTGGTCAGGATGCTGGCCACATTGCTGCGGCCCGATGCGGGCAGCGCCAAGGTCTGCGGCGCTGACGTCGTACGCCACGCCGACCGGGTTCGCGAGCTGATCGGCCTGACCGGGCAGTACGCGGCCGTCGACGAGGACCTGACCGGCTTTGAGAACCTGCTGCTGATCGGACGGCTGCTGGAAATTCCGAAAGCGGAAGCCAAGAAGCGAGCCAGCGATCTGCTCGAGCGCTTCGAACTTGCCGACGCCGCGGCTCGATCGGTGAAGACCTACTCGGGCGGCATGCGGCGCAGGCTCGACCTGGCGGCGAGCCTTATCCAGCGGCCGCAGGTGCTGTTCCTCGATGAGCCGACCACCGGGCTCGACCCGCGCAGCCGGGGCGAGGTATGGGTCATGATCAGGGCGCTCGTGGCCGAGGGCACCACCGTGCTGCTGACCACCCAGTACCTGGACGAAGCCGACCGGCTGGCCAGCGAGATCGCGGTGATCGATCAAGGCAAGGTGATCGCGACCGGTACACCCGCGGAGCTGAAGGCGAAGGTCGGCAGGCAGACTCTTGACGTGCGACCGGCCGATCCGGCCGACCTGCCTTTGGTCGCCGAGATCGTAACCGCCGCCGTCGGCGTGGCTCCGGGCAGGTCGGAAGAGGATCCTGGCCTGCTGTCAGTCCCGGTAGACGACGCGGAGGCGCTGCCGGTCGTGGTCGGCAGGCTGCAGACCGATCAGATCGAGGTCACCGAGCTCGCGCTGCGCCTGGCCAGCCTGGACGAGGTGTTCATAGCGCTCACCGGGCACGGAGCACAGGAGCGGAAGGATGCCAAGGAGGGCATGCGATGACGGCGGTCACGGCCACTACAGAAGCGGTGGAGCCTGGCCTGCCCGGCCGGGCCAAGTCGATGACGCCGGACCGCGTGCTGCGCCACGCGCTGACGCTGGCCTGGCGGTCGCTGGTGCGGATCAGGCGCAATCCTGAGCAGCTTCTCGACGTCATAGTGCAGCCAATCGTCCTTCTGACGTTGTTCGTATTCCTGTTCGGCGGCTCGATCAAGGGCGCCGACCGGCACCAATACCTGGAATACGTGTTGCCAGGGGTCACCGCCATGACCGTGGTGTTCGCGAGCATGGGTACCGGAATCGGGTTGAACACGGACGTTACCAAGGGGATATTCGACCGGTTCAAGAGCCTGCCGATCGCTAGATCGGCGCCGTTGACCGGGACGATCATGGGTGACTTCGTGCGATACGCGATCACTATCACGATCACGTTCGGCTATGGTTCACTGCTCGGCTTCCGCATCGGCGCCAATCCGCTGCTCGCACTCGCCGCGGTCGTGCTCATGTTCGTATTCGGGTTCGCCGTCGGCTGGATCTGGGTGCTGCTCGGGCTGTTCGTGAAATCGCCGCAGAGCCTTCAGGGGTTTGGGTTCATCGTGATGTTCCCGCTCACTTTCGGCAGCAACGTGTTCGTCAAGACCACTACGCTGCCCGGCTGGCTGCAGGCATGGGTGAAGATCAATCCAGTCACAGCGCTGGCTAACGCCTCCCGCGGCCTCGTGCTCGGCGGGTCGGTCGCGACCCCGGTCTGGCATTCGATCCTGTGGGCGATCGGTATCACGGCCGTATTCGCCCCGCTGGCGGTGCGTCGGTATCGCCGCAGCTAGCCGCCAAGCACCTGGGCCAGCACGAGCGTGATGTCGTCTTCGCCGCGCGAATGCAGCGCCTGGGTGATTTCCCGGCAGCTGTCATCCAGCGTGCCGGCGGCCCGGCTAAGGGTGGAGCTCAGCGCTCCGCTCAGGGCGGTGAGACCGTCGTCCAGCGGCCTGGTGCGGCTCTCGACCAGCCCGTCGGTGTAGAGGGCGAGCGTGGCGCCCGGCGGCAAGCTGATCTTGGCGGCTTCGTACGAGCCTGTTCCTAGACCGATTGGCAGGCCAAGCGGCAGGTCAACCAGGCTGCTCTCGCCGTTCGCGAGGGTCAGCATCGGCGGCAGGTGACCGGCCTTGGCGATCACGCAGCTGCTCGCCGCTGGGTCGATGATCGCGGCGATGCAGGTCGCGAACGGCGCGGCCGGCATGGCGGTTGCCATCCGGTCGAGCCTGAGCAGGATCTCCTCGGGCTCGAGCCCGAGGTCCGCCAGCGTGTGAGCGGCCGTGCGCAGCTGGACCATGATCGCCGCCGCCTCAGGGCCGTGACCCATCGCGTCGCCGACGATCAGGGCCGCCCGGCCACTCCTCAGCGGCACGATGTCGTGCCAGTCACCGCCGACGATGCTCGCGCCGACCGGGATGTACTGATGCGCGACCGCGAGCCCGGCCGGCGCGGTCGGCTCGCTGGGCAGCAGGCCTTGCTGCAACGCCGAAGCGGTGCGCCGTTCCCTGGCGTACAGCCTGGCGTTGTCGATGGAGACCGCCGCGCGCGAGGCAAGCTCCTGTGCGAGCGCTATATCCAGTGGCGAGAACCCTGGCCTGGCCGCCGACCGGCCGAAATTCGCGCACCCGAGCACGAGGCCGCGCGCGACCAGCGGTACGGCGAGGAATGACGTGTAAGGAGCGAACATCTCCTGGACGCCGGGACGCCGCGCGATCCGCTCGGCGGTTTCGGGGTCGAGTTCGTCGAACCGCACAGGCTCGCGCTTGGTCATCGCCTGGTAGCTCGGCGACTCGGCGCTGTAGACGAGCACCTCGCCAGGGCGCAGCAGGGCGTCGGTAATCGCTGAGGGCTGGCCGGATACTCTGGCGACCAGGCGCCGCACTACGACGGCAGGTCCGGTCGCGTAAGGCCTGAGCTCGTCGGCGACCAGCAGCCGCTCGGAAACGAAGATCACGCAGGCGTCGGCGAACGCCGGCACCGCCACGTCGGTCGCCTCAGATGCGGTGCGGTACAGGTCAAGCGTCGTCCCGATCTTGGCGGCCGCGTCGGTCAGCATTTCCTGGCTAGGATGTGCTGATGCTCGTCTGGCGATCATCAGAAGCCTGGCGTCTTCGCCTTCGAGCGGCTCGCAGTGAATGCTGACCTGCAAGCTTCCGCTTGCTGCCGCCACCGGCAGGATCGCCGTCCAGACCCGGCCGTCCTCGACGTCGGCCAGCGCCTGGCTGACCAGGTGGCGCTGGCCGGGACCAGTCAGCAATACGTCGCAGATGTCCTCGCCGGCGACCTCGGCGGAGGAATATCCGAACAGCCGGGCGGCGGTCACCGACCAGCAGGCGATCCGGCCTGCTTGGGTAAGGGTAAGCACGGCCAAGCCGCCCAGATCTGGGCTTTGCCATCGGCTGTTCAAGGATCCGCCGTTTTCGGCTAGCTGTGAGACCACGACCGCATCAGCACCATTTCATGACGATCAGTTTGCCCGCCGTCCAGTCTCCTAGCGCCTACTTCGCGCCATAGCGGCGCTAACGCGGTTGCGCTCCCAATCCAGCAGTCCACAGCATGGCCTCGCGACGGTCGCTAGTGACTGAGATATCGTGCAATCAGCAAAATCTATCGCATCGAAGGCGTCTTGGCGCCATTGCACCAGCATCGGATTTTCGCGCCAGTGCGGTTCGATACGTGGCTGTCGGCGCGCGATGTGTGCAAATGCACAGCGAGTTTACGACGCATTACAGACTGGAGGCGCGATGGCCGACGATGCCAAGCCTGACTGGGTGCCGCCGGGAGTCGATACCAAGCGAGCGAACGTCGCGAGGATCTACGACTACTGGCTGGGCGGCACCCATAACTTCCTGGCTGATCAGGACGTCGGCCGTGCGATCGTGGCTGTCGAGCCTAAGATGCGCGAGATCGCGCTGGCGAACCGCGCGTTCCTCAGCCGCGCGGTCAGGTTCCTCAGCGCGGCTGGCATCAACCAGTTCCTCGATCTTGGCTCTGGCATTCCGACGTCTGGCAATGTGCACGAGATCGCCCAGCAGGCCGATACTCGGTCTCGGGTCGTCTACGTGGATGTTGACCCGGTCGCGATCGCGCACAGCAGAGCCATCCTGGCCGACAATGACAATGCCGTGATCGTTGAAGGCGACCTGCGTGAGCCGGATGAGATACTTGCTCATGACACCGTCGGTCGGCTCATCGACTTCAGCCGCCCGGTAGGCTTGATCGTCCTGGCCGTGCTGCAGTTCATCAGCGACGACGCGAATCCGTGGCAGATCATGGCCGCCCTGCGCGATGCCCTCGCGCCAGGGAGTTATCTCGTACTTGGCCACGCCACCGACGAGGGGAGCAAGCCGACGGTGATGCAGGCCGCGGAAACGGCGTACAACCGCAGCGTCGCGACCCAGATTCACCTGCGCTCACGCGGCGAGATACTGCGCCTGTTCGATGGGTACGACCTGCTAGAGCCTGGCCTCGTGTATAGCTCGATGTGGCGGCCCGACCCGCAAGTCGACGTGGAAGATGGCATCACCGAGTACGGCGTTCTGGCCGGGGTGGCCCGCAAGACTTGAGCGAAATAACCTTTGACAATCTCAAGTAATCCGGATATGGTTGAGGCACTCAACTGTTGAGCATGTACATGAGTGCCCTAGGTGCGGGAGGAGGCGACGGTGAGCTGGTGTCCGGGCGGTGACAAGCTCGATCAGGAAATCTTCGATGCCATGACCGAGTTCGTATCGCAGCTATTGCAGCGCGGAGAGCGGCTAGCTGAGCGCTTCGACGTGCCCGTGTCCTGCATGAAGGCGATCCGTCGGCTCGACGCGGCGGTGACCATGAAGGATCTCGGCCAGCGCCTGCACTGTGACCCGTCGTTCGTCACCATGATCGCCGATGCGCTGGAGCAGCGCGGTCTGGCCAAGCGCGAGGCCAACCCCGCTGACCGGCGGATCAAGAACCTTGTACTGACGCCGCGCGGCCAGGAAGTAAAGGCGACACTCGAGCGGGAGACGCTCGGGGAAATGCCGTGGTCGCAGGCGTTGAGTGCGGATGAGCGCGAGCAATTCCTTCGGCTGATCCGCAAGATGAACGAAGCGTTGGCGAGCAGGCCGACGGCCGAGGAGGTGAGTGCGAGCGCTGCTTTGCCGCTTAACTCATAACCGATCTATCGCGATGGGCAATCGTAGCGGCCTGGCGAGTTGCTGACGGGGATGTAACCAGGTTCAGAGCCCGGGGATCGCGATCAAATCCATTCTGCTTATCACGTAATTGCATGACGCCGTGATCCATGCCTGGTCGCGGTGCTGATTCGGCGCGCCTCCGGCACGACGGTGGATAAGCACGCCCAAAAGAAAGGTAAGGAGACCGCCTGTGTCATCGACGCATTCGGTTACCGGCAAGCCGGCCGGTGCTGGCGAACTCCACGGCGTCAGCCGCCACCTCGGCTTGGCCCTCGTGGTCATCGCCACGGCCCAGTTGATGGTTGTGCTTGACGCGGCCATCGTGAACGTTGCTCTACCGCATATCCAGCACGCGCTCGGCTTCAGTGGCAGCGGTCTTGAATGGGTCGTGACCGCGTACGCGGTGACATTCGGCGGGCTGCTGCTGCTCGGCGGCCGGTCCGGCGACCTGCTTGGCCGGAAGAGGATCTTCATCGCCGGCCTGCTGCTGTTCTCTGCGGCCTCGCTATTCGGCGGGTTCGCCACGTCGGAGGCCTGGCTGCTCGCGGCGCGGGCCGTACAAGGAGTCGGCGGCGCCATGATCGCGCCCACTGCCCTGGCGCTGATCACCACCACGTTCCCTCAGGGCACGCAGCGCAACCGGGCGTTTGGCGTGTACGCCGCGATGAGCGGCGGCGGCGCCGCGGTTGGCCTGGTCGCAGGCGGCCTGCTCACCACTTACCTGTCCTGGCGCTGGGTGCTGTTCGTCAACGTGCCCATCGGGCTCGTGACCGCGATACTTGCCCGTTACGTCATCAACGAGTCCGAAAAACGCGCCGGACGCTTCGATCTGCCCGGTGCGATCACCGTCACCGGCGGCGTCGCCGCCCTGGTGTACGGCTTGTCGAACGCCAGCACCGACCAGTCTGGCGTCTCGCACTGGAGCGATCCGAAGGTCGTGATATCGCTGATCGCCGCCGCGGCGCTGCTCGCGAGCTTCGCGCTTATCGAGATCCGCAGCAAGCACGCGCTGCTGCCCCTTCGAGTACTCGCCGACCGCAGCAGGACCGGTGCCTATCTGGTCATGCTGTGCCTGGCCACGGCGATGTTCGGGATCTTCTTCTTCCTGACGATCTTCGTCCAGGAGGTGCTCGGCTACAGCGCGCTGCGCTCTGGCCTGGCCTTCCTGCCGTTCGCTGTGATGGTCGTGGTCATGGCAGGCTTCGTGTCCAGGCTGGTGGCTCGCACCGGTCCAAGGCCGCTGATGATCGCTGGCTCAGCGATCGCGGCTGGCGGCATGTACTGGTTCTCGCACATCACCGACCACACTCAGTACCTAAGTGGCCTTCTCGGCCCGATGCTGGTCACCTCGGCCGGGCTCGGCATGCTGTTCGTGCCGATCTCCCTGGTCGCCTTGACACGGGTAAGGGCCGAGGACTCCGGCGTGGCCTCGAGCCTGCTCAACACCGGCCAGCAGGTCGGCGGAGCGATCGGGCTGGCCGCGCTTGGCACCGTGACCTGGACTGTGGTGTCCAACAGCATCAAGCACCAGGTCGCCACGGCCGCTGCCGCGGCGGCGCGAGCTGGCGCGCACCTGCCTGTGGTCAAGGGCGGCAAGCTGCCGACCGCGATCCTGGACCAGGCGCTCGCTACCGGAATCTCGCGCGGTTTCCTGGTCGCCGCCGGGATCGCGATATGCGCCCTTGTCTTGGTGGTTGGCACGATCAGGATCAGCCGCGACGACATAGCCGCCGTTCCCATGCCCGGGTCTGTCCCGGTCGAAGACGAGTTCTCCAAGCTCGAACTCGAGGACTCACTCAGGTAAACCCGATCTCACGTGGTCGCGTGCCGTCGGCGCTCTCTACCAGCGCCGGCGGCACATTGACTAGGCGGAGGCTGCGGTAGCTGAGGCGCCGATCGCGCTGGTATCAGGCGGGGCTACCGCTCCGTCGGTGTAGGTCACCGTGTTTGAGCCGATCGCGGGGACGCGGGGGCCTGGTAGCACGACGCCGGTCAGGTTCAGCGGGTCGGCGGCGGACAGCCGTACTGTCTCGCCTGAGCGCGGCTGCTTGCGGACGGAGCGAAGCACTTCGATGGCGTCTGGATGGGCGTACTGCTCGCCGCTGAAGCCGGTTACGAACCTGCCTCCCCTGATCGTGCCCCTGGCCTCCATCCGGCGGAAGGCCCAGAGCACGTCACGCCAGCTCACCGCGAGGTTCTCCCGGACGGCCAGGTCCCGCAAGACGACGCCCCACCTGGCAACGAGCTGCTCGGCGACCGCCTCGGCCAGCTCGTCTCGGTCCGCGGCGGCCATCGGATTCGGCAGCAGCGACCACCGGCCAGCCGAGCCAGTTGGAATCGCCCCAGCCCCGCCGCGCAGGCCACGGCGGGGCACGAACGGCTGCCGGTCGCCGCGCCGCAGCAGCGATCTGATCGCGCGGAAGCCGTCGGCGGTGACCAGCCCGCGGGCGACCCCGTCCCACAGGGCCGCGTCGATGTCGGCAGGACTCAGCCCGGTCGCGGCGGCGAGGTCGTGCCTGAACAGCGCGCCCTGCTGCCTGAGCGCGTCGAGTACGTCAAGGCTGCGGCCAGGTTCAGGCAGAGCAGGCTCGGAGTCGCCGCGGGCGGCGGCGAGCAGCCACGGCAGATCGCCGCGCAATGCGATGGTGATCGGTGTCGCCCGAGACGGGGCGATGCGCGTGGCAGCCGGTTCGAAGTCCCTGATCGATAGCCGGCCCCAGCACACGTGGCCAGAGATGCACAGCTCGTCGAGCAACTCCCGGCGGTAGCTGTCTACCCGTGCGGCAAGAACATGCCGCTCCCACGCGCCGGCCGCCAGCTCGAAGCCCTGCAGCTGCTCGATCACCGCCAGGACGCCAAATCTGCCCTCTCGCCTGGTCCCAGGCGCGACATGTTGCCAGCGGAGCAGGAACCGCATGAAATCGCGCGCGTTCACCGGCTCGACCTCGCGCCGCCGACGGTCCCTGGTGTAGCCGTGTATCCGCGAGAGCAGCCGCCGCGCGCAGAACTCTTCGTCTCCGTCCTGGCCGGTGAAGCGGCCGCGGATGGCGAATCCCTGCTGTTCGAGCACGGCCACGCCAATAGCGATCAGCGACTCGCGCAGCCCGGTCGCCTCGGCAAGCTGCGCGATCGTCGACGGACCGCGGCAATCGAGGTGACCGCGCAGCAGGCCCGCGGCCGCCGCGTCCTCGTCCGGTGCCGGACCAGACCACGGATGATCGGGCACGACGGCCGCATCGGGGAATAGCACCTCGATAGCCGGCCTGCGCTCGGTGGCGGCCCAGAGCGTTCCGCCGGCACCATGAACCGTCACAGCCCTGCGGCCGTCGACAAGCTCATCGAACCACGCCTGCCAGGCTTGCTTGGGACGCACCACGGTCAGCGTCATCAGCAGGTCAGCCAGTTCGTCGGCGTCGCGCGGATCAGGCCTGACCTGCTCGGCGACGCGTTCGATCGCGGCCGGATCAAGCCTGGCCAGTTCATGAGGCTCGACTGGCAGACCCCGGCGCAGCGGCACCGCGCGGCTGCGGCGCTCTTCAAGCGGCGCGTCATCCAGGTAGGTGAAAGGGCGGCCGTTCAAGATCTCGTGCGCCAGCACAGACGGTTCGGTGGTATCCCGCACAACGACGTTGACCTGGCCGGCCTCGATCCTGGAGAGCAGCTCGGCGAGCCCGGCCACGTCCATTGCCTCGGTGAGGCAGTCAGTGAGCGTCTGGCGGACGAGCACGTGATCGGGGATCTCGATCGGCCCAGGCGCGACATTCTCCTGGCAGGCCGCCAGCGTCGGGAACACCGCTGCCATCAGGTCGTCGGCTTCCATCCGCTGGATAGCGGGCGGGTTCTTCTTGCCACCTCGCATCCTGAGCACGGCTAGCGAGGTGTTCAGGTTCCACCGCCAGCGGACAGCGAACATGGGCGCGGTGAGCACGGCCTGGCGTACGACATTCTCGACCGTGCCAGAGGCCAGGAATCTCGGCACTCGCTCAAGCGGAAAGCTGTGCTGCGGCCCGAGCGACAGCAAGATCGCGTCATCGCTGGCCGCCGCCTGCAGTTCGAAGTCGAACGTCACGCAGAACCGCTTGCGCAGCGCCAGCCCCAGCGCCCGGTTCAGCCTGGCCCCGAACGGCGAATGCCCAACGAGTTGCATGCCGCCGGCCTCGTCGAAGAAACGCTCGAGCACGATCGTGTCCATTGTGGGGATGACGCCAAGCTGGGCTAGCCCGGTACCTAGGTAGGCGGCGATGGTCTCGGCCGCCGCTTCTCCGATCCCGCACTCGGTCATCAGCCAGTCAACCGCTCCGGGGTGCTGGCCCGGAGGGGCGACCCCCCTTGACCCCCCGGGTGACTCCAGGCGCTCGGCGACGGCGGCGCGGATCTCGCATACCTCCTGCGACAGCTCGATTGTGCGACCGGGTGCCTCGCCGAGCCAGAACGGCACAGATGGGGGCGCACCCTGTGCGTCGACCACCCGCACGGTGCCAGGCTCGACCCGGCGGATCCGCCACGAGGTGGTGCCAAGCAAGAACACGTCGCCCGCCATGCTCTCGATCGCCCAGTCCTCATTTACCGTGCCGACGAGTGCCTCGTCCGGCTCGGCGACCACCCGGTAGTCGCCAAGCTCAGGGATCGCGCCGCCCGAGGTCAGCGCGGCAATCCGGGCACCACGCCTGCCCTTGAGCGTGCCGTTCACCTGATCTCTGTGCAGGTAGGCCGCGCGGCGGCCGCGGCCGGTGATGATGCCATCCGAGATGAGCCCGGCGACGTCGGCGAAGTCCTCGGCTGACACCGAGGCGAACGGCGCGGCGCCGCGCACCAGCTTCAGTAGGTCTTGCTCGGCCCACTCGGCGGCGGCGCACTCGGCTACCACCTGCTGGGCGAGAATGTCGAGCGGGCACGAAGGCATGATCAGCCGGTCAAGCCGACCTGACCTGGCACCGCGCAGCAGCGCGGCGCACTCAACTAGCTCATCTCTCGTGGTCGGGTACAGCCGCCCGGCGGGAACGCCGCCACGGCTGTGGTTGGATCTGCCGACCCGCTGCAGGAACGTGGCGAAGCTGCGCGGCGAGCCGATCTGGCACACCAGCTCAATCGGTCCGATGTCAATGCCGAGTTCAAGAGACGCGGTGGCGACGAGAGCCCGCAGGTCACCAGCCCGGAGCCGGGCTTCGACCCGCTGCCGCCGATCCTTGGACAAGCTGCCGTGGTGCGCGGCCACCTGGCCGTCGCCGAGCCGTTCGCCAAGCTCGTGCGCGACCCGCTCGGCCATCCGCCTGGTGTTGACAAATACCAGCGTGGTCTTGTGCCGCTCCACATGCCCGGCGATCAGGTCGAGTATCTCGGCCATCTGCTCAGCCGATGCGACCGCGCCGAGCTCGTCGGCGGGCAGCTCAAGGCTCAGGTCGAGCTCCCTGCGATGACCGGAGTCCACGATCGAGCAGAGCGGCGAGCCGTCCGCCGCCGACCGGTCGGGGCCGGCGCCAACCAGGAGCCGCGCCACCGCCTCTATCGGATGCTGGGTCGCGGACAAGCCGATCCGCTGCATCGGCTGGCCCACCAAGTGGGTGAGCCGCTCCAGGGTCAAGGACAGGTGCGAGCCGCGCTTGTTACCTGCGACCGCATGGATCTCATCGACGATGACCACGGCTACGCCAGCCAGGATCCTCCGGCTGCGCTCGGCCGTCACCAGCAGGAACAGCGACTCTGGCGTGGTGATAAGGAAGTCGGGAGGCCGCTTGAGCATCGCGGCGCGCTCGGCGGCCGCGGTATCTCCAGTCCGGACCGCGACCCTGATCGTCGGTGCGCTCATCCCGAGTTCGGCGGCGACCTCAGCGATCTCGGCCAGCGGACGCTCGAGATTTTGCCAGATGTCGACTGCTAGCGCCTTAAGCGGTGACACGTACACCACGCACGGTCCATCCGGGCCGCTCTGCTCCTGATCGGCGTCGACGCTGGCGGCCCCGGACTCGTGCGCCCGGTACAGCCGGTCAATGCAGACCAGGAACGCGGCGAGCGTCTTGCCCGAACCAGTCGGCGCGGCGATCAGCGTGTGCTTGCCGGCCGCGATCTCGCCCCAGCCCTTCGCCTGCGGCTCGGTCGGGCCGGCGGGAAATCGCCGGGCAAACCAGGTCCGCACCGCCGGATGGAACGACTCAAGCACCTGGTCACAGTAACCCAGCCCGCCGACATCGAAGCGCCGCTGCGGCTTATGGGCAGGCTATGAGTAGGGCGGGCCTGGGTTGCTGAAGGCTGCTCTGAGCCGGTCTTGTTCAGGTACGGACAGGTCCGACCTGACCAATTCCATCGGCTGGCCCTGGAACGCCCTGGCAACGGTGTCGACGACGGCGGCGGTGCTGAGCACCACGACCGCCGATGTACCCGGCAACATGTCGCCCTTGACCGATTCGATCATCATGGTGTTGATCCGGCCGGTGCCCCTGAGCCTGGAGACCAGCGAGGACACCTTGCTGCCCTCGTCGGTCACATGTTCTTGCGCGGTCGGTCCTTGAGCGTGCAAGGGCCAGCGAAGCACCGTGACGTCCTGGACGTCGATGAGATCGGAAGAGTCAAGTTGCTTGAGCTTGAACACCGCGTCGTCGGCGCCTTCTGTGCTCCTGAATCGCCATGCTGTGGTTGACATCGCCACACACCTTCCCCCCGTATCCCCTTTGATCTCCTTTCCCAGCGCCACCGCCGCACACACCGCACCCGATCAGGCGACCACTCGCTGGCGCATCGCCTCGTAGAGCACGATCGACCCAGCCGTCGCCGCGTTCAGCGAGCTTGCCGCCCCGGCCATCGGGATGCGCACGATCGCGTCGCACTCCTCGCGCCAGGCGGCGGCCAGGCCAGCGGTCTCGTTGCCTATCACGATTACCGTCGGGCGGCGCAGGTCGACAGCCATGAGCTGGGCAGCGCCGCCTTCGTCGGCGCCAATCAGCCTCACCGGCAGGCCGCTGCGCCGAAGTTCAGTGAGCCAGGCGAGCACTTCGCGGTGCGACGCGGCCCGCAGCACCGGCACGCTGAAGAAGGAGCCGGTGCTCGAACGGACGCAGCGGGGGTCATACGGGTCGGCGGCGTGGCCGGTGACCACGAGTCCCGACCCGCCGAACGCATCGACCGATCTGACCAGCGTGCCGATGTTGCCCGGGCTGGTCGGCCGGTCGAACACCACGGCAAGCAGCCCACGGCCGGCCGGCAGGCGGGCGAAGTCGTCGGCGCGCATCCTGGCGACGGCGAGCAGTTCAGGCACGCCCTGCGATTTCTCGCCAAGCTCGGCCAGCAGTTCAGGCGCGACTGTGAACCTCGCCGCCGACACGCTGGCCAGCATCTCCTTGGCCCACGCGGACGGGTTGGGCCGGCCGTCGTGCAGCAAGGCGGCGATCGTCCAGCCCTGGCTGACCGCCTGGGTAATCGGCCGGACGCCCTGGACGAGAAACTCGCCGGCCCGGTGCCGCTTGGTCCGGTTGGTGAGCAAAGACTGCCACTGCTGGAACGTGGCGTTGCGGGTGGTGATCCTGGCTGTCATGTCCAGGACATGCTGTCACCTGAGATGCTGGCATCAGCTAAGGGATCGACTGGGCCGGGCAGTTGGGTGAAAATCCTCCCACCTGACTGCCGGTGTCCCAGCCGTGCTTGTTGTGCGCCTGCCAATCGGCCAGCGTCAGGAAACTGCTCGCAGGCAGCGCGAAGTTGCCGTTGACCGTGGTCGACGACGTGGACAAGTTCATATAGGAGTTGCAGTCGACGACGTTGGTGCCGCCGGCCGGCTGCTTGTCGACTTCGAACAGCGGGTTGAACTGGTCCGATGGGCCGAGCCCGCTGATCGTGTTGTGCCAGATCTGCACGTTCGACCAGATGCCGCCGAGGTCGACGACCGGCATGCCGAAGGAGGGCGCGAGGAAGAACTGGCTCTGGTTGGTGAACGAGTTGTCGTGCACATAGACGTCGCTGATCGAGGCGTTGCGACCGAACGCGTCCACGTACATCGCGAACGGGTCGTGCCCGGCTACCGTCGACGTGCCGCTGACGCCCGGCGGGTTGGTGCCCGTACTCGGGTCCGACGCCGACGTGCCCGGGTCGTTGCGCACGGTGTTGCCTGACACCAGCAGGTGGTCGGTCTCCTTGCCGCTGGTTTCTACATCCAGGTTGATGCCCTGATCGGTGTTCCACACCGTGTTGTCGTTGATCCAGACGTAGGACGCGCCGTCGTCGTAGATGCCAGCGGCGTTCTCAGGCTGGGCCGCGCAGGTGCCGTTTGTCCACTTGCCGTAGGCGGCGTTGGACCAGGTGTCGATGTTGTAGACGGTGTTGCCCTGGATGAGCCCGTGGTTCGCCTGCGAGGCGCCGACCTCCCAGCCGATCGTGTCAAGGCCGATGTTGTCGTCGTCACCGATGACGTTGTTGGCGGCCAGGAAGTCGGTCACGTTGCCGTTGATGGTGACGGTCTCGCTCTGCCCGGTCCTGGTGCCGGTCACCGTGTTGCCCTCGATCACCAGGTGCTGCAGCGGCTGCGAGGTAGCAGACCCGGCCGCGATCACCGCGATCCCGTAGGCGTCGACGTTGCCGTTACCGCACACCGACTTCGTGCTGTAGTTCGAGTCGGCCGAGTTCGAGATGTCCTGCACGGTGTTGTCGATCAGGTAGATGTCGCCGCACGAGCCGCCGCCTACGAAGCAGGCCGACAGGTGCGGGATCGCGGCCTGGTTGGTGCTGGTCGTATCGCTGCGCACGGTGACGTAGATGCCGGCCGGGCTGTGCCCGGTCCCGTTCCACGTGTAATTCCGCACGGTCAGGCCGTAGACCTCGACGCTGCGCGAGTCGACGATGCTGAGTCCGCCCGAGTCGGCCCAGAACTGGTTCGGGTTGGTGTCAGCGGCGGCGACCGTGCCGAGGCTCAGCGTCGCCGACGAGCCCGGCGCTGGCGCGATCTCAAGCAGCGCCGTGCTCGACTTGCCCCACACCTGGATCGGCCCGGTGAACACCCCGGACAGGCAAAGCACGGTCGCCCCCGACAGCGAGTTCTCGTTCGCCGCGATCCACGAGTTCACGCTCGCGGACGTGGCACCCGACGCGGATGCGAACGTCACGGTGCACGACGATGGCGCGGCGATCGGCGCGCCTGTTGGTGTCGCCGGATTGGGGATCAGCCCGTCGCCGTCGACAGGAACAACTCCAGCCGGCTCGATCGGGAACGCGCTGGCCGACACCGGCGGCACCGGCTGGGTTACCGCACCGCTGGCGACCAGGGGCGACAATGCCACGCCGACCGCAGCGGCGACTGCGAAGGAACAGAAAACGATTAACCGGCAGTACATGGCGTTACCTCGCGAAAGACGGCAGCAGCGCTGCGTGGGCCTCAAGCAACTCGTCGCACATCGCGACGATCTGATCGGTGGTGAGGGTGGCTGAGGTATTGGGATCGAGCAGCGCCGCCTGGTAGACGTGATCGCGGCATCCGGTCAGCGCCGCCCGCACGGTCAGCTCGACCACGTTGAGGAACGTCCGGTTCAGCGCGGCCAGCTGCACAGGAAGCGCGCCAACGGCGCGGGGCACCGGCCCGGCCCCGCTCAGGTCACATGGCACCTCGACGCACGCGTCGGCCGGCAGGTTAGAGATCTTGCCGTCGTTGCGCACGTTGACGTAGATCTCCTGCTCGACATCGGACTCCAGCGACCGGATAAACTGCGCGGCCAGCTCGTCATCGCGACGATCGGTACTGTCCGTCTCAAGCTCGATCGGCTCGCCGGCGTCGAGCTGCCTGGTCAGCTCGTCGAGTTCGGCCAGGTTCTCCTCGCACCTGGCCAGGTACTCACCGACCGGTACCCGGAACCTGGCGACCTGCGAGTTGTGCCGCATGACCCACGGCACGTACTCGGCCGAGTGCTCGCTTGACTCGGTGGGGAAGTAGCCGAACCTGCGGAACAGCTCGACCCGCACCCGCCGCCCGAGACTCTCTGGGCGCGCGTCGACCACCTGGGCCAGCTTGGGGTACAGGGACTCGCCGCCGCGCTCGAATCGCAGCACGAAGGCCTGGTGGTTGAACCCGGCCGTGACAAAGCCGATCTCAGCTTCTGGCACGCCGACCAGGCCAGCGAGAAACGCGTGCGTATCGCGCACCGAATGGCAGAGCCCGTAGACCCGCCGGAAGTCCGTACCTGAGTAGATCGCCCAGGGCAGCATCGCCATCGGGTTGGTGTAGTTGAGCAGGTAGGCGTCAGGGCAGTGGCGGAGCATGTCGCTGGCCAGGTCGACGGCGACCGGAATGGTGCGCAGCCCGCGGAAGATCCCGCCGATCCCGATCGTGTCGCCGATCGTCTGCCGCAGCCCGTACCTGGCCGGGATGCTGAAATCCGCCTGGGTCGAGTCGTAGCCGCCGACCTGGATCTCGTTGATCACGTACTTGGCGCCTGAGATGGCGGCGGCGCGATCCAATGACGCCGAGACAACCGCGTCGGCGCCGGTCTCGGCGACGAGCTTATCGACCAGCCGCTTGGCGAACGACAGTCGCTCGGCGCTGATGTCGTGCAGCGACAGCTCCAGCCGTCCGATGCCCTTGTAGCCGCACAGGTCAGATACGACACTTCGGGTGAATTCGATGCTGCCTGCGCCGATGAACGCGACTCGGATCACAGCTCGAAAGTGTTTCATTGCTGCCTGTTTCGCGCAAGAGTGAGCAAGTCTTACGCAGAGCATTGCGTGAAGCTGCGCGTTTGCGATTAGATATGCCCCAAACGTCGCCGGACCTGAGCAGAGGCCACCATGGGCACTAATCGGTCGTACATAGGAGTGCTCTGCGCGCTTGCGATGATCGGAGCATCGGCGCTGGCTGCCTGCGGATCAGGCAGTGGCGCCACCACCACCAGCGGCGGCGGCGGGTCGATCCAGATCTGGGAGGGCTACACCGGAGCGGAAGCCAAAGCGTTCGCCCAACTGGTGACGCGGTACGAGGCGACCCATCCCGGAGTCAAGGTCTCATCTTTGTTCGTGAACAACGACTACACGCTGCAGAAGGTGCAGACCGCCGTCGCGGGCGGCAACCCGCCGGACATCGCCTACCTCTACGGCTCATGGGCGCCCAACGTCGCCAAGCTCGCTGACGTGGTCACGCTCACTAACGTCGTCAGGCAGCCAGGCGTGCACTGGAGCGACTTCTGGGTCGGCGAACGCGACGTGGCGACAGTCGACGGTCGCGTGATCGGCATCCCCGCCCTGGTTGACAACCTGGCCGTGGTCTACAACAAGACGCTGTTCGCCAAGGCGCACCTGAGTTTGCCAGGCCCCGACTGGACCTGGCCGCAGTTCGTCGCCGACGCGGCCAAGCTCACCGATCCGGCGATCAAGCAGTTCGGGACCGCCTACGTGACTCCTGGCAGCGAGGACACGGTCTGGCACTGGGAGGCGCTGCTCTGGGCAGCGGGCGGCGAGATACTGAACTCGGCCAACACCAAGGCGGCGTTCGACTCAAAGGCCGGGCTGACCTCGCTGAACACACTGCGCACGATGGCGGTCACCGACCATTCGATGTACCTGGACCCGACCGACTCCGCCTACGCGAACCTGTTCAACTCAGGCAAGATCGGCATGCTCGTCACCGGTCCCTGGGACCTGTCCGGCTTCCCGAACGTGCACTACGGCGTGCAGATCATGCCGTCATTTCCTGGTACCGACGGCGGCCATCAGACGATCTCGGGTCCTGACAACTGGGTGGTGTTCAACAACGGCACCTCAAGGGTCAAAACCGCCGAGGACTTCATACTCTGGCTGACGGCACCGGCCCAGGTTAAATATTTCTCACTCAAGACCGGAGACCTGCCGATCCGGCAGTCCGTCGCCGACGCGGCCGGCTTCGACGCGCAAATGAACGCCTCGTTGCCCGAGGTCAGCACGTTCACCTCCAATCTTGGCAACGTGCGGCAAGCTAGGCCGCAGATCGCCACCTACCCGCAGATCTCGCAGGTGATCGGCACGATGGTCGTCTCGGTGCTGCTCGGTAAGGCGCAGCCTGGCCCGGCGCTGGCGGCCGCGTCCGCGAAGGTCGACCAGATACTGGCGGGGTCTGGGTGACGGCTTCCGTCGCGCTGCGCCGGAGCAGGCGGCAGGGTCTTTCAAGCCCGCGTGGCCGACGGGGCAGGGTCGAGTCGCTGACCGGGTGGGCGTTCGTCACCCCGGCGACTGTGATCATCGGCTTGTTCGGCGCGGTGCCGATCATCTGGTCGCTGATCTTGTCGTTCACTAACGACAACGGCCTTTCGTCGACCTCGGCATTCATCGGCGTGCGCAACTACAGGGCACTGGCTCACGATCCGGTTGTGACGCAGGCGATCGAGCATACGGTTGTCTACACGACGCTGTTCGTGCCGGGAACCATGCTGGTCGGGCTTTTCCTCGCCGTGGCGATGAACCGCAAGATCCGCTTCATGTGGTTCTACCGGACTGCCGCCTACGCGACGATGGCGATCTCCACGATCAGCGAGGCGCTGGTATTCATCTGGCTGTTCGACCCGTCTTTCGGGATCGTGAACTACTTCTTCAGCCTGCTCGGCATCCCGCAGCAGGAGTTCCTGAACTCGCCGAGCGAGGCGCTGCAGGTGATCGTGGTGATGACGATCTGGGGCTGGAGTGGTTTCGCCGTAGTGATCTACCTGGCTGCGCTGCAGGGTATTCCGCAGGACCTGGTCGAGGCGGCGGCGATCGACGGTGCCGGCCGGTGGGCGACCTTCCGCCGGATCACGCTGCCGCTGCTGTCGCCCGCGTCGCTGTTCCTCGCGGTCTGGCTCACGATCAACGCGCTGCAGTTGTTTGACGAGGTGTACCTGTCCACCAAGGGCGGTCCGCTCGGCGCGACCACCGTGCTCGTCTACTACCTGTTCGATCAGGCCTTCCAGACGAACTTCAACTTCGGTTACGCCTCGGCGATCGCCTACCTGCTGTTCGTCGTCATCCTGGTGGTCACCGCGATCCAGTTCAGGGTCGGCCGGCGATTCACCTTCTACCGGTCATGACAGCGGCCACGGCGAGCAAGCCGACCGAGTCGGTCGCGGTGCGGGCGCGGACCACGATGGCCGGTCCGCGGCGCAGGCTGCCGTTCAGCCCGTGGCACCTCGTGCTCATCCCAGCGACGATCGTGCTGCTGTTTCCTTTCGTCTGGCTGATCGTCACCTCGATCGAGACGCCGGCCGAGGCGCTGCGGTTCCCGCCGGACCTGACACCGCATGTGATCAGGCTGCAGAACTACCCTGACGCCCTGGCCGCCGCCCCATTCGGCCGGTTCTTCCTGAACAGCGCGATCGTCGCGGTGACCACAGTGATCTGCAACCTGGTGCTGTGCGCGGCCGCTGGTTACGCGTTCGCCCGATTCCGTTTCCTCGGCCGGACGGCGCTATTTATCGTGATGATGGCAACGCTGATGGTTCCGTTTCAGGTGACGATGATCCCGCAGTTCATCATCACTAAGTGGATCGGGGTGAACCTGCTCGCCGGGGCCGGTATCGGCCATATCGGCGCTCTGATCGTGCCCAACGCCGCGACCGCTTTCGGCGTGTTCTTCCTGCGGCAGTTCTTCCGCACGCTGCCGATCGAGTATGAAGAGGCGGCACTGGTCGACGGCGCGAATCGGCTCTCCGTACTCTGGCGCATCGTGCTGCCGCTGTCCGCGCCGGCGCTCGCCACGCTCGCCGCGCTAACGTTCCTCGACTCGTGGAACAACTTCCTCTGGCCGCTGATAGCGATCAATTCCACGGCCGCGTCGACGCTGCCACTCGGGCTGGCGACGTTCCAGGGTGCTCACTCGACCGAGTGGACGCTGCTCATGGCGGGAAACGTGATGAGCCTGGCGCCGATGATGCTGGTCTTCCTGATCGCACAGCGGTACTTCGTCAGGTCGGTCGCGGCGACGGGCCTGACCGGGATTTAAATGCACACGACCAACGAGAAAATAATCTCACGGGGGTACTGACATGTCGCACGCCGACGTCGGCCGGACAGAAGCCGAGATAGCGTCGCAGCCGGACTGCTGGCGCCGGGCGGCGGCGATGTTGCCTACGGTGGCCGACTTGCTTCCGGCGGCGGGGGAGCGGGTAGCCGTGGTGGGCTGCGGTACCTCGTGGTTCATCGCTCAGGCCTACGCGGTTGCACGCGAGTCGGCCGGGTTTGGCGAGACCGACGCGTTCACCGCGTCCGAGATGCCAACCGGGCGGACTTACGACCGGGTACTGGCGCTGACCAGGTCGGGCACCACCACCGAGATACTGCGGCTACTCGGTGTGCTGGCCGGACGCCAGCCGACCGTTGCGGTGACCGCCGACGGCCGCACGCCGGTCGCGGCGGCGGCCGATGCGGTCGTGACGCTGGATTTCGCCGACGAGGAGTCCGTGGTCCAGACCAGGTTCGCCACCAGCGAGCTCGCCTTGCTGCTTGCTCATCTCGGCACCGATATCGAGCCCATCGCGCTCGCGGCCGAACGCGTGCTCGCCGACCCCCTGCCCGACGTCATGACCAGCGCCAGGCAGTTCACCTTTCTCGGCACGGGCTGGACGTGCGGGCTGGCGAGCGAAGCGGCGCTCAAGCTGCGCGAGTCGGCCGGGCTGTGGGCTGAGTCGTATCCGGCGATGGAGTTGCGGCACGGCCCGATCGCGGTGACAGGACCTGGCAGCCTGGTGTGGCTGCTCGGAGCGGCGCCTGACGGGCTCACCGATGAGGTGATGGCGACTGGCGGCGTCGCGTGGAATTCGATTGAGCACCCGCTTGCCGAGCTTGTGCGCGTGCACAGGGTCGCGGTCACGCTTGGCCGGGCGGCTGGGCTCGACCCCGACCGGCCGCGAAATCTGACCAGGTCGGTGATCCTGGGGTGATCCTGGTCGTGTCGCTCAATCCAGCGCTCGACGTCACCTACGAGGTGTCGTCGGTTCACTGGGCTGGCGTCAACCGGCCGCATACCGTGCACGTGAGGCCGGGCGGCAAGGGCGTCAACGTCGCGCGGACGCTGCGCGCGCTCGGCGCCGACGTCACGCTGGTCGGGCTGGTCGGCGGCAGTGCGGGCGGCGAGCTGCTTGACCGGCTCGCGGGATCGGGCATCACGCTGTCGCTGACGTGGATTGGCGGGCAGACGAGGCGTACGTTGACCGTGGTCGACGGCGGGCGCGAGCAAGCCGCGTTGTTCAATGAGCCGGGACCGGCCATTGAGGCGGGCGAGTTCGGCGAGTTTTTCTTTCGCTATGAAAAGACAGTCGCGCGATGCTCAGCTGTCGTGCTGGCGGGCAGTCTGCCCAGGGGTGTGGGTGACGCTGCTTATGCCGAGCTGATCGAGGCGGCCGGACCCGTGCCGACAATCTTGGACACAAGCGGTGCGGCGCTCGCGCTCGGCGCGGCGGCCGGGCCGACGCTGGTCAAGCCCAACCTGGCCGAACTCGCCGGCGCGGCCGGCCGGGACCTGCCCGATGAGGTCGCCGTGGAGCGCGCGGCCCGGGAGTTGTCTCGCGGTGCGACCGTGGTCTCGCTCGGGGCCGATGGGCTGCTCGCCGTGGACGGTGACCAGAGTTGGCTGGCGCGGCCAGGCGGGCCCGTGCCCGGGAACCCGACTGGGGCCGGTGACGCGGTAGTGGCCGGTCTGGCCGACGGGCTGGTGCGGGGACTCGACTGGCCCGGGCGGCTGCGCCACGCGGTCGCGCTCGGCTCGGCGACGGTCTCTTCGCCGGTGGCGGGCGAGTACGCCGCCGACGCGTACGACCACCACTTTGCGAATATCGCGATTCGGAAAAACGACAATGAGAAAATCGACGATCGGAATAACCGATTTCGGAATGTCGATTTTCGTGGTACGGCGGGCTCTGATGGCGCTGACTGACGCGGGTGAGATCGTGCGGGCGGCGGCCGCTCGCGGCAGCGCCGTGTGCGCGTTCAACGTCATCGGGATCGAGCACGCGGAAGGAATCGTCGCTGGAGCCCAGGCGGCCGGGACGGCCGTGATCCTGGCGATCAGCGAGAACTGCCTGCGTTATCACGGCGCGCTTGAGCCGGTCGCCGCCGCGACGCTGGCCATCGCCCGGGCGGCATCGGTGCCGGTTGGAGTGCACCTGGACCACGCGACCAGCGCCAGTCTCGTGCGGGCGGCTCTGCGGGCAGGCGTCACATCGGTCATGTTCGACGCCTCAAAACTCGAATACGAGGCGAACGTCATCGCGACCGCCGATGTGACGGCCTGGTGCCACGATCGGGGCGGGTGGATCGAGGCCGAGCTTGGCGAGATCGGCGGCAAGGACGGTGTGCACGCACCGGGTGCCAGGACCAGGCCGGACGAGGCAGCCGCCTACGTGGCCGCGACCGGCGTCGACGCGCTCGCGGTGGCTGTCGGCAGTTCGCACGCGATGCTGACCAGGGACGCCGTGCTCGACCTTGAGCTGATCAAGCAGATCAGCGCGGCAGTGCCGGTGCCGCTTGTGCTGCATGGATCCTCAGGGGTACCCGACGGCACGCTGGCCGCCGCCGTCCAGGCTTGGCTTACGAAGATCAACATTGGCACGCAGCTTAACAAGGTGTTCACCGGGGCGGTCAGGGATGCGCTGGCGGCCGACGATCGGGCGGTGGACCCGCGCGGGTACGGCGCCGCCGGCCGGAACGCGATCACGCAGGAGGTGGCTAGGCTGATGAGAGCTCTCCGATGAGCAGATACCGGCGCTGGAACGACTTGCTCGAGCTGCTTGCTGCCGACGGGCAGCTCACCGTCGAGAAGGCGGCGACCGAGCTTGGCGTCTCGGCGGCAACAGTGCGGCGGGACTTCGATGACCTGGCCGCCCAGCAGATGCTCACCAGGATCAGGGGCGGCGCGGTTGCCCAGGCGGTCACCTACGACCTGCCGTTGCGTTACAAAAGCGAACGGCATCCGAGCGAGAAGCAGCGTATCGGCGCGCTGGCGGCCGCGATGATCAGGCCAGGTCAGATCGCTGGGATCAACGGCGGCACTACGACGACCGAGGTGGCGAGGGCGCTGGCGATCCGGCCCGATCTGCAGGCCGGCGGCCCGCTGTCCCCGGCCGTCACGTTGGTCACCAACGCGCTGAACATCGCCACCGAGCTGGCCGTACGTCAGAACATCAAGATCGTCGCCACCGGCGGTGTCGCCAGGCCGCAGTCATACGAGCTGACCGGCCCGCTCGCCACCGGGGTGCTTGAACAGGTCGTGCTTGACGTCGCGATACTCGGCGTGGACGGCATCGACGCCGAGGTCGGCGCGGCCGCGCACCACGAAGGCGAAGCGAGCATCAACCGGCTGATGGCGCGGCGCGCCGCCCGCGTCATAGTCACCGCCGACAGCTCCAAGGTCGGCAGGCGGGCGTTCGCCAGGATCTGCGCCGCCGCCGATGTTGACGTGCTCGTCACCGACGCGGGGATCGAGCGGGCGCAAGCCGACCGGCTGACCGAGGCCGGGGTGGCCGTTGTCATCGCCTGACCAGATGCTTGACCTCCTTGTCGTCGGCGACTGCAATCCTGACCTGGTCATCACGGGAAACGACGTGACTCCGGTGTTCGGGCAGGCCGAGAAGCTAGTCGACGGCATGTCGCTGATGATCGGCGGTTCGGCAGCGATCACGGCGGTGGCCGGGGCCAGGCTCGGGCTCGCGGTGGCGCTGGTCGCCGCGGTGGGCGACGACCCGGCCGGTGAGCTGATGCTGTCGCTGCTGGGGAGCGAAGGGGTGGACACTGGCGCAGTACTCGTCCGACCTGGGCTTTCGACTGGCATGACGACCGTGCTGTCGACGGGCGCCGACCGGGCGATACTGACCGCGCTCGGCGCGATGACGTCGCTGACGGCCGCCGACGTGCCGCCGCTGCGGGCCAGGCACCTGCACGTCAGCTCGTACTTCCTGGTCGAGCGCTCGCTCGGCCCCGGTCTGGCTGGACTGCTTGCCGCCGCCCGCGATCGCGGGCTGACGACGTCGCTCGACACGAACTACGACCCGGCCGGGCGATGGGGCGATCACCTGCTGCGGGCGGCGCTCGCGGAGACCGATGTGTTCCTGCCCAACGAGGCCGAAGCGCTCGGCATTACCGGTGAGCCCGACGCCGGTCGCGCCTTCAGTGCGCTGGCCGGCCCGAGCGGGATCGTGATCAAGCTCGGGGCTCGCGGAGCGCTGTGCGGCCCCGACGGCACCCTGGTATCGGCACCGGCGGTGCGCCCAGTGGACACGACCGGTGCGGGCGACTGCTTCAACGCCGGGCTGATCGCCGGCCTGCTCGAAGGCTTTGACCTGCCGCATGCGGCGGCCCTGGGCTGCGCGGTCGGCGCGATGTCCACGGCGGGGATCGGAGGCACTGGCGCCGTAGTCGACCGCGCCGCTGCCATGACGCTCGCCGCCCGGGCCACGATATTTCATGGGCACGTCTAGAATTGGGCGGAAAGTTGCCGTGGGCACGGCGGATGATTGTCGCGCCACGGAAGGCTGACCGCGTGATAGCACGAAAACCATCCGTAACGCGGCAGTCATCCGTGATTGGCACGGGAAGTCTCCGGATAAAATTCACCAGATCATTTACTAGATACGCTAGGCCTGCCTGAGGTAGTTATCTAGGAACTTGTTGCGGAATTTGCCTGCTGAGTCGTAGTGCTGCATCAGGTTGAGGAAGTCTGGCAGGCGGTCGTAGCGTCCCGGCAGGGTGAACAGCTTGCCCCAGTGCGGTCGGGGGTCGAATGGGGCTAGCTGCTCCTCTACTCGCGCGATCACGGGAGCGACCGCGCGCATGTCGTCGATCCAGGTGAAGTGCAGGCCCACCGAGTCCCGCCGGTAACTGGGACTTAGCCACAGGTCATCTGCGGCGATCGTGCGGATCTCGCTGATCTGGAGCGCGGCCGCCACCACGTCATTGATCTGGTCGATCGCGCGTATCGCCGGCACGGCTGCCGAGCGGGGCAGCAGGAACTCCGACTGCAGTTCCCGCCCGGCGCTCGGGGTGTAGTCGAGCCGGAAATGCGGCAACCGCTGGTGCCACGGCCCCGGCACGCCGAGCTGCTGAGTGCAATGCACCGGCGAGCGGCCAGGTACCGGATGCCTCGGGCCGTCGGCAAGCCTGGCGCCGAACCGGGCCGGTGGCGGCTCGCCGGGTTCAGCGACCCGCTGCTTTACCCACGCCTGGCTGATCAGCGGTCCCTGCTTAGCTGTGCCGCGCCAGGTGGTAAACAAGCTGACGCTGTAGCCGCTCGCGAAGATCTCATCGAAGTGCTCGTAAAGCTGGTCGAGTCGCATGTCGTCATAGACATGCTGACTGACGTAGTAAGTTGGCTCGATGTCGAGCGACATGCTGACCACGATCCCGAGAGCGCCAAGCGCTACTACAGCTCCGGCGAAATCGCCCGCGCCTTTCTCGAAGGCAACTAGCTCGCCATCGGCTGTGACCATCTCAATCGCCGACACCGCGGTGGCAAGGTTGCCGACCGAGTCGCCTGAGCCGTGGGTGCCGGTCGCGCAGGCTCCGGCGACCGAGATGTGGGGCAGCGAGGCCAGGTTGGCTAACGCGTACCCAGCGCCGTGCAGATGCGAGGCGAGCTCACCGTAGGTCACATCGGCGCTCACTGTCACCCGCGCACGCTCGGCGTCCAGCGCGATGATCGTCGGCAGCCGGGCGAGCGAGATGAGGCTGCCGGTCGTGTCGGCGATCAGGTTGAAGGAATGGCCGGTTCCGAGCGCCCGCACTCGCGACGACAGCGCCACGATCCGGCGCAACTCGGCGACCGAATCCGGCTGGTGGAACCGGGCGGCGCCGAACGAGACGTTCCCCGCCCAGTTGGTCACCACAGTCACCCGTACGTCCCTTCTGAAACTGCCCTTCTGACACTGCCCCGCCGCGCCCGCAGAGTACTCGCTCGGCTGCGGAGTCGGCTAGCTTGCCGCTATGGCCGAACAGGTGGAGCTACAGGTGGGCGAGCGAACCGTCCGCATAAGCAATCCCGACCGGATTTACTTCCCCGCACGCGGCGAGACCAAGCTGGACCTTGCCAGCTATTACATGGCGGTTGGTGACGGTATCGTCCGGGCGCTGCGCGAACGGCCCTGCATGATGCACAGGTTTCCTTCTGGAGTCGCCGGCGAGAAGGTGCACCAGAAGCGGGTTCCCGCTGGCGCGCCGCCGTGGCTAGAGACGGTCCGAGTGCACTTCCCCAGGTACAACAGGAACGCCGACGAGTTGTGCGTCACCGAACTCGCCCATGTGATCTGGGCCGTGCAGATGTCCACCGTCGAGTTCCACCCGTGGAACTCGCGCCGGGCCGATACCGAACGCCCCGACGAGTGGCGAATCGACCTTGACCCTATGCCGGAGTGCGGGTTTGACACGGTACGCCGGGTCGCGCACGTCGCGCGCGAGGTGCTCGACGAGCTTGGCGCGATCGGCTGGCCGAAGACGTCAGGTGGCAGCGGCCTGCACATTTACGTGCGGATCCAGCCACGGTGGGGGTTCGCTGACCTGCGCCGCGCCGCGTGGGCGTTCGCGCGCGAGGTCGAGCGCCGGGCACCCGACGAAGCGACGACGACCTGGTGGCGGAAGGATCGTGATCCGAGAAAGCTGTTTGTCGACTACAACCAGAACGCCAGGGATCACACGATCGCCAGCGCCTATTCGGTGCGCGGGGTGCCCGAGGCCACCGTCTCGACGCCGATCAGCTGGGATGAGATCGACGACGTCGACCCGCGTGAGTTCACGATCGCGACCGTGCCCGCGAGGTTTGCCAAGCTCGGAGACCTGCACGCGGGTATCGATGAGGCCGTGTACTCGATCGAGACGCTACTCGAATGGGCCGATCGGGACGGTCTGAAGTAACCGCTCAGACGAGCATGTCCCCGGTCATTCCATCAAGCTCGTCGAGCGATACGGCGATGATCACATTGGGTGGCGTCCCATCTTCGGGCACCGCCTGATCGCCGTCCTGCACAGCCGCCAGGAACCAGTCCGCGCCGTTGGTGTCGTTCGGGCGGTTTTCCATCTCTCACCTCCTCGGCGTCAGCGCACAGAGTCTTCATGGCCGGGACGCAAGAGCGCCGGATGCAGCAGCCGGGCGTCGCCTCGCCGGTAGAGCCGGGCCCGAGGACCGCCGCGCGGGCCACCGGTCTGAGTGGTCTCGCCCGTGCTATCGACGAAACCTGGCACCGAGAGCACCTTGCGATGGAAGTTCCCGGCGTGCAGCGACTCGCCCCACACGGTCTCGTACACGGCCCGGAGCTCGGAGATCGTGAACGGCTCGACGACAAACGCGGTGGCCAGCGGCGTGTACTCAAGCTTGGATCGGGCCCGCTCTAGACCGTCGCTGACAATCTGCGCATGATCGAACGCCAGCTTTCTTGTCGTTCCTGGCCGCTGGCCGCCTGTTCCGTTGGCCAGGCCCAGGTTGTCCACGGGCACCCACGCCGCTGCGCTGGCGTAGCCGCCCGCCCTGGGCTCGGGCAGTTCGGGGGCAAAGGCCAGGTAGGCCACCGAAATGACTCGCATCCGGGGATCGCGGCCCGGCTGGCCGTAGCTGCCGAGTTGCTCAAGGTAGACCTTGCCGAGCTGATCGCCGGTCTCCTCGGTGAGCTTGCGTATGGCCGCCTCCGGCAGGTCCTCGGCGCCTCGTCCCTCCGCCGCGCTGCCCGCCCTGACGAATCCTCCCGGCAGTGCCCACTGTCCGGTGAACGGCGGCCCGCCGCGCTGCACGAGCAGCACTTGCAGGCCACCGTCCCTGATCGTCAGCGCGACGACGTCCACGGTCACCGCGACCGGGTCGTAGGCCCGTGGGTCGTAGGTCGCGAGGAACTGCTCCTCGGTCATCGGCTCAGCCAACGCAGTCTTCTCCGCACGAGCTATCCTTCTCCAGATGAGAATATCTCACCCTGAGTCTAACATCAGAGGACGCGCGGGGCTACTGCTTGGGCGGGAGCACCTGGGTGGCCCAGTAGGCGATCTTTCCCCTGACCGTGAGCAGCGCGACGACGTCAAGCTTCTTGGCCTGGGCGTTGTGCAGGTCGCCTCCAGCCGTTTGAGGCCGCCGGCGAAGGCAGCCGGGGTTTCACGATGACGCCACGAGGTAGCAGAAATAAAACATCAGACGGCATGACCCGTGAACCGGTCAAGGCCGGTCGCCACGCAACACTCAGCTAGGCAGCGAAAATAGAGCCGGGGGTCAGCAGGCTTTCAGGGCTCTTCCAGGTACGCGACGAACTATTAGGGCGTAAGCGGAACCGGGCAGGGGACACATACCGGAGCCCGCGAGAGCAGCCATCGAGGGAGCCGACTGCTATGAGCACTAGCTACGACGATACGCCGAGTTGGCCTGGCCAGCCATTGCCGCCGCCGCCTCCGCCTCCGCCGCCGCCTCCGCCGCCGTACTGGCAGGGTCCCGGAGGTCCTGGAGGTCACGGCCGGCCAACGCATCGCTTCCGGCGCGGCCTAGTCGTGGCAATCGTCGCGGCGGCGATCGGGGCGGGCTGCGCGTTCCTTGGACTGCAGCATTCAGCTGGCCTGGCCGGCACGCAACTCACAACCGCGCAGGTGGCCGGCCGAGTAGATCCAGGCCTCGTCGACATCGTTACCACCCTGGGGTTCCAGCCCGGCGCCCAGGCGGCCGGCACCGGCATGGTGCTTACGTCCTCCGGCGTAGTGCTTACCAACAATCACGTCATCGAAGGCGCGACCTCTATCAGGGCAACCGATGTCGGAAACGGCCGGACGTATCAGGCCAAGGTCGTCGGTTATGACCGCAGCCACGACGTCGCGGTGATCAAGCTCTCCGGCGCGTCTGGGCTGCGCACGGTCACCCTTGGCAGCTCGTCGACCGCCCAGCCCGGGCAGAAGATCGTCGCGCTCGGCAACGCGGGCGGTAAGGGCGGGACGCCATCGGTCGTCAGCGGCCGCATCACGGGTGTGAACGCGTCGATTACCGCATCGGACCAGTCGGCGGGTACTTCCGAGCAGCTGACCGGCTTGATCAAGCACGACGCGGCGATCCAGCCTGGCGACTCCGGCGGGCCGCTCGTCAACACCGCCGGCGCCGTGATCGGCATCGACACCGCCGCGTCGACCCAGGACTTCCAGTTCTCCGGCGGCGCCAGCCAGACCGCGGGCTTCGCGATCCCGATCAACCGGGCGATATCCATCGCCCGCCAGATCCAGGTCGGTCAGGCGTCGGCATCGGTGCACATCGGCGCGACCGGCTTCATCGGAGTTGAGGTTGCCTCGGCGGGTGACGCGGCCGCCCAGGGCGTGCCATCAGGGTCGGGCGCACTGATCGAAGGCGTCGTGTCAAGCGCGCCTGCTGACCGGGCAGGCCTGGCCGCCGGTGACGTGATCACCTCGGTCAACGGCAGGTCAGTAACTTCGGCGGAGACGTTGCAGGGCGCGCTAGGCAAGCACCACCCAGGCGACCAGGTCAGCATCGGCTGGACCGACCAATCAGGCCAGGCGCACTCAGTGAAGATGCAGCTTGAGACCGGCCCAGCCGGCTGACGTCGCTCTAGAGCTTGGCCCGGGCCACGCGGAGGCGCTCAAGCGTGCGGTCCCGGCCGAGTATGTGCAGCGACTCGAATAGCGGCAGGCCAGTTGTTCGGCCGGTCACGGCGACCCTGATGGGAGCTTGCGCTTTGCCGAGCTTGAGGTCGAACCGCGCGGCAGCCTGTTCGACGCAGGCTCTGATCGACTCGGCATCCCAGACGACGGTGGCGAAGCCGTCGGTCGCGGCGTCGAGCAGGCCGGCCGCCACATCGGCGGCCGGTCCGGTCATGGTCTTGGACCACGAAGCCTCGTCGAACGCCGGCTCGTCGAGAAAGAGGAAGTCGACGTTGTTGGTCAGCTCGGACATGACGGCCACCCGCGTCTGCACCAGCGGCGCCACCGCGGCGTAGACGGCGGGGCTGAAGGCCTCTGGCCGCCACGGCGCGACCGGAGGGGTCAGCCACGGCTCGCTCGCCGCGATGAATTCATCGAGCGGCAGATCGCGAATATAAGTGCCGTTGATCGCACGCAATTTTTTAACATCGAAGAAAGCAGGCGACAGGTTAACCTCGTCCAGCCTGAATTCATCGACGAGCACCGGCCACGGCAGAATTTCCCTGTCACCGGCTGGCGCCCAGCCGAGCAGCATCAGGTAGTTGCGCATCGCCTCGGCGAGGTATCCCTCGGCCCGGTAGTCCTCGAGCGCCACCTTGTCCCTGCGCTTGGACAGCTTCTGCCGCTTCTCGTTCACGATCAGCGGCAGGTGCGCCCAGACCGGCGGCTCGTGGCCGAGAGCGTTCCAGATCATCTGCTGCCGCGGCACGTTCGACAGGTGCTCCTCGGCCCTGATGACATGGCTGATCCGCATGTCCATGTCGTCGACCACGTTGGCGAGCAGGAACAGCACCGATCCGTCGGCCCTGGCGACCGGGAAGTCGTCGATCGCGGCGTTGTCAAACACCACCTCGCCTCGAATCACGTCGGTGACCACCGTGCTGCCCTCGTCCGGAGTGCGGAACCGCACCGCCCGGCCCGGCCCTGGCGGCAGGTCGCGATCGCGACAGTAGCCGTCGTAGCCACGGTGGCTGTCGCCGGTTCTCGCGACGATTTCCTCGCGGGTGCAGGCACAGTAGTAGGCGTGGCCCTTGGCGACAAGCTCGAGCACGGCCGCGACGTGCTTTTCTGTGTTGGCCGACTGGAGCACCGGTCCCTCATAGCCGGTCCCGTCCATGCCAAGCCAAGCCATCGCGCTGATGATGCCGTCGGTCCACTCTGGCCGGTTCCGCGAGGCGTCGGTGTCCTCGATCCGCAGCACGAAGGCGCCGCCCTGCTGCATGGTGAACGCCCAGTTGAACAACGCCGATCTGGCCGAGCCGACGTGGAACATCCCGGTGGGCGACGGAGCGAACCTGACCCGGACAGGCTCGTGCGGTAGCGGCGAGGTTGTCATCGGCTCAGGCTACCGGGTCGCGGCATCACCGGCGTCCCGATAAACGTCCGCCACAGCCGTGCCGTTCACTGCCGCCGACGCGGTCTGCTCTGATCCCATCGGGCCGCCGTCCGCGCGCAACGCCAAGACCGTCCCGGTCGTGCAGGCGGCGGCCATGGACCAGGTCAGGGCGCACGGCCAACTCACCGCGTGGCTTGTCGCCACGCACGATCCCGTGCTCATCGACCTCGCCGATCACACGTTCAGGCTGAATGACGGAGTACTTTCGGCCCTGGAGTAACGTCCTGGCCTCATGCACCCCGCGCGACGGGCATCGAACCTACCCGCAGCTTTGCTAGCCTGCCAGAGGTGAGGAGGTTATGCGCATTAATCG
>DATNEK010000009.1:0-20110 GCA_035553055.1 Streptosporangiaceae bacterium | reverse complement strand
CGAGGCCCCGTTGAGCGCGATGAATACCCGAATCCATCGCACGCCAGCCCACCGACCTCCGCGATGGATCCGGCAATTCACACCCGATTTCCGCGATGGATCCGGTAATCCATCGCGGGGACAGGCCCCGCCAGGCGCGATGGATCCGGCAATTCATCGCAGCACACGGCGCAGCATCGGACCAAGCCGGCCCCGGCTCGGCCAGCCTGAACTTCGGGACGCGACGCTATGCCTTATTGTCCCGCATGACCAGTTGCACGGCCGCGGCGGGATCATGGTTGGTACCGCAAATTATCCCGCATGCCCAAAGTACTGCCGAAGCTGGCTTTCCAGTGTCACGCTTTAGATGCGGTCTGCGGTAGGCACGCTGTTTGTCCGTGTAAGTATGCGGACTTTCCATGTTGGTTTTGGTAGGGGATATTAGGGTTATTGGCCGGACCATAGCATAGTCGGCTACCCTGTGGCGCATGCAAGCAAGGAAGATGCGCGCGAGGCCGTTGCCGTTATCGCTGGTTGGCCTGGCGGTGCTGGCTTGTTTTCTGGGCGGGTGCGGTGCCAAAGGCAGCCCGGCTAGTGATGGCCCGCTGAACAGCGGCAACAGCATCCACGGCCCGATTCCCCGAGGTTCAAACTGCGTTCCCGGCGGGCGGTCGTGGACGTTCGGGCAATAGCCATGCTGTTTCTTTTGCGGAACGCTGTTGTCAGCCTCCCCCGAGGAAGTGCGCTGACACCTCGGCGGCGATTACTCGCTGAGCGTTTTACGCGTATACGATCTGTCATCTGTCCTCCCCTGTGCTCCGTGCCGCTAGCGTTCACGGTAAAGGCCCCGGCGGGCGCGGCCTATCGTGGTAAACACTGAATTTATTTGGCTTGCTGGATCGGTTCAAAGGATTGCGGCGGCGACCCATCTCAACCGCGCCGGTGGTGGCGATCCCGACCCGTTCGCGGTCCGTTCTCTGTGGTACCGGCTCAGCCGGGGTCGGGGCCGGTCGCGACCGGCCTGGACGGGTCGAATGACCATTCCGACCATGAGCCGACGTAGAGCGCGGCCGGAAGGCCGGCCAGTTCGAGCGCGAGCACCTCGTGCGCCGCCGTGACCCCTGATCCGCAATAGGCGCCGATGACCGGCGTGCCGCTGTCGTTACTCGCTAGCTCAGCCGGGCTAGGCAATCCGAGCGCGGCGAACCTGCGCGCGAGTTCACGTGCGTCGAGGAACCGCCCGTCGCCACCGACGTTCTCCTTGGTCGGGGCGCTGATCGCACCAGGGATGTGGCCGCCGACGCGGTCAACGGGCTCGACCTCGCCCCGGTACCGTTCCGCGGCCCTGGCGTCGAGCAGGAAGCCCGACCTGGCGAGCTCGGCGGCTTCTGTGCCGGTGAGCAACGGCATGCCGCCAGCAGTCGAGGCGGCGAAGTCCCCTGGCGCGGGGCGGCTGGTCACCTTGGCGAGCGGCATTCCGGCGGCGGCCCACCCCTGATATCCGCCGTCGAGCACCGCGACCTGGCGGTGCCCGTAGTACCGCAGCATCCACCAGAGCCTCGCCGCGACCGTGGAGTCCCCGTCGTCGTAGGCGATCGCAAGCTGCCCCGCGTTCAGCCCGGCGCCGCGCATGGCAGCCTCGAACACCTCGACCTCGGGCAGCGGATGCCTGCCCCGAGCGCCAGGCTGGCTCGATAGCTCGCTGTCGAGGTCGATGAAGCACGCACCGGGCAGATGTCCGTCCAGGTAGCTGTCGATGCCAGGTGGGCCGCCGAGCCGCCACCTGACATCGAGCACAACAGGCGGGGCCGCCGAGGCGAGCAGATCCGCTAGCTCGACACGGCTGACCAGCGGGCCCGCCGCGTCCCGGTTCGAGGCGCCGGATGGGTTGCGCATTGTGGACAACCTCCTGGATTCTGTGGATAACCAGGCCGGCGGCGGTGCGGTTCCCGTGGCTGCCTGTGGACAAACGTCCTTCTGATCGCCGGATTAACCGATCGCGACGGTCAGTAGCGGGACAAGCTGGTCGGACTGGGTCAGCGAGCCGTGGAGGCCGACCATGGCCGATTCGCGTGGCTCCGATTTCGACGCGATCACCGCCCACGGACCGCACGGCGCGACGATCACGTCGCCGATCCGGCTCGCGAACGCTTCATCGACAGGGCCGAACCAGCCATCGGCCACCGCCTGATCCCTGCTGGCTACCCAGGCGCGTTCGCCGAGTACGCCGTGCCAGGCGGCGATCACGTCGGCGGCCGCGCCTGGCTCGCAGTAAAGGTGTCTGGCTCTGGCCTCACCTCCGAGCAGCGCCACGCCCTGCTTGAGGTCGGATACGGCGTCGAAGTCGATCCGGTCGGCATCGGATACGTCGATCATTCCGTGGTCGCTCGTGACGTGCAGCACGCTGCCACGCGGCAGCGCGGACGCGAGCTGCTCCGCGAGCTTGTCGACGTGGGCAAGCTGGTATAGCCAGGCATCGGAACCGCAGCCGAGTGCGTGCCCGGTGCCGTCCAGGTCGCCGTAGTAGACGAGCGCGAAGGCAGGCGCCTGGCCGGCCAGCGCCGCCGAGGCCCGCGAGACAAGCGCGCCGAGCGTGCCGGCGGCCAGGTACTCGGCTCCGCGCATCGCGGCGGTTGACAGGCCGGTGCCGTCGAGCTGCTTGGGAGCGACCCTAAGCGCCCTGACTCCAGCGCTGGCGGCACGCTCGAAGATCGTCGATCCTGGCTGCCATACGACCGGGTCGACCGGCGCGTTCCAGGTGAGCGCGTTGAGCAGCTTGCCGGTGCCGGGGACCGCGACTTGGTAGCCGAGTATCCCATGCTGGCCGGGAGGCCGCCCGGTACCGATTGAGCCCAGGCTGGTGGCAGTGGTGGCCGGGAATCCCGCGGTCAGCGGCGCTGCCGTCATCGCGATTTCCGACAGGAACGGCGCCGCGGCCGGGTGCGCTCGCAGCAGCTCCCAGCCGAGCCCGTCGACCAGCAGCAGGCACGCTCGCTCGGTCGGAGCGAGCTGAAGCGGATTTGGCTCGCCGGGAACTCCGAGCGAGGCGAGCACCGAGGTGGCGAGCGCGTCAAGCGACGATTCGCGGTACTTCGGCAGCGTGGGTTCTGTGGTCTGTGCGGTCACGCTTAGCTCGTTGCCGCGGATAGGGCATGGGCAAACGCGAGGACCTGAAGAACTGCCTGCGCGCCGTCGGCCGCCTCGCTGATGCGCATGGTGACATCATCGGAGGTCATCGCGCCTGTATAGCCGTGGTCTGCCTCGCAGCTCTCATCGCCGCAGTGAGCTGGCTCAAGTTCAAGATGCCGCAGCGAGTTCCAGCCGATCGTCAGCACGACTTCTGACGGCATTGTGACGCCCCGCTGGTACCTCGCCGGGTCCGGGATGACCCTCGTGATCGCCACCGAGGAAACCCGCGAGCAGCGGATCGCCTCAGTCGAGGTCTCGGCCTGCGGCCGTGAGTCCGGCACGTTCTCATCGGCCGGATATTCGTCGGTATGCGAATAGACCAGCCTGGTCGGGGTCAGGGCAAGAACGGTCATATGACGGCGCACTTCCATGCCGGGGTCGAAGTGCGCGTCATGATGAACGAAGTACGAGACGACTGGCTCCGCGCCTATAGCCGAGAACATCGCGTCGGCGACGATCCCCGGGTAGTAGCCGCTCCGCTCGATCGCCGCCAGCATCTCGTCGGCTGAGGCTGTGGTACTCATGCCCCCATCCTGCACCGCCGCGCGCGGTCGTTCGCGCAGCGGGCGCAGATCGGTGCCGATATTTACGGGTGGTTGACAGCCACCCGGCCGGGCGTCTCCGCCCGGGTTAGGTCGTAAACACGCTGCTCAACGGGCTCAGGCAGCTCAAGCGCACCCGCGCCGAGCGACGGCCTGGGCTTTTTCGGCTGCCTGGATCCCGCGCCACCACCTCGGCCGCGATAGACAAGCAGGCCGTATATCGGATCGGGCACGGCGTCGAGTGCCGCCTGTACGGACGGCGAGTTGCGGAAGGCCTCCCACCTGGATTCGTCGGGGAAGCACACCTCGAACACGACACCCGATTTGTGCTCGATCCAGTTCCAGTCGGCAGCACCGGTGGTGATCGCCGCTTCCACGATCTGGGCGCGGTAGGAGTCCTTCCACCGCAGGGCGGCCTGGATACGTGAGTCGAAGACCTCGATCGACCACCACTCAGCCATAAAATCCAGGGTAACCCGGTATGACACAATTGATATTTCGCCGTTGGCGTAACAAAGGGCCGCCGACGGTTCAGCCTACGGCTGTGCTTGCCTCAAGCGCGGCCCTGATCCGGCTGGCGTACTGTCCGGCCTCGTCGTCGGAGTCATACTTTCGGCGCGGCCAGAAGAACCCGCGCAGCCCATCCCCCTTCGTCCGCGGTACCACGTGCGCATGCAAGTGCGGCACGCTCTGGCTGACGACGTTGTTGATGGCGACGAAGCTGCCTTGCGCCCCGAGCGCGACCGGCAACCCGGCACTGACTAGCTGAACCGCCCCGAAGTAGGGCGCGAGCAGCTCACTGGGGAGATCTGCCAAGGTCAGGTAGTGCCGTCTCGGCACGACCAGGACGTGCCCTTTGAATACCGGCCTGGCGTCGAGGAAGCCTACGACGATGTCGTTGGCGAGGACAATGTGCGCGGGGAGCTTTCCTGCGGCGATGTCACAGAACGTGCAGTCGGTCACCATCGCACGGTAGCGTGTCCTGGTGGCAGCGGACGGGCGGCGGCATGTGCTGGCTATCGGAGGCTTGCGAACTCCTGACGGCCTCGGGCAAACCGCCGCCGGCGTGCCGCTGCTGATGCACTACGCTACGCAGCTATCCGGCAGCCGCTTGCCGAAGATCTGCGTTATCAACACAGCGTCCGGCGACGACGCCGCTGGCTATGTGCGGACGTACAACCTGCTATCTGCGATGCCAAGCAGGGTCAGCCACCTTCAGCTATTCCCTATGCCCAATGTTCTTGACCCAGCGGATTTCCTGCTTAATCAGGACATTATTTTCGTAGGCGGCGGAAGTGTCGCTAACATGCTCGCGGTCTGGCGGATCCACGGGCTCGACGAAGTGCTCCGTCAGGCCTGGCAGGCCGGAATCATCCTCAGTGGCGTAAGCGCCGGCGCCATCTGCTGGTTCACCGGCGGCACGACGGACTCCTTCGGCGTGGCGCTAAGGCCATTCACCGACGGCCTTGGCATTTTGCCGGGCAGCTACTGCCCACACTACGACTCGGAGCTCAGGCGGCGGCCGCTGTACCAGGCGCTGGTCGCCGACGGGTCGCTTCCACCAGGCGTGGCCTGCGACGATGGCGCCGCGGCGCACTTCATCGACGACACGTTGGCTGAGGTTGTGGCTGACCGGCCGGGTGCGCGAGGTTACCTGGTAGAGCGGGACAGCAACGGCGCGGCGATAGAGACGAAAGTGGAGACCCGACTCCTAGCCGACTGACCGCAACTTCCGTTTTGCGTTTTCTCACGCGTCTTGCCAGGTAACCCGGTCATCAGGCGATTGGCGGGAGTAAGATCACTTCTCGGCCGGATAGTCGCCGGCGGAGATCCTCGGATCCTCGGAGAACTCTGGTGCTTACTGTCCATAACTTCTCGTACGGCCTGCTGACGCCAGCCCTGGCATACCTGATGTCATTCCTTGGCTCGTTCCTCGCGCTGCGCTGCACGACCAGGGCCCGCGCGAGCACCGGCTCGGCACGCAGAGGCTGGCTTCTGGTCGCGGCCGTATCCCTTGGCGTCACCGGTATCTGGGTGATGCACTTCATCGCCATGCTGGGCTTCTCCGTCCCCGGCGACACCATCCGCTTCAACGTCCTGGTCACGCTGGCCAGCATGCTGCTGGCAGTGGCTTTCGTATCATTCGGGCTGATGATCATCGGCTTCGGCCCGGCGACGAACTGGGCGCTTGTCCTCGCGGGCGTGGTCACCGGCTTCGGCGTGGCGGGCATGCACTACACGGGGATGGCCGCGATGGAAGGGCCGTTCCGCATGAACTACGACCCGCTCCTTTTCGTCCTGTCGGTCATCATCGCGATCGTCGCGGCCACAGCCGCGCTGTGGGCGGCGCTGAGACTCAGCAAAATGTGGGCGACTCTGGCCGCCTCGGCGATCATGGGCGTCGCTGTCAGCGGCATGCACTACACAGGCATGGCCTCGATGCATGTGTACTCAGCGAACGGCGAATCGATGGGCATGGGCGGGGCAAGCGCCTCTGCATTCCTGCTCCCGCTGATCATCGGCGTCAGCGTGCTGACGTTCGTGCTGACCGCCACGATCGCGCTGTCGCCGACCGATGAAGAGATCTCGGCCGACGCCGAACTCATGCGCCGTATCGAGAACGTCCGAGCTCAGGCGCCGGACGCCGCGATTATGCCAAGCAGGTCAATGTCACCAGCGAAGCGCGAGCGCCGCTATCGCCCGTCTTCGCCGCCGAAGTAAGCAGACCGGACGCCAGGACGAGGCGACTTGGGCCCTTCGCGCGGGGACAATGACTGAATGACCGGCGCAGGCTCGCGGAACCCTGAGGGATGGTTCCTGCTCGTCTACCGGGTGCCGTCGGAGCCGACCAGGCTCAGGGCGGCGGTCTGGCGGCGGCTCAAGAGCCTGGGTGCGATCTACTTGCAGAACTCGGCGGCCGCGCTGCCGGCCAGCACCGCGGCTGAGCGGGCGCTCCGCAAGCTGCGCAGCGAGATTCTCGACATGCACGGCGCCGCGACGTTGCTTTCGTGCGAGGTTCTCGCTGGCGAGCCCGAAATCAAGGCGGCCTTCCAAGCCGCCCGTGACGACGAATACGAGGAGATCGTCGACAAGTGCGATGACTTCCAAGGGCAGTTGCGCAAGGAATACGTCGCTAATCACTTCACCTACGCCGAGCTAGAGGAGAACGAGGTCGACTTGGTGAAACTGCGCAACTGGTTCGCGAAGGTCGCCGATCGCGACGTCTTCGGCGCCGCTGGTCGCGCGAACGCGGAACTGGCTCTGGCCGGCTGTGAGCGGACCCTCGAAGAGTACGCCGCCAGGGTCTACGCCGAGGAAGCAGAAAGCCGCTGATCAGCAGCTAGTGCTTGCGTACCGCGCGCCAGAGGCTGAACGGTAGCAATACAACGAGCACGACGGGCATCAGCCACCACGCCGATACTTTCGCGGCGTGGCTAAGGCCGTAGATGACCGCGAGCGCGATCACGACGCCGAGGGCAACCGACCAGTCGTCGCCGATCACGAAGTCGTAGGCGAACGCGCCAAACGCCTTGATCTTGCTCACCATGTCAGTTCACCTCGGCTTGGGCCACGGCTGGCGTCGCGGGATGACCGGGTGTCGCCGTGCCGCTTCGCCGAAGCACAGCGACGAGCAGCAGCGCGAAGCACGCGATCGCTGGGGCAATGACAAGCAAGGCCGCGTCCGAACCCGGCCACTTGGCCCCGGCGCCTTCCGCGCCCCAGAAGGTGCCGAACGCGGTCAGCATGATCCCGACGATGAATTTCATCGTGTTCTCTGGCACCCGCGCCAGCGGCGCGCGTATCGCAACACCCGTCAGGCCGACCACCAGCACGGCGATCACGGCCGCGAGCGCGGCAAGCGGAACGTCCTTCGCGTTCGCGCCGAATGTCAGCGCGATGAACACGACTTCGAGTCCTTCGAGCAGCACTCCCTTGAAAGACAGCGTGAACGCGTACCCGTCAGGCACCAGGCCGAGTCGCTGACCGGGCGCCGACTGGGCTGCCGCGAGCTGCTTGGAGTAGATCGCGTCCTCGTCATGCAGTTCCTTGTGGCCACTGGCCCTGAGAATCGCCTTGCGCAGCCACTGCAGGCCGAATACGAGCAGCAGCGCGCCGACGAACAGCCTCAGCGCAGGCAGCGGCAGCTTGGTGACCGCCGGTCCAAGGGCCGCGGTGATGGCCGCGAGCACGACGATTCCGGCCACAAGGCCCGACATCGCTGACCGCCAATCGCGCGCGGTCCCCGCCGCGAGCACGATCGTCGTGGCCTCGACCGCCTCGACCGCACAGGCGAGAAACACTGCGACGAACAGGGCAATTCCGGCACCCAAACGAACCTCCACTGAGCCGACGACCCACACATATTCTAACAGTCGTCACCTCCGGCCTATCACCGCTGTTAGATCCTCTGACATCACGCAATGTGATACCTCTAGCGGACTTGCCCAGTTGGGCCTAGCATGCGGCTCGTGACGGGGCTTTTCGGAACGACCAAACGGCTGCTCGTCGGGCGACCGATGCAGAGCGAGCATCTAGGTCACACGCTGCTTCCTAAGAAGATCGCGCTGCCGGTGTTCGCCAGCGACGCGCTCTCCTCCGTGGCCTATGCCACCGAGGAAATTCTGCTGGTGCTGTCGGTGGGCGGCCTCGCGCTGCTGCACTACACCCCTTACATCGGCGCAGCCGTCGCCCTGCTGATGCTCGTGGTCGTCGCGTCGTACCGGCAGAACGTGCACGCCTACCCGTCAGGCGGTGGCGACTACGAGGTGGCGACTACCAACCTCGGGCCAAAGGTCGGCCTGGCGGTAGCGAGCGCGCTGATGGTCGACTACACGCTGACCGTCGCGGTGTCCGTATCGGCGGGCGTGGCCAACCTGGCGTCGGCTTTCCCCGCGCTGAACAGCCACGTCGCGCTTATCGCCGTAGTGGTCGTGGCAGTGATCGCCGTCATGAACCTCAGGGGCGTACGCGAGTCAGGCACGGCGTTCGCGATTCCGACCTACGCGTTTATCGGCGTGGTCGTGCTCATGATCGTCTGGGGCTTGACCAAGCTGGCAGCCGGTCATCCGTTGCACGCGGAGAGCGCCCATCTGCCGATCCCGGTCACGAGCACATACAGCGGACTACTGCTGATCTTTGTGCTGCTCAAGGCGTTCTCCTCCGGCTGCACCGCGCTGACCGGCGTCGAGGCGATCAGCAACGGCGTTCCGGCATTCAAGAAGCCGAAGAGCAAGAACGCGGCTACGACCCTCGCCCTGCTCGGCATCATCGCCGTCTCCATGTTCGCCGGCGTCACCGCCCTGGCGCTGGTCAGTCACGTGCACGTGCTGCCCGATCACGCGCACCGGACCGTGATCGCGCAGGTCGGGCGGGCAGTGTTCGGCGACAACTCGCCGTTGTTCTATGCGCTGCAGTTCGTCACGGCCCTGATACTCGTGCTAGCCGCCAATACCGCGTTCAACGGCTTCCCCGTCCTGGCCTCGATCCTGGCCAAGGACGGGTACCTGCCAAGGCAGTTGCACAACCGCGGCGACCGGCTGGCGTTCAGCAACGGGATCTTGCTGCTCTCCGGATTCGCGATCTTGCTGATCGTGGTGTTCAACGCCTCTCCGACCCGGCTGATCCAGCTGTACATCATCGGCGTGTTCGTCTCGTTCGTGTGCAGCCAGACCGGCATGATCCGGCACTGGAACCGGCTGCTGAAAACGACCACAGAACCGGCAGCCCGCAGACACATGATGCGGATCCGGGTGATCAACTCGGTCGGCGCCTGCTTCACCGGGGTGGTGCTCGTCATCGTGCTCACCACCAAATTCGTCAGCGGCGCCTGGATCGTGGTGGTCGCTATGCCCGCGATCTGGCTGACGATGCGCGGCATCAACCGCCACTACGCCAGCGTCGCCGTCGAGCTCAAGCCGCCGGAGGACGAGGCCGTCACGTTGCCTGCCAGCAACCATGCCGTCGTGCTCGTCTCTAAGCTGCACTTGCCGACCCTGCGGGCACTTGCCTACGCCAGGGCGACCCAGCCGAGCCACGTCGAAGCGGTGACCGTGTGCGTCGACATCGCTGAGACCGAACGGTTCAAGGAGGAGTGGGAGCGGGCCGACATCCCCGTGCCGCTTACCGTCGTCGCGTCGCCGTACCGTGACATCACCGGCCCCGTTGTGGCCTACGTGAGCCGACTGCGCCGGGAAAGCCCACGTGACGTCGTGACTGTTTTCATCCCCGAATACGTTGTCGGCCACTGGTGGGAGCAAGTCCTGCACAACCAGAGTGCACTCCGGTTGAAGGCAAGGCTCCTGCTCGTGCCGGGCGTGATCGTCGCAAGCGTGCCTTACCAGCTCAAGTCCGCAGGGACGTCGGCCGGTCCCGCAGATCGGGTGAAAGCCTGGCAGGCGGTGGCCGCCGCAAGCCCGCGGCCGCGCCCGAGGGGCCTGCCCACCACCGAGACGCTCCAGGCGGCTGAGTTGCAGGCCGACGTCGCCAGCGTCAAGGCCACCCCGATCGCCAACACGCACGACAGGGATATAGCCGTGGTGTCAGGAACGCTCAGGGCCGTTACCGCCCGGCCGCGGGGCAGCAGTCCCGCGGTGCAGGCCGACTTGTGGGATGGGTCGGGCAGCGTCACGTTGGTCTGGCTCGGACGTCGCCAGATTCCCGGCGTCGAACCCGGGCGACGGATGGTCGTCAAGGGCAGGGTCGCGACGATACGCGGAGCCCAGACCATCTTCAATCCCGATTACGAGCTCAGGCCTCCAGGCGGCGAGACCACCGACTCGTTGCAGGTGAACCGGTAGCCGATACCGGGCTCGGTCAGCAGGTACCTAGGGCGCGACGGGTCGGGCTCGAGCTTCCTGCGCAGGTGAGCCATGTAAACGCGCAGGTAGTTGCCTTCGGTCTGGTATTCAGGTCCCCACACCTCGGCGAGTAGCTGGCGCTGGGTCACCAGCTTCTCGCGGTGCCGCACCAGGACCTCGAGCAGCTGCCATTCGGTCGGCGTGAGCCTGACGTCCGCACCATCGCGTCGCACGCGCTTGGCCGCGAGGTCGACCGTGAAGTCGCCGATCGTGATGATCGGCTCATCCGGTGCCGGTGACGCCCGGCGTACGGCGACACGCAAGCGCGCGAGCAGTTCGCCCATTCCGAACGGCTTGGTGACATAGTCATCGGCGCCCGCGTCGAGCGCCGCGACCTTCTGGCTTTCCTGGCCCCAGGCGGACAGCACGATGATCGGCATCGAGGTCCAGCCCCGCACGCCGCTGATGACCTCGGTGCCGTCCATGTCCGGGAGCCCGAGGTCGAGTATCAGCACGTCCGGTCGGTCCCTGGCGATCGCGGCAAGTCCGGAAGCCCCGTCAGCGGCCGTGCTCACCTCGTATTTGTGCGCCATGAGGTTGATCCGCAGCGCCCGCAGGATGGGTTCCTCATCGTCGATGACCAGGACGCGAGTCACTGCTCGCCTACGCCACTGGCAGGTACCCGCAGCACCGCATCAGGCTGGGTAGCGATCGGCAGCGTCACCCGCATGGTCAGCCCGCCGCCCGGCGTATCCACGGCCTCGATCGCCCCGCCCATCGCCAGCAGGAATCCCTTGGCGACGGCAAGGCCGAGCCCGACGCCGTTGCCTGTGTTCCGCTCGCCGAGCCGTTCGAATGGCTCGAAGATGCGCAGCTTGAACTCGTCGGCCACGCCGTGGCCGTGATCGATCACGTCAAGCACCACGGCGTCGCCTTCATGCCTGGCGGCCATGACCGGCGGGCGTCCGGCCGGTGAGTGCGCGACCGCGTTGGCGAACAGGTTCGCGAGCACTCGCTCGAGCAGGCCAGGGTCGGTGCGCACGAGCGGCAGATCCTCAGGCACCACCAGCCTGACATGAGGCGTGTCGGGCTCGGCGTGCGCGAGCGGTGCCACCTCGTCGACCGAGGCGGGGCGCAGGAACGGCTCAAGCGAACCGGTACTCAGCCTGCTCATGTCGAGTAGGTTGCCGATCAGGCCGTTCAGCCGGTCGGCTGACTGCTCGATGGTGGCGAGCAGCGCCTCCTCGTCTTCGTTGGTTAGTTGAACCCCGGTCTGACGCAGCGTGCTGACGCTGGCCTTGATCGACGCCAGCGGTGTGCGCAGGTCGTGGCTCACGGCGGCGAGTAGCGCCGTTCGCATCCTGTTGCCTTCTGCGAGCGCCTCAGCCTGCGCGGCCTGCGTCCGCAGCCGATCCCGGTCGAGCGCGGCGGCCGCCTGCGCGGCGAACCCGTTAAGCAGCCGGGGCGTGATCGGATCGGCCTGACCGGCCACGATCAGCGCGAGGTCAGCCCCGGCCTTGACCCTCGTCCGCCCGGCCGACGCCGATGCGCTGCCAGCCGAGGCCACGCGGACCCACTGACCGCTAACCAGCTCGGCAAGTTCAGCCCAGCCGCCTGCGGTGTCCGTCAGGTGACCGAGTATCGCCGCAGGGGTGTCTGACCCGCCAAGCACAGTCTGCGCCAGCGCCAGCAAGGCTGCCGCGTCCTCGGCGGCTCTGGCGGCCTGGATGGCGCGCCGCGCCGCCAGGTGCACCACGCTGCTCACCGACACCGCTACGGTGATGAACAGCAGCAACGCCAGCATATTCTGCGGGTCGGCGATCGTGAACGTGTGGACAGGAGGGGTGAAGTACCAGTTCAGCAGCAAGCTGGCGGTGACGGCGGCGAGCACGGCTGGCCAGAATCCGCCGACGACGGCGACACCGACGACGCATACCAGGAAGATCAGCAGGTCGTCGTCCAGGCTCAGCGAGCGTGAGTGCTTGGCGGCCAGCAGCGCGGCAGTGACCAGTGGCAGCAGCAAGACGAGCAGGACACCGGTCAGCTGCCGACGACGGTCGATCCCGCCGCCTCGGCCAAGCAACCGCCACCACGCGAAGCTTCGCCGCGCGGGAGAAGCAGGAGGCGTGCGGCCGCCATTTGGAGCGGGCAGCGCGGGGATCCCCGTCGGCCCGGCTTCTTCCGACGCCAGCGGGACGGTCCAGCCGTCGAGCGCGGCAGACTCCAGCCAGGCTTCGGCTTGCGCCTCAGCCTCGATGAGCCGGTCCCGATCTGATGCGTCCACTATCCACAGTGTGACCGACGATGTCAGCCGGCGCACACCCATGCCGATCCCGAATCCGGCTAGGAAGCAGCATCCGAGCACTAGCGCGGCCCTGGTCCCGGTGAACCAGGTCAGTTTCAGCTCGGCGTAAGGCGGAGCGGAGAACCCTGCGACCGCGAACCAGGCGGCCAAGGTGAGGAAGAGCGCGGCGCCGGATTCGGCGATCGAGGCGACCAGCGTCACCGCGACAGCGGCCAGTCCGAGCACCCAGCCGGCCGACAGAACGCCGTGGGTAGCTGCCGCGATGGCGCCGATCAGAAGCAGCGCCGTGAAACCGGCAGGAAGAACGTACGGTGCGGCGACAGTCCGCCGGCGCGCACCGCCGCTCCCCTGCCGCCACTCGACCATGCGCCCGCCTAGCTGCGTTGCCGCCCCGATAATGTCCATCGCACTGACCAGTGCACATCACAAATGCCCGAATCTCGATGATCTTGACGCGGTATTAACACAAGCCGGCCAACTATTCACGCGTCCTTAGCGCCGCAAACGCACCGGGTCGCGCCTCTAGGAGGCGTTCCATGACCCCGGCTCGCAGGCACTAGGCTCAGATATGTGACAGCAACGATAAGCATGACCAACTCGCCAGCCAGAGACGTCAGCGCCGACGTCGTCGTGATCGCGGTCGGACAAGGCCCTGACGGTGCTGTACTAGCGGAGGGCTCAGCGGACGTCGACGCTGCACTTGGCGGCACGCTCATCGAGATGCTGACCGCGCTCGGCGCGACCGGCAAGGCCGAAGAGGTCACCAGAATCCTGTCCGGTGGCAAGCTCGCCGCCCCGCTGATCGCGGCGGTCGGTATCGGCCACGCGGATAACGGCGCGGAAGCCGAGCGCTACCTAGAGGCGCTCCGCCGGGGAGCAGGCGCCGCGGTGCGGGCTGTCGCCTCGGCCAAGGTGACCAGGATCGCGCTCGCGCTTCCCGCGAACGACGCGGCGTCAGCCGAGGCGGTGGCGCTCGGCGCCTTGCTCGGCAGCTACTACTTCGGACGATACCGCAGGGACGGCCAGCCAGCCCCGCACCTCACGCTCATCGCCACCGGTGACCACGCGGCTGGTGCTGTCAACCGGGCTCAGATAATCGGCGAGGCGGTAACGCTGGTCAGGGACCTGGTGAACATGAGTCCTTCGCACCTGTATCCGGAAACGCTCGCCGCCGAGGCTGACAGGATCGCGGAGAAGGCCGGGCTCGAGATAGAGATACTCGACCACGACGCGCTGCGGGCAGGCGGATACGGCGGCATCTACGGCGTCGGCCAGGGTTCGGTGCACCCTCCGCGGCTAGTCCGCCTCGGCTACACCCATCCGCAGGCCGCCAGGACCGTGGTCTTCGCCGGTAAGGGCATCACCTTCGACTCAGGCGGACTGTCACTCAAGCCACCCAAGGCCATGGAGACGATGAAATCCGACATGGGCGGCGCGGCCGCCGTGCTCGCGGCGTTGCAGGCGATCGCCGCGCTGCGACCGGCCGTCAACGTCGTCGGGTACCTGCCGCTGGCCGAGAACATGCCGGGCGGCCAGGCTCAGCGACCGTCGGACGTGATCACCATCTACGGCGGAACCACCGTCGAGGTGCTCAACACCGACGCCGAAGGCCGCCTCGTGCTTGCCGACGCCCTCGCCAGGTCGGCACAGGACTCGCCCCATCTCCTTATCGATGTCGCCACGCTGACCGGCGCCCAGGTGATCGCCCTCGGCAAGCGGGTGGCTGCCGTCATGGCGAACGATGACGACGTGCGCGACAGCGTGGTCAGGGCGGCCGGAAAGGCCGGGGAGGCGATTTGGCCGATGCCGCTGCCAGAAGAGCTGCGCAGAGGGCTCGATTCGAAGGTCGCCGACCTCGCCAACGTGGCAGCCGAGCGGGACGGCGGCATGCTGACCGCTGGCCTGTTCCTGCGCGAGTTCGTGCCCGACGGGGTCAGGTGGGCCCACCTGGACATCGCCGGGCCGTCGTACAACAGCGGCGAAGCCTACGGTTACACCCCCAAGGGCGGCACCGGCATGGCCGTTCGTACCCTTGTCCAGGTCGCGGAGGACGTGGCCGACGGGCTGCTGTGACGCCCGCGAGCGATCAGCGCATGGAGAAGATCAACGGAGGAGTATCTGGTGACGCAGACCGGTAGCTACGACATCGTCATCCTTGGCGGCGGCAGCGGCGGGTACGCTTGCGCGCTGCGCGCGGCCGAGCTTGGCAATCGGGTCGTGCTGATCGAGAAGGACAAGGTCGGCGGCACCTGCCTGCATCGCGGCTGCATCCCGACCAAGGCGCTGCTGCACGCCGCCGAGGTCGCCGATCTGGCGAAAGACGCCGGTGATTTCGGCGTCGTCGCCAGCTTCCAGGCGATCGACATGCCAAGGGTGAATGTATACAAGGACAAAGTCGTCGACAGATTGTGGAAAGGATTGCAGGGCCTGCTGTCCGGCCGAAAGGTCGAGGTCGTGCATGGCGACGGCCGGCTGATCTCGCCCACGCGGGTCGCCGTCGGCGATCAGGTCTACGAAGGCACCCATGTGGTGCTCGCCACCGGATCTGAGCCGCGCAGCCTTCCTGGCCTGCAGATCGACGGCGTGAAGGTGATCACCAGCGATCACGCGCTGACGCTCGACCGGGTGCCATCGTCGGCGGTGATACTGGGCGGCGGCGTGATCGGAGTTGAATTCGCGAGCGTCTGGCGTTCGTTCGGCGCCGAGGTCACGATCGTCGAGATGCTGCCCAGGCTGCTGCCGCCGGAGGACGAGGCAAGCTCAAAGCAGCTTGAGCGCGCGTTCCGCCGGCGCGGAATCAACAGCCATCTGGGCGCTAGGTTCTCCGACGTCAAGGACACGGCTGACGGTGTGCTCGTCACGCTAGAGAACGGCAAGACGATCGAAGCCGAGCTGCTGCTTGTGGCCGTCGGCCGCGGGCCGGTCTCAGCCGGTCTTGGCTATGAGGAGGCCGGCGTGGCGATGGACAGAGGATTCGTGCTCGTCGACCAGCTCTGGCGGACGAACGTGCCGACAATCTCGGCGGTGGGAGACCTAACTCCTGGTCCGCAACTCGCGCACGTCGGGTTCGCCGAGGGCATCGGCGTGGCCGAGCGCCTGGCCGGCCTGCCGGTCACCCCTATCGACTACGACGGCGTGCCCAGGGTCACCTACTGCGACCCCGAAGTCGCATCGGTCGGCATCACGTCGGCGATGGCGGCCGAGCGAGGCATCGAGACCGAAGAGATCACCTACAACCTGGGCGGCAACGGCAAGAGCGTCATTCTGCAGACCCAGGGTCAAGCCAAGGTGATCGCGGCCGCCGGCGGCGGTCCTGTGCTCGGGATCCACCTGGTCGGCGCCAGGGCGGGCGAACTCATCGCCGAAGGCCAGCTGATCTACAACTGGGACGCCTACCCATCGGACGTCGCTAAGCTCATCCATCCGCACCCGACGCAGTCGGAGGCTATTGGTGAGGCCCACCTAGCGCTGGCGGGCAAGCCGCTGCATTTCCACTCGTGACGTACAGGCCTGGCGGCGAACGCAGCCAGGACAATACGTCAGTTAACTAACTGAGCGAAGGGGTTAGAGCGCAAGCCATGTCGGTCTCCGTATCCATGCCACAGCTTGGCGAGAGCGTCACAGAAGGCACTGTTACCCGCTGGCTGAAGCGTGAGGGTGACCACGTCTCGGCCGACGAGCCGCTGCTCGAGGTGTCGACCGACAAGGTGGACACCGAAATTCCGTCACCAGTCTCAGGCATCGTGCGCGGCATCACCGTCGCCGAGGACGAGACCGTCGCGGTCGGCGCCGAACTAGCGGTCATCGACGAGGACGGCGCAGCGGGCGACGGCCAGGTGGCGCAACAGGCGCCTGCGCCCGCTCCAGCGCAGCCGGAGCCGTACCAACCGCAACCGTCGTACCAGGAGCAGGGGCCGCCCTCGTACCAGGAGCCGGCGACCTACCAGCCGCAGCAGCAGGCCTATACGGCGCGGACACAGCCGTACCAGCAGCCGGCTCCCCCATACGAAACCGCCGCGCCGCCGCCGCAGCCAGCGCAACCAACGCCGCCAGCCCCGTCGGCGCCGACCGCAGAGCCGCCCGCGCCAGCCGAGCACATCGGCAGACACGAAGCGCGTGTGTTCCAATTCGGCGAGCCTGAGTCGCATGCCTACGAGCCGACCAGGCATACCGGCGCCGTTGCCCAAGAACCTGCTCCACCGGCTCCAGTGGCGACCGAGGCAGCGCCCCCGGAGCCGACTGCGGATACCGTGGTCACCGCGGAGAGCACGGAGAGCCCCTACGTCACGCCGCTGGTCAGAAAGCTCGCTACCGAGCACGGCATTGACCTCGCTGCGCTTACCGGCACCGGGGTCGGCGGCCGGATCCGCAAGCAGGATGTGCTCGAAGCCGCCCGTTCCCAGCGCGGCGCCGAGGCACCAGCCCCCGCCCAGCCAGCCCCCGCCCAGCCAGCCCCGGCCCAGCCAGTCCCCGCCCAGCCAGCCGCCTACCAGCCGCCTCCTACGCGGCCGACGCCGCCGCCAGTCCCCATTCAGAGCGCCGCACCAGCCGAGCCTGTCGCTCCGCCTGCCATTGTTCCCGCACCGGCCCCGCCGCCGCCGACGCCTGCCCCAGTCGTGCCTGCACCCCAGGCGATCGCACATGAGGTGACTCCGTCGGCGAAGCGCGGGACCACCGAGAGACTGTCGCGGGCACGACAAGTCATCGCGCAGCGCATGGTGGAGTCGCTGCAGACCTCAGCTCAGCTCACTACGGTGGTCGAGGCGGATGTCACCGCGATCGCCAGGCTGCGCGACCGGACGAGAGCGGCATTCGAGGCGAGAGAGGGCGTCAAACTTACTTTCCTCCCATTCTTCGCTCTCGCCACGGTAGAAGCGCTGAAGGTTCACCCGACGCTCAACGCGGTCATCGATGCTTCGAATGGCACTGTGACCTACCACGACGCCGAGCACCTCGGGATCGCGGTCGACACGGAGCGCGGGCTGATGGTGCCTGTCATCAGGAACGCCGGCGATCTGAATATCGCCGGCCTGGCCCGCAAGATCGCCGACCTCGCCCAGCGCACCAGAGCCGGCCAGGTCAGCCCCGATGATCTCAGCGGCGGCACGTTCACGGTCACGAACACCGGCAGTCGCGGCGCTTTGTTTGACACACCGATCATCAACCAGCCGCAGGTGGGCATACTCGGCACGGGGACGGTGAACAAGCGGGCAGTGGTCGTCGACGATCCTGACCTGGGCGAGGTCATCACGGTCAGGTCGATCCTCTACCTGGCGCTGACTTATGACCACCGGCTGGTTGACGGTGCCGATGCCGCGAGATTCCTCGTCACCATCAAGAACCGGCTTGAGGAAGGCGCGTTCGAGTCCGAACTGGGCCGCTGACCGAGGCGGGCCCGCTGACCGGGACGGGCACGTAGCTGGCAAGGCCAGCAGCCGGCCGCGCGGAAGGGCACGGCATGCGGGTAGCGGTATCTGGTGCTTCAGGGCTGATCGGATCGGCGCTGTCCACTGAGCTGACTGCGGCGGGTGATGAGGTCGTCAAGCTCGTGCGCAGGGACGCCATGTCAGCTAACGAAGTCAGGTGGGATCCGTCGTCTTCCTTGGATCCCACCGCGCTTAGCGGCGTGGACGCTGTTGTGCACCTGGCAGGTGCGCCGATCGCGGCTAAGCGCTGGACCGATGCCAGGAAGGCCGTGTTGCGTACCAGCCGGATCGAGTCGACCAGGACGCTGACGATGGCGATGGCCGCAGCCATGCCACCGCCTCGCGTCCTGGTCTGCGGCTCGGCGATCGGATTCTACGGCGACACCGGCGGCGAGGTGGTCGACGAGAGCGGTCCGGCGGGGACCGGTTTCCTGCCCGACCTGGTACGTGACTGGGAGATCGCCGCCGAGCCGGCGGAGGAAGCTGGCGTCAGGGTGACCTTTATCCGCAGCGGCGTTGTGCTGGCGGCGGAAGGCGGCATGCTCGCCAGGCTCATGCTCCCGTTCAGGCTTGGCCTTGGCGCCAGGATCGGTGCTGGTACCCAGTACCTGAGCTGGATCAGCCTGACCGACGAAGTGCGCGCGATCAGGTTTGTGCTCGACCAGCACGACCTCGCCGGGCCCGTTAACCTCACCGCGCCCGAGCCAGTCACCAACGCCGAGTTCACCCAGGTGCTAGCAAAAGTGCTCCGCAGGCCGTCCTTGTTCACTTTGCCGTCGCCAGTGCTCAGCGCCACGCTCGGCGAACTCGCCAGCGAGCTCCTAGCCAGCGCCCGGGTGGTGCCCGCCAGGCTGCGGCAGGCCGGTTTCACCTTCCGTAATCCAGACATCAGCGCGGCTCTCACCACCATCGTGGCCGCCCAGCGCGCGGGCTAAGGGGTCTAGTACGGGCTAGGCGGCGTCGTGACCGGCGGGCTGATCGGCGTCGTGGTCAGCCTCATCTCCCCTGGCGCGCTTGATCAGCCGTTCTAGCGGAGTGCCCTCCCCCTCCGGACCGAACAGCGGCACCTTCCACAACGACGGCACCGGCCCGGCGCCGCCTTCGTACTTGATCACCTGACCGACGGTAATCCTCAGCAACCGCCTCGCGACGAATACCGCCATCACCGCGATCGGCACTTCGATGAGAAGCGCGGACAGCAGGCTGCTGGGGAACCCGGCTGTCTTGGTATTGAGCACCACGTCGAACCACGCGTCGCAGAGCAACAACGTGGCCAGCACGATCAGGCAGATGATCAGTATCTGGCGCCGTCGCCAGGCCGCCCACCCGGTGAGCGCGAACACCGCAAGCTCGGCGACGTCGAACCCCACCCAGGCGCCGCGCCAGCTCCCGGCACGGTAGAAAGCGGGCAAGCTGACCGCCAGGTAGCCGATCCATGCGGCCAGCAGTATGCAGCCCGCTATGATCACGACAAGCAGCAAGTCCCATTTCCAGCTCGTGCCCGGCTTGGCTGGCGGGTGACGGTCGGTGTCGACGAGCCGCCGGAGAAGGTGCCTGCGCTCGTCGTCGGAGAGTGTACGCAACGCTTCGGCATCATATTTTTCATCCATTACCTAAAAAATCGTAACTGACGCGCTGTGCTTCCCTCCGCTCGCCTCCGGGCGCTGTCACAGTGCTCGCGGGGACATACGCTTGGGGGCGTGGATGGTGAGCTTGTATTCGTTCATGCTGGCTTCGGGGTCGACGCGGTGCCCTATGAACAGGCTCTTGAACTACAGCGGGAACTGCATGCCCGCCGGGTTGCCGACCAGATACCCGATTGCTGTCTCCTGCTTGAGCACGAGCCTGTCTACACCGCGGGTCGGCGCACCG
>DATNEK010000008.1:0-12376 GCA_035553055.1 Streptosporangiaceae bacterium | reverse complement strand
GGCGGCCGAATTCTCGCAGGTACTGCGCGACGCGGTCGCCGCGCCCGACGCGCCGCTAAACCTCAGCTGAGTGACCATAGTGCCCGGGCCGGATGATAAGGCCGCAGCCCGGGCACCATGCGCGCGCTGTCGGACTACGAGGTCGCGCTGCTACACGCGAATCGGGGTCAGCCACGTGACGACAGGGAACCGGTCGCTGAGGCGTCGATTGCCGATCTGGACGATGACGCTGTCTCGGCGCTTCTGCGGCGGATGCGGCGGCGGCAGCCCCGGGCATTCCGCCCGGTATCCGATGAGGTGGCCCTGCGGCGACTCGGCGTATCATCTCTCGGCTCGGCCAGCCTGGCTCTATAAGCTGCTAGCCAGTGAGAGCCGGCATCATGCCCCCGTCCCGCCACCGCTGATCCTCGGAGAATCGCTGATCGATGTGCGGCAGGCGCATCACCCAGACGAACTTGCGGCCGTTCACCAAACCTCACCGCTGTCGGAAACCTGATGATACGACCGTCCCCGTGCCCCTGCCAGCACCCGTGACGACCGCTACGCGAGCTGAGATTTATCTCTATTTCCGTCTGGCCGCAAAGTTCGATATTCTGGAGTCATGCCGATACCGCGACACCATTCTGATTTCGTACGGATCAGCCCGCCGGAATCATGCATTCGTAACCGAATATATATCACTTAGGGGTGAAGTTAGCAGCAAGAACATCCGCACCGAGGTGATGTACCGAACCACGCCGCCGCTGCTAGGCAGTCAGTCGTGACGCCCGAGGAGATGGACCGGCTGCCGAAACTCAACCTCGGCTGCGGCCTGGACGCCCGGGAAGGGTTTATCAACGCCGACATCGTGGCGCTGCCGGGCGTGGACGTGGTATGCGACCTGGACCAGCTGTGGCCATGGAAGGACTCGACGGCCGGGTACATCGTGGCCGCGCACGTGTTCGAGCACGTGACTGATCCGGTCAAGTTCATGACCGAGGCTCACCGGGTGCTGGTGGCTGAGGGCGTGCTGGATATCCGGTGTCCCTACTACCGGCACCCGAACGCTTTCACCGACCCGACGCACCGCAGGTTCGCCACCGAGCACATGTGGGACTACTGGATCCGCGGGACGATGCTCAACCAGGTGTACGGGCCGGGGATGGGTGCCGGGCAGGGTGGCGCGGAGTTCAAGCAGCTGCGCGTCGGGCTGAACGGGAATGACGGGGCAGAAGTACAGATCATTCTCGTGAAACTTTAGGTTCATTGACATCCGGGAACGGGCCATCCAGGAAGCGGCCCTATTCGCGACCATCACAAGGGGGCCAGCTGATCGACGTGATCGCCGACGTCGAACCGAATCTGGCTGCGGACGTGGCCGCTAGCCTGCCATCGATCCCTCCGGGCGAACTGCTTGACGTCTTGCGGGCGCTGGGGCAGCAGGTGCGGGACCTGCGGTACTGCTATGGCCCTGCGGCCTTACGCCTCGCGGAATGGATTTACTATTATCAGCGCGCCAAAGCGGCGCCCATCCTGGAGATCTTCCGATACCAGGCGTGCGGCACCGACCTGGATGGCAGCCTGGACGATTAGTGCGTCCCAGAAGGACAGAGTGTGCTCTTCTTCAAGTCTGCTCGCGCAGACTATGAGCTGCGGTTCGGTGGCGACGGCGCACCATTCTCCGTAGGCCGCCACGATGGCCCGTGCCTTCGTCCGTGGCATGGATGGCTTGAATTTCCTGGTCACGACAGCGTAGAACTCCTGCAGCACCTGCGTACTCAGGGAACCGTTGCGGTCGCCCCACAGCTCGGCAAGGAGCGCTTTGGCCATAGTGTGCCGATCTCCGGCATCCGAGTCGTGCGCGTATACCAAGACGTTAGTGTCGACGAACGTCTTCACAAGTCGTAGAGTTCCTCGCGGCGCCAGATGGATGCCCCGCCGCCTGTAGCATCGGCGAGAGCTGCGAGCGCGACGGCCTGGGCTCGTTCGTATCGCTGGTCAGCTTCAGCCAGTTCATTGAGCTGCTGGGCGACAAGACTGCTGAGTGACAATCCGCGGTGGGCGGCAACGATCTTGGCGTGTCGGATGATCGCCTCGTCTAGCTGGATAGTCAGGTTGCGCTTCGCCATGACCACAGCATATAACGTGGAGCACGTGATATCCACATGGGACATCACGACGGCCTGGAGGGCTTGCTACGCGGGAGCCTCCGGGTTGCCGAGCGTGACGAGCGGCAGGTCGGTCTGGGCGAAGTCGTCCGTTCCTCCCGCTGCCCCGTCGGCGGCCGCGACAGCGACCTCGCCGGTCCGGGTGCGGATGGCCGGTCCGGGTGCGATGGATGCGGGAATTCATCTGGCTGACGCGGCCCGGCAGCGCGATGGATACCCGAATTCATCTGGCCGGCGCGGTCCGGCAGCGCGATGGATACCCGAACCCACACCTGTTTTCCGCGATGGATTCGGGTATCCATCGCGGGGTTAAGTCCCCCGGGCGCGATGGATCCGGCAATTCATCGCAGGAATGCCGCATGCCCTACGGACTGAGGCTCGTAGCGCTGACGTTCAACCAGACGCTGGCAGCGCTGATCGCCGGGTTCGAGGCGGCATGGGCGTTCGAAATCTAGGGCATGGCCTCAGCCAAGAGTTCACAGCGCTGCTACATGTGCGATGGTAGTTCGAAGATTGCGGGCGGGATCAGTCGTCGATCGCCTGGTAGGCGAGTGTCCAGAAGTCGCGGTACAGGTTCGGCGGGTTGAGGGTGAACTTGGCGCAGCCGGTCATCAAGATCGTCACCATGTCCTCGCTCGGGTCGGCGTACCACACGGAGCCGAGCCCGCCGTTCCAGCCGAATCGCCCGACCGGCTCGCCGAGCCCGTCCCGCTCGGTGACCACGGACATGCCGAGCCCCCAGCCGTGGTTGGCGAAATAGCCGGCGAACGGGCCGGACGCCTGCTTCTGACCAGGCGTGAGCTGATCGGTGGTCATCACTTCAACCGACGGCCTGGACAGCAGCCGCCCGCCGTCGAACTTGCCCTGGCGCAGCATCATCTCGCCGAACGCGAGGTAGTCCGTGACGGTGGAGACCAGGCCGCCCGCCCCGGAGGGGAACGCCGGCGGCTGCCGCCACTTGCTATCGGCCACGCCGTCGTAGACATCGACCCCGTTATCGTTGTAGCCGGTGGCCAGCCTGGCCAGGCTCGTCGGCGGCACGCTGAAGCTGGTGTCCGCCATCTTGAGCGGCTCGAATATCCGCTGCCGCAAAAACTCGTCGAACGGCTGGCCGGTGGCCCGCGCGATAAGCACTCCTAGCACGTCGGAGCCTGTGTTATACATCCAGCCCTCGCCCGGCTGATGGATCAGCGGTAGCGTTCCCAGGCGGCGGATCCACTCGTCGGGCTCCGGCGGCACCTGCGGGTCAGGCGCGCCTTGGCCCAACTGGAGCTCGGTCATCGCGCGCTGGATCGGGTACATGTCGGGTGGCGCGATAACCATGCCAAAGCCCCATCCGAAAGTGAGCAGATCGCGCACGGTGACCGGCCGGCTGGCCGGCACCGTGTCCTCCAGCGGGCCGTCCAGGTGCCGCAGCACCACGCGGTCGGCCAGTTCGGGCAGCAGCCGGTCCACCGGTTCGTCAAGCCGCAGCGTGCACTCCTCGACGCACATCATCGTGGCCGCGGCCGTGATCGGCTTGGTCAGCGACGAGATGCGAAAGATCGTGTCGCTGTGGACAGGCGTTCGGTCCAGATCGCTCGCGCCGATTGGCTCGATCACCGCCTCACCCCGTCGGCTCACCGCGAGCACCAGCCCTGGTACCTCGCCGCGCTCGACGTAGCCTGCCATTACATCGCGCATGCGGGCGAGCCGTGTTTTCGACAATCCGCCGCCGCTCATGTCCTGTTCCCTCCATTACAGTTCTGACAAGCCTTGGCAGTGACCAAGCACAAGATTCCGGCTCGACCCCCGGCGGCGCATCTTCCTAATTGCGCCGCGCGACGCTATACGCAACCCGGGAGATGCGCCTGGTAGCGGATTGCGGCTATCTTCGCGGCGACGTATGCGTTTGATTTCAAGCCGACTGGGTGCTGAAGGATTCCGGAAAGGATCTTGTCATGCGCTTTCGATCTCGATCTCGCTCTCGCTTTCGCCTCGCCACGCTTATCGCCGTCACTGGGCTCGTCTCCGTAGGCTTGGGCGGCGCTGCCGCCGCGGCTGGCTCGTCGGCCCAGGTAGGCAAGACAGAACGGCCGGTACTGACAGCGGCGCAAGTACGCCAGCTTGCTGCTCACGCCACTGATCGCTCGATCATCATCTTCAAGAACCAGCTGTCGAACTTGCCGGTCCGGGGGGCCACCGCGCGGATGCGGATCGGTGCGGCCAGGGCCTCCCAGGCGCCGGTGCTCGCTGAGCTCGCCCAGCTGCACGCGCCGCATGTGCGGAGCTTCCACATCATCAACGCGATCGCGGCGACGATCTCGCCGGCCGAAGTCAGGCGGCTCAGGGCGAACCCGGCGGTCCGCGCGGTCGTGCCTGACTCGCTCCGGCACCTGAATCCGGTCGACAGCCGGCCGGACCCGCTGCGGCCGGCCAAGCTCCGGCATGGCCATCACGCCAATCCCGCCGACGATGCGCAGCAGATCTGCCCGAGCGACCCGGCCAAGCCGCTGGTCGAGCCCGAGGCGCGGACACTGATGAACGTCGACGCCGCTAACCAGATCGCGGACGGCACCGGCATCAAGGTCGGGATCATCGCCGACGGCATCGACCCGAACAACCCCGACCTCATCCGGCCGAACGGCCAGCACGTCGTCTTCGACTACCAGGACTTCGCCGGGGACGGTCTCCAGACGACGACTGGTGGCCTGCTGGCCTTCCTCTCCGCGAGCCTCGTTGCCGCGCAGGGCAACCAGGTCTACGACCTGTCGCAGTTCGTCAACCCGGCGCAGCCGCTGCCGGCTGGCTGCAACATCAGGATCGAGGGCCTCGCCCCTGGCGCCAGCCTGGCGATGCTCGACCCCTTCGGCAACGACACGGCGGTGTTCAACTCATCGATCCTCCAGGCGGTCCAGTACGCGGTCATGACCGACCACGTCAACGTGCTGCTTGAGCCCTTCGGCGGGAACCCGATCCCGAACACCCAGAACGACCCGGTAGCGCTGGCCGACCAGGCAGCGATTGCCGCGGGCGTCGTGGTAGTCGCGGCCAACGGCGACAATGGCTCCGACGGCAGCGTCGGCTCGCCGGCCGACATTCCCGGAGTGATCGGCGTGGGCGCGACGACCACCTTCCGTTCCTACCGCCAGGCCGACGCGAACGGCCCGAACCTGGGGGCCGGCGGCTGGGAGAACAACAACATCAGCGCGCTCAGCTCTGGTGGCGTCAACGAGTTCAACCCGCGCACCATGGACGTGGTCGCTCCCGGCGACGCCCCCTGGACAATATGCAGCACCAACACGTCGACATTCCGCGCCTGCTTTGACCCCAACAACGGGTCCTCGCCGGGAATCGCCGATCCGGCCAGCACTTCCTCGTCGTCGGCGGAAGTTGCCGCCGTGGCTGCGCTGGTCCAGCAGGCGTACGCCAAGACGCATGGCGGCGACCTGCCGCCGGCCCCGCTGGTCGAGCAGATCATCGTCAGCACGGCTACCGACCTGGGCGCGCCGGCCGATCACCAGGGCGCCGGGCTAGTCAACGCGCTCAAGGCCGTGCAACTCGCCGAGTCCATCAACAGCGCCAGCCCGCAAGGCAGGACGCTGCTCGTGAGCAAGACGAGCCTGAACGCGACGCTGAACGCCGGCCAGAGCCACACGTTCAGCATCGGCGTCACCAACGAGGGCAGCACGTCCCAGACCGTCACCCCGACGGTGTCCGGTCGCCCGACGACGGTGTCGAACGACACCGGCAGCGTCACGCTGACGTCCTCGTCGCCGACCTTCGTCGACGGCGGAGGGAACACCGACTCCTACGCGATGCACACATTCACGGTGCCTGCCGGGACTGACAACCTGAACGGCGACATCACCTGGAACGCCCAGCAACTCGGCGGCGTGGTGTTCGAGGAGCTGTTCGACCCCCACGGCAACCTCGCCGGGTACTCGTCCCTCGGCGTGATCGAGAGCGGGTTCGGGCACGTCGAAGTGCGCCAGCCCATGGCGGGCACGTGGACCGCGGTGATCTACACCATCAGCGCCGCGCCCTACCTCGACAACCCGGTCCAGTTCTCCTACAACACCGCGATATTCCACACCGCCGGATCGGTCTCGCCCGCGGCCAGGACGCTCGCGCCGGGCCAGTCCGGTACCTTCCAGGTAACCGTCACCGCCGGCCAGGCGGGCGACGAGGCGCTCAGCCTGCACCTGGGAACCGGCGCTAGCACCGACGGGGCCATCCCGATCGTGCTGCGGGCACTGGTGCCGATCACCGGCAGCGGCGGCTCCTTCGCCGGCAACCTGACCGGCGGCGGCAGCTACCTGGCCTTCGGCCAGGAGTTCACTTACCATTTCAACGTGCCGGCCGGCCAGCCATCGCTGAACGTCGGCATCAAGCTGCCCGACCCGGACTACGTGCTCCAGGGAGTCCTCGTCGACCCCAACGGCGAGCCGCTAGACCAGCAGTCGACCGCCAACGACGTGTTCTTTGGCCCAGGCCCGACCATGCAGTTCTTCCACCGCACACCGCAAGCCGGACTGTGGACGGTAACCCTGGTGAGCTTCGCACCGGTTGACGGGGCGCACCTGAGCGAGCCATTCACCGGCACGATCTCGTTCGCACCGCCAGCGATAACCAGTAGCGGGCTGCCAAGCTCGCCGAGCACCGTGCTGCCCGCCGGGCAGCCGGCCACCGCGACCATCACCGTCACCAACACCGGCAACATCGCCAAGGACTACTTCGCTGACCCGCGCCGCAGCGGCCGGGTTCTGCTGCGGGTTCTCGGCACCGGCGTGGTCAACGGCACCAGCTACACCCAAGCGCAGGTCACCACGCCTGAGCCGATGCCGGCCAGCGTCAACCCGCACTGGCTGGTCCCGACCGACACCAACCAGCTGATCGGGATCTCCCAGGCAACGATGCCGATCTTCTTTGACTTCAACTCCGACAACAACGACCCCGAGGCCCTCGGCGTCCCGTTCGGCAACAACTCGGTCGCGCAACTCGCGGACCCCGAGGTCGCCCCCGGGCAGTTCTGGGCCGCTTCCGAGCCAACCGGGCCGTTCTCCGGTCCGGTAGCGGGCTCAGCGAACATCACCATGATGGCAATTACCAACCCGTTCGACTCCGCCATCTCCGCCAGCACCGGCGACATCTGGGCGCAGACCGTCAATGCCAGCGCCCCCTATACGCCGATGACACTCGATCCCGGCCAGTCAGGCACCATCACGCTCACCATCACCCCGAACGCGCCGAAGGGCACGGTGGTCCGTGGCTTCATCGCCGTGGACACCTTCAACCAGGCAACCTCAAGCGGTGACGAGCTGATCAACATCCCGTACAGCTACACGGTCGGCTAATCGCCAGCTCATGAAAGTCGCCGCTGCGGCGAGTAAAGCGGTCGCTGAAGGCCGCGCCGCAGCGGCGACTCTAGGGGCCGGGGACTGGGCAATATCGAAGATGGTGTGGTACGTGGCGTCGTCGCAAGGTGAGTTAGTGAGAGTACCGCCGCGCCTCGTGTCCCCTGCGAGGAGAATGCAATGAGCGTCACCAAAGCTCCACAGAAAGCTGAACTTGTGCGACGCGCCTCGAGTCTTATTCCGCTCTTTCGCGAGAAGGCGCTATGGATGGACGAGAACCGTTGCATGCACCAGGACGCGATCGACGCTCTGACAAATGCCGGATTCTTGAAGATGCGGGTTCCGGTTCGATACGGCGGATACGACACGGACATGCGGACCATCGTTGACGTCATCTCTGAGGTCGGGCGGGGTGACGGTTCAGTGTCGTGGACCCTCGCGATGTGGGCGCTGAGCGCCTGGATGGTCGGGTTGTTTCCAGAGGCAGTCCAGGAAGAGGTGTTCTCCACGCCAGACGTGCGCATCTGCGGGATCTTGTCTCCCGGTGCCATCGCGGTGCCGGCTAACGGCGGCTACCTCGTCAACGGCAAGTGGTCGTTCAACACCGGGGCGCGGCAGAGCGTGTGGAACACCAACGCGGCCGTCGTCCCGACCGCCGATGGCGGGCACGACCCGGTCATGACCCTGATCCCGATCAGCGACCTGGAGATCATCGACGACTGGTACACGTCAGGCCTGCGCGGATCGGGCAGCGTCACCACGATCGCCAAGGACGTCTTTATCCCGGCCGAGCGCGTGCTGCCGATGGAGCCGCTGCTCCAGGGCCAGCACCTCTCCAACCTGGCCCCGTTCATGCCGACAGCGTGCACGACCGTCAGCGCGGTGGCGCTTGGCCTGGCCAATGCGGCCAAGGACGCGTTCTTCGAACGGCTGCCCGGCCGGCGGATCACGTTTACCAGCTACGAGCGTCAGAGCGAGGCTCCGGTCACTCACCTGGAGGTCGCCGAGGCGACCACGAAGATCGACGAGACCGGCTTTCACGCCTACCGGGCCGCCGACATGATCGATACCAAGGGTGCGTCGGGTGAGCCATGGACTCTCGAGGAGCGCGCACGGGTTCGGCTTGACCTAGGCGCGGCCTGCCAGCGCGCCAAGGAGGCCGTCGAGATACTCGACTCCGCCAGCGGCGGGTCGTCGATTTACCGGGACGTGCCGATCCAGCGCATCGAACGAGATGTCAAGACGCTGAACCTGCACGCGATCGTGCACCCGGCCACCAATCTGGAGCTGTACGGCCGGATTATTTGCGGGCTTGAGCCTAATACCCCGTACATCTAAGGAGAGGCTTGTGGAAGCCGTCAAAATACCATCACGATCCGAGCTTGTTCAGCGCGTGGCTGACATAGTGCCCGTACTGCGGGCGAATGCCGAGTGGGGAGATCGGAACCGCCGGCTGGCCGACGAGTCAGTCAACGCGATGATCGACGCTGGCGTCCTGCGCATGCTGGTTCCCACGCAATACGGCGGCTACGAAAGTGATATGCAGACCATCGTCGACGTGGGCATCCAGCTCGGCCGGGGAGACGGGTCGCCGGCCTTCTGCGCGACCGCCTGGTGGGCTCAGTGCTGGGCGGTCGCGCACTTCCCCGACTCGGTACAAGACGAGGTCTTCGCCAGCCCTGACGTGCGGATCTGCGGGACCTTGGTACCTAACGGCAAGGGTGAGATCACCAAGGACGGCGCTGTGGTTTCCGGCGAGTGGGGGTTCAACAGCGGCGCCTGGCACAGCCAGTGGAAGTTCCTCTCGACGCCGGCGATCAACGCGGCGGGCGAGATCGAGCCGATCGCGGCGGTCGTGCCCATGAGCGACCTAGAGATCGTCGACGACTGGGACGTCGCTGGCCTGCGCGGTACCGGCAGCATCACCTTGGTCGCCAGGGACGTTTTCATACCGCGGGAGCGCTTCCAGTGGCTCGGCGAGGTTGCACGCCAGGAATACGGCTCCGAGCGCAACGCGGACTCGCCCTGCTACCGCGGTCCGATCGTCGGGGTGCTCTCCAACATCAACACCGGCAAGCAGGTTGGGCTGGCGCAGGCCGCCAGGGAAGCGTTCTTCGAGCGTATTCACCACCGTCCGATCCAGCACACCAGCTACGCGACGCAGGCCGAATGGCCGATCACCCACCTGCAGGCGGCCGAGGCCGACCTGAAGATCGACGAGGCCGAGTACCACGCCCGCACGCTCGCGGCTCTGGTAGACCACAAGAACTACAGCAATGAGCCGTACACGATGCGCGAGCGCGCGTACTGCCGAGTCGCGGTTGGCCGCGTGTCCCAGCTTTGCCATGAGGCCGTAAACATTTACAACATGGCCAGCGGCGCAGGCGGTATCTACAGCTCGATGCCGATACAGCGGATACAGCGGGATATCCAGGCCATCAGCCTGCACGCCCTGAACATGCCGATCAAGAATCTTGAACTCTACGGAAGGGTCCTGTGCGGCCTTGAGCCGAACACATTCTTCATCTAGCCAGCTGATTAAACGGCAGGTTGTAAGGAAGACCTGAAACTCCGATAGGAGAAGCATCAGTGCAATCGGATACCTCTGGCGGTGATCAGTACCGCATGCGGACGCTTGAGGCGTGGGCCGATACGTTTGTGCCCGGCGCGAAGCGCTGGCCGGACGACCGGGCGATTGCGGGCGCGGCGGCCGGCCCTGGCGCGGTAGATGCTGGCGCGGTGGAGTTGCTTGAGACACCGGCGACCGGCGTGTCGGATGGCCTGGACAGCCTGGCCAAGGCGCTGAACGAGCACGCGGAGGCCTGGGCGGCCAGCCATGGCGTCACGATCGATGATTCGGTCCCCGCATTCGTGGCGCTTTCATACGCGGATCGGGCCGCCGTGGTGCGGATGCTCATCGCGCCCGACCACCCGGAGAAGGACATCTGGATCCTGGTCGCCCTGTTCTGCTTCATGGCCTTCGACACGGCAGCGCACATGCGCACAGTCGACGCGATCGCGACTGGTCACCCTGGGCTCACCGCGATGGGGTTCGCCAAGCCAGACGCAGACGGCTTGTGGCGGTTTCCCTACTTTTCCTATGGAAAGCAACTGGCCAGCCTGCACCCGGGCACAACCCCGGCGGGAGACCCGGCATGACGACTGCGGAGCGTACAGACATTGTTGTGATCGGCAGTGGCTTTGGCGGCGCGATCGCCGCCTACCATCTCGCCGCCGGGGGCGCCAAGGTAGTGGTGCTTGAGCGAGGGCCATGGCTGTCGACCGAGGAATTCGAGCACGACTTCATCCTGGGCTCGTCATCCACCCGCATCTTCGAGTTCGTCGCCGGACGGGGTATGAGCGTGCTCGGCGGTAACTGCGTCGGCGGCGGTAGCGTGGTGTTCTTCGCCACGATGCCCCGAGCGCCGAGCTTTATCTTCGAGCGGCAGGGCAGCATCGGCAGGCGGCTGTTTCCAGCGGCGATCAGCCGCGAGACGCTGAACCCGTGGTATGACCGGGTCGTCGAGGCCCTGCCGGTCCACCGGCAGGAATGGAACGAGGTCACCTATCCGGGCGGGTTGTGGGCGGCGGCCTGCCGTCACGCCGGGCACACGGCGAACCCGGTGCCGGTCGCGATCGACACCGCCATGTGCACGAACTGTAACTGGATGATGGCAGGGTGCCGGTTCGACGCCAAACGATCCCTGCTCATGAATTACCTGCCCGCCGCGATCTCCCACGGCGCCCAGATCAGGCCGTTGCATGAGGTGCAGCAGCTCTCCAGGAACGACGACGGCAGCTACCGGGTGCACTACAGCGTCATCGATGACGAGGACTACCGGATACAGACCGGCAGCGGCGCGATCGACGCGAAGATCATCGTGCTCGCGGCCGGGGCGGGTGCCACGCCGGTGATACTGCAGCGGTCCGAGCGGACGCTTGGCGCGATGCCCTTCGCGGTCGGGCGGTATTTCTCCGGCAACGGCGAGCGGCTGAACACTGCCGTGCTGAACGAGGACAAGGTAAGGGAGGTGCTCGGCCTTTCCCGCCCCGGCGGACAGGCATACCGGGCCAACCAGATCGGCCGGGGCCCGAGCGTCGCGAGCTGGGACCGGCTTGACGCCTCGCTGCCCGAGTTCTCGAGGTTCTCCCTTGAGCAACTGTATTTCCCGCCCGGCCTCGGCACGATCCTGGCCCAGGCAGCCGGCCCGGACGGGCCGGCCTGGTTCGGCCCGGAGAAGAAGGAGATGCTGCGGCAGTGGAACTCCTGGCTGACCATCTTCACGATGTCGGAGGACGACAATGAGGGCGTGTTCGGGCCGCCGCCGCCGAGCGGCAATGCGGTCCGCATCTCCCAGCAGATGCTTGGCCAGGGCAATCTCGAGTACAAGCCAACCAAGAACACGCTGCGCGGCTGGGCTGAGTCGGATGCCGCGGTGAAGGACATTCTCGAGCGCGATGGCCTGGCCAAGGTCATGCCGTGGACGAACGAAGTGGTGGGTGCCTACACAGTGCACCCGCTGGCCTCGTGCCGTATCGGCGACGACCCGGCGACCTCAGCCCTGGATGACGGGCATGAGCTGCGCAATCACCCGGGCATCTTCGTCACCGACGGCTCGGCGGTGCCCTGCGGGCTCACTGTCAACCCCGCGCTGACCATCGCCGCGCTCGCCGAGCGCGCCATGCCTGGCATCGTGGCGGCGGCGAGAGAGCGGGGAGTGCAGGTCAAGTACGGGGCTCCGGCGCCCGGCGGCGTCGCTAGCGCCACCCGTGCGGTCGACAGGACGGCCGCATAATGTGCGTCGGCGATGAGCCGCGCGCGGCGGCGAGCAAATGAACACCACGCTGATGCGGCGGGCGCTACGCAAGTCGACGGCGCAGATCAGGCACGTC
>DATNEK010000007.1:0-49663 GCA_035553055.1 Streptosporangiaceae bacterium | reverse complement strand
AACGCGCCAGCCGACGCCGTCGACTGGACCTCGCCAGCGGGGATACTTCCGGAAGGGGCGTGGATGTAGATATCGATCAGCTGCGCCCCGAGCAACGAGCCGAACGTGGGCCGCAGATTAGCGATCCCCACCTGGAAGGTGACCGTGCTGCCCGAGTTGATCACGGTGAACCCGTTCAGCCTGAACGAGCCGGGCGCGAACGTCGGCGAGCCGTCGGAGTTCGTCGCGCGCGGGTAGGCGTAGGTGCCAGGTCCGTTGCCGCCGCCCGGGGCCGCGCCAGCGCTGAGCACGACCGTGCCGGGAACGAACAGGTCGGTCACCGTCAAGATCGCCTCGTTGGTCGGGCCAGAGCCGGTTACGGCGACCTCGACGGAGTTCGTGCCAGGCTGCAAGCTGACTGTCGCCGAGAACGCACCCGACGCGTCGGCGGTCACGGTCGTGATCTCCGTAGCCGGGGTCGCCGCGCCCGCAGCGGTGCCGGTCACGGCGATGTCCACGGTCGCGCCCGGTGCCGTCGTCCCGCTCACGGGAACCGACGCGGCGTCGACGGTCGCGCTTGGCCTGGTCAGGTTCGCCGGCACGTTGCCGCCGCTGACAGCAAGCGGCGCGGTGAGGACCAGCGGCGCCACGCCGGGCCCGCCGCCCGCATACCGGTTGGCGACCACCGATGGCTGCTCGACCAGCTTGCCCGCCGCCTCGTCGGCAATCAACCTGAGCAATTGCGCCTGCGCCCAGGTCAGCGGCGCGGCCGAGCCGTCCGGCTGGCCATCGACCAAGCCGATCGACGCGGTCGCAGCGTCAGCGCCGTACGGCGAAGCGGGCACGTCGGGGTAGTTCCAGACCTGCTCGGGCACGAGGCCGACGCCAGAGGCCGATGACAGCATGAAGCCCACGTCGGCCGCGACCGCTCCCGCGTCGCCGGCGAGCACCTGATACTCGCCGTTCTCCCCGGACAGCACGGGCCACGGGTGCCCGGTTCCCTCGTTGCTGGTCGCCCACGGCTCGCCGTCTGCCGAGCAGTCGTTGAACACCGCCTTCTCGCAGTCGCCGTAACCGTCGCCGTTGTAGCGAAGCACCCCGGCGCCCGAGGGCGTGGACGCCCCGATCGTTGCTCCGGTCACCGCCAGCGAGTTGCTGACCAGCGGATCGCCGGCCGCGAGTTCGCCAAGCCTGACCAGCTCGAGGAAGCCCTGATCGAGGACCGCCCGCTGGTCGGCGCTGTTCGGGTCGCCGTTGCCAAGCGAGTAGGACACCGCCGCGTCGGGGTCCCCGGTCTTGTCCACCCTGACGAAGTACGGCTGCGATGACAACGGCCCGTTGTCGGTGACCGTGGTCGCCAGGATCAGGCGCCGGAAGTCGTCGGCTGTGGCCAGGAACAGCCGGGCCGACGCCGCGTCGCCTTGCTCGCGCGCGATCGCGGCCGCCGCCACCAGGCCGGCCACCTCGTCGGCCATCGTGGACGGCGAGAAGCCGGCCTGTTCCTCCCAGCGTTCGACGCCGTCGGCCGGGCCGTTCGCCACCAGGAAGTCCGCGGCTGGCTTGATGTGATCAGCGTAGAGCGAGGCATCCCCGGCCAGCCCAGCCTGCCAGGCGGCCAGGATGGGATCGGCGGTCTCGTCAAGCTGCAGCCCGCCTGTGTCAGGCGCCGCCGCGCCGTTCAGCAGCCCGTTGCGCGGGAACGACCCGTCCGGCCGCTGCAGGTCGTCGAACCAGTACCGCACCATCTGCCGTGCCGTCGCGAGGTCGCCGTCCACGAGGAACCCGGTGAACGTCTCGTACGCGTCACGCGGGAACACCTCGCGGTACGAGCCGAAGTAGGGTGCGAGCCCGTCGCTCGCGGTCTGCCCGGCCGGCACAGCCTGACCCCACGGGCTCGCCAGCGACGCCGCTGTCGCGCCGGGGAACGTCTTGTCCTCGCTGGCCTTGATCACGTTCGCGCTCAGGTAATAGGCCCGCGCCTGCGCGGCGTCTACGTGACCGAACGACCGCGGCGGGCGCAGCCCGGCATCGTAGTCACGCCAGCCTGACCGGTAGCTCGCGTAGGTGGCGGAGAACGGCACCGCCGACGCGGACAGCGCGGCAGAAAGCGCGCGGTGCTCGGTAGCGCCAAGGCCGAGCGCGATGGTCTCGCTGTCGCCGGCGAGTTCGACGGTCTGTACCACGTTGCCATCGCTGGCGTCCGGCGCCGCCGAGGTGAGCGCACCGGAGTTGTCGAGTTCGCTGAGTCCGTCGCTTGAGGTACCGGCGAAGCCGGTCTCGACGGCGGCGAACGGGCGGTCGGCCGCCAGTGCCGCGTAAATCGGCCTGGCGTAGCCGCGGTTGACCGCCTCGGTGAACGAGTTCGTCGAGTACGACAACGGCACCGGCCCGTCCGCGGTCGCCGCGATCGTCGCCGACTCGCCGCCCGCGTTGTCGGCGCCGCCCCCGCCGTGCCCGTTGAGCAGCGGGTTGAACCGCAGGTACAAGCGCATCCCGGCTGGAGCGCCCGGCCCGGGCACCAGCATGAACCGCATGACCACGGCCCTGGTCGACGGATCGGTGACGAAGTCGGTGATCACGTCGAAGTCGTGCGTCGCGTCGTGCGCCGTGACCCGGCACGCCATGCCGGTGTCGTCGAGCGGCGCGACCGTGTAGCTCATGTCGCGCGGTTGCAGTGCGGTGAAACCGGGCCCGGTGACGATCGGGTCAAGGCTTTTCACGTCGGTGTTGTCGACCGTCGGCGCGTAGACGTCGGATAGCTCGCCGTCGGCGACCGTGTACCAGACCTTCGAGCCCGGATCGGCGGAGGTTCCCACGCAGTCTTTACGGGCCAGGTCGTAGCGCGAAGGGGCGCCGGGGGCGCCGGCCGCCTCCTGCCCAGGCGTACCGACTATCAGGTCGAAAATATGCATGGACGGGGTGTTCTTTCCCACGCCGGTGCCGATCGTGGGCAATGTCACTGAGACCGGGTCGCCACTGAGCGGGATCGCCGCGTAGGAAAGGCTCACCGGGATGGTGCCGCCAGGATTCCAGCCCGCCGTCGTCGCGAGCAGGTCGGTGCCGGCGGCCGGGGCTGTGTCGATCCAGTCGGCGAACGTGGCGGTCGCCGTGCTCGTCGTGCCGTCAGCGTAGGTGACCGTGAACGTGCCCGTGGTGCTGCCGAAGGCGGAGGCGCCGATCACGCCGAGCGTTGTCCCTGTGCCGGTAACCGCGACCGTCTGGCCGTCGGCGACCACGTTGTCTGGCTGACCAGGCTGCACGTTTGGCCAGGTGACAGCCAGGCCATCGTGCAGCAGTGGCTTGCCGGGAGCCAGCGCGTCGGCAGCGAGCCCGGTCGCGGAGAAGGAGTCGCCGACACCGTCGAAGTTCCCCGTCGCCGCATCCGACGCGATGGTTATGCCAACGTTGTCGAAAGCCTGCGCCAGCGTCGGGAGCGAGGCGTCGGCGGGCTGTGCTTGCCCGACCAGCTGTGCTTGCCCGACGAGCAGTCCAGCGGGAAGCGCCATGACAACAACGAGTGTTCTCCACAGGCTCATGAATGGCATCTTCCGCCTCAGGTACGCTTCCCGTCAGCGGTACCGGCGAAGGGCTGGAAGCGAATGCTGCTCGAACTCGAAGATATCCAGCGTGCTCAGGCCCGGATTGGCGGCCTGGTACACCTCACGCCGGTGATGTCGTCGACCTCCGTCGGGGACGAGCTTGGTGTCCGCTTGCATCTCAAGGCGGAGCTGTTCCAGAAGACAGGCTCGTTCAAGCCTCGCGGGGTGTTTAACAGGTTGCTGTCGATGGACCCGGCTGACCGGTCGCGGGGGCTGGTGTCCTTGTCGGCCGGCAACCACGCGGCCGCTCTGGCTTACGGAGCCACCACGGTGGGGGCCAAGGCCACGATCGTGATGCCCGCGAACGCTATGCCGTCCAAGGTCGCGGCGACCCGTCGCTACGGCGGTGAGGTCGTGCAGACCGACGGCAGCCTGCTTGGCACCTGCCTGGCACTGCAGCAAGAACGGGACCTGACGTTGGTCCATCCGTTCGATGATCTGGCCATCATGGCCGGTCAGGGGACCGTGGGGCTTGAGCTTCTCGAGCAGGTCCCCGATGCGGCCATGGTGGTGGTTCCGGTCGGAGGGGGCGGCTTGATCTCTGGCATCGCCGCGGCGGTGAAGCTCCAGCACCCATCCGTCCGCGTGGTGGGGGTCGAGCCTGAGGGCGCGGATGCGATGAGCCGGAGCCTTGAGCAGGGGAAACCCGCCCACTTGGACACAGTGGACACCATCGCCGATGGCCTCGCTCCGCCATTCGCGGGCGAGCACACCTTCCGGCACGTCCAGAGCTACGTCGATGAGATGGTGCGGGTGGCGGACTCGGAGATCATCGCCGCGGTCCGGGTGCTGATCCAGCGGTGCAAGCTGCCCGCTGAGCCCGCGGGTGCGGCGGGTCTGGCTGCCCTGCTGGCTGGCAAGATATCCCCGCCAGCGGGCTGCGCGGTCGTGTGCGTCATCAGCGGAGGCAATGCCGGGCTCGACGTCTTGAAGCAACTGCTCTGACGGCCGACTAACAGCAAGGATGTGGATCTCGATGAGGGTTGGCGTGGTGTCTAAGCCAAAGTGGGTAACGCGGTCGTTTAAAGTCACCGCCGCGTTCGTGCTGGCCGCGATCATGAGCGGCATGCCTGCCGCGCCTGGCGCAAGCGCGGCGTGGGCTGCGGGCCGGGAGCGGGGGGCTGTCATCGGCGCGAGCGGGAGCCTGGCCGGGGTGGCGGCGACGTCCGCGCGGAACGCCTGGGCGGTTGGCTTCGCCGGCCCGGCGGCGCGTCCAAGGACGCTGATCCTGCGCTGGCGGGGCAGGGCCTGGACGAAGGTATCGGCTCCGAGCCTCGGCGCGAGCGGGAGCCTGGCCGCGGTGGCGGCGACGTCCGCCAGGAATGCCTGGGCTGTCGGCAGCACGGGCCACGCAGGCGGCACCGTCGGCTACGGCGGCAAGGCCGTGATCTTGCACTGGAACGGATCAACCTGGCGGTCGGTTCCGTGCCCGCGTCCCGGAACCGGCAGCGTCATATACGCCGTTGCCGCCGGATCAGCCTCCAGCGCCTGGGCAGTGGGCTCGTACGCGACTAAGGCCAATCCCTTCGGCCAGGCTTACATCGCCCGGTGGAACGGCAGCGCCTGGAAGCAGGTGTTCTTCCAGTTCGGATTCCTTTCCGGCGTCGTCACCTCGGCGCGCAGCTCATGGGCGGTCGGTGGCACGGGAGGTGACGGCCTCGATTTCCCGCTTGCCCTACGCTGGAATGGCCACGCCTGGAAGCAGGCCCGCACCCCGATGCCACAGTCGGGCGGTCACCTTTTCGGTATCGCGGCCACGTCGCCAAGCAACGCATGGGCGGTCGGCCTAACCTACGGCCTCAGCACCAAGATTCTCATCTTCCGGTGGAACGGCGCCGCGTGGAAGCAAGCGCGTACACCCCGCCTGTCGTCCGGCGCCCTCAATGGCATAGCCGCCACCTCGGCCCGCAACGCCTGGGCCGTGGGCCACACGTCTTCGCAGAGCAATCCAAAGACGCTGATCTTGCGCTGGAACGGTAGCGCCTGGAAATAAGTAGCTATCCAACCCAAAGGGGTGATCATGGCGCAGGCGACTGAACCGGCAACCGCCGTGAGGACGACATACGAGGAGGTCACGTCGGCAGCAGAGCTGCGGGACCTCCTCGGGGCGCCCGGTCCCCGGGCCGCGACCAAGGAACGGACCCGGCTGCATCGCCTCGACCGCGAATGGCTCGCCGCCTCGCCGTTCTGTGTCATCGCGACCTGTGACCTGGACGGCAACTGCGACGCCTCACCCAAGGGTGACCCTGCCGGCCGCCTCATCCACGTCCTGGACGACACCACGATCGCGATCGCCGAGCGTCCGGGGAACCGGCGCGCCGACGGCTACCTGAACGTGCTGGCCAACCCGCATGTCGGCGTGCTGTCGCTGATCCCGGGGCGGAACGAGACGCTCCGGATCAACGGCCGCGCCCGGCTGCTGCGCGGCGCGCCGTTCTTCGACGATCTGATCGTCAAGGGCCACCAGCCGATCCTCGTGCTGCTCGTAGAGATCGACCAGATCTTCTTCCACTGCGCCAAGGCATTCATGCGCTCTGACCTGTGGAAGCCTGACTCCTGGCATCCCGATGTACTGCCTTCTCACGCGGCGCTGGTCAAGTGCGTGCAGACCATTCCGGAGAGCCTGGAGGAACTTGAGCAATATTACGCACCGGAGAACTACGGCAAGAAGCTCTACCAAGACAACCGATCGGCGTAAGTTCCTGACCTCTCGTGCATAGCTTTCGGCACGACAAGCGGAGCGCGGGCCGAGCCCGCAGGCGGTGTCGATACCCGTTTTGTACGGTAAAGACCGCCAATCCTGACGGGTGATGCTGGTCAGGTGCTGGGCGTTGCCTGGTTTGGTTCGCGGGCGGCGGCCGTGGCTGCCCCGTTCCGCCCCGCGCCTGGCCGGGCCGGGCCGGGTCGGGGCCGGTTTGGCCTGGTGGTGCGGCGTGGCTGCGATGGATTGCCGGATCGATCGCGCCTGGCGGGACCTGTCCCCGCGATGGATTACCGGATCCATCGCGGAAATCGGGTGTGGATTCGGGTATCCATCGCGGAGGTCGGTGGGCTGGCGTGCGATGGATTCGGGTATTCATCGCGCTCGACGGGGCCTCGTGGTGCAGGTGGGACTCGTGGTGCGACCTCAGCGGGAGCCGGCGGCGCGGGACTTCCGCCGGGCTAGGTGGATGGCATTCGAAGTCCTGCGTGGGGGCTGGTAGTGCGGGGGTTCGGTGATTACTGCGGATGGTTGCCGTGTGATGTGCGGGGATCGGCGTGTGCTGGCAGTAGCCGGCTGGTGATCGCGGTGAATCGGCGGGTGCCTGGCGGACGATTGCCGTGTGCCGGAAACTTCCCGTGCCGGGGGCGGAGCAGTGCCGTCGGGGTCGCGGATGACTGCCGCGTTACGGAGTATTTCCCGTGTTATCACCCGAAAACTATCCGGAACCCGGCAACTCTCCGGGGGGCGCACGTCAGCGTTCCGTGGTGATGATGTAGCTTTTTCCGTCGAGGTAGGCTTTTCCGCGAATAGAGCGGCAAACTCTACGTCGACGGAAAACTCTACGTCACAACGTTAGGTCCTGCCGCAATTGCCGCGCCGGCCGCCGTTGATCGTGCCGGACGTTGCCGCGTCACGCGAGGAACCAGCCGCCTAGCTGCATCAGGTGTTCCGAACAGGGGCAGTCCACCAGTCCGCCGCGCCGCCCGGTCCCCGGCAAGCCACCAGATATCGTGACCACGGAAAGAGTCATCTACCGGCCATGTTGCGACCACCCCTTGAACCCGCGGGGTGGATCCGGGGATTCACCTGGCGCCCGCGTCCCGCGTCGCGATGGATCCGGGGTTTCACACCCGGTTTCCGCGATGGGTTGCCGTATCCATCGCGCGAGCGGAGCCGACTTCGCCGGTTAGGTGGTCTTCGTAGTGATTTTCGTGGTGGTGGCGGTGGCGTTGCTGCCGGTGCGGGGGCCGGGCGTGACGCTGGTGATGTTCGCCTCGACTTCCCGGCTATGCGGAGGCTGTTCCCTTGGGTTCGAGCAGTGACCTCAGGTAATCGCCGATGTTGTCGAAGCTGGTCACGAGGCCGTCGTACTTGGTCATGTGGTCACGGTCGGCCTTGTCGCGGAACGCCAGCCTGTTCGTCAGTTTCGTCACTCCGTCAACTTCCTGCAATTCCATCGACTCGACGGCTTCCGCATCTGGCCATCCTTCGAACAGCCAGGTCTGGACGGTCCGGGTCGGCGGTTCGATCTCCAGGTAGGTTCCGCGGAACGAGCACTCGGTTCCGTCGTCGGTCACCATGACGTAGTGGTAATTCCCGCCGACGCGCAGGTCGATTGAGCAGACTGTCATCTCCTCCCCGAATGGGGGGAAGTGCTTCCTCACATGCTCGGGCTTGGTGAAGACGTCGAAGACGAGTTCGATGGGAGCGTCGTACTCTCGGGTGACGACGATCTCGAGCTCGTTCGGGAATTCGATGGTTGCCGATCCATGCCGATCACGTGTCACTGCTGCTCTCCTTGTTGTAGCTCTTTGAGGTAGTCATCTACGCGGTCCAGTCGGTCGTTCCACGCTTGCTGGTACTTGGCCAGCCAGTCGTGGAACAACCGGAGCCGCGTGGGTTCCAGGCGGTACAGCCGGTGACGTCCTACCGCCCGGCACCGGACGAGTCCCGCCTCGCTGAGCACCCGCAGGTGCTTTGACACCTGGGGCTGGGACATCGACAGGTCGGTCACGATCGCGCCGACCGCCTTCTCGCCGGCGATCAGCGCGTCCAGGACTTCGCGACGGTCCGGCGCGGCGATTGCGCTGAAGACATCCCACGCCGTGGAAGAGCGGGCCACCGCCCAAACATATTCCATCCGTGGCATATGTCAAGCCTGACCAGCGCTCCGGCCCCCCACGCCAAGTGACCCCCCAGCCACCGCTTGGGGGTGCCGCAGATGATGTCGCGGGAAATGGTTGGTAGAGTAGCGTCGTATCGGTGGCTATGGGTTAAAATCGTGTGCCGTACGCCGATAGTCAGACTTGTAGGTGCTGGCGAGTCGCGCAGTCGGCGAAGGAGGCGACCATGACGGCCATCCCGCGCCCGTCGGTACGGGCCGCTACCGTTCGCGATGCCCCCGAACTCGCAGCCATTCAGGCCAGGTCATGGGAGGCCGCCTACCAGGGCCTCCTCCCGCAGGACTTTCTTGACAAGCTGGATATGGCTAACGGCACCGAGCGCTGGGAACGCGCACTGCTTGCCGCGCAGTGGCCAAAGGCCGGCGTCATGGTGGCAGTGCCAGGTCCGGAGATGGTGGGGTTCGCCCGCTTCGGGCCAACCCGCGACAAGGGCGAGGACACGGCCCTGGTCGCTGAGATCACGCAGATCTATATCGTTCCCGAGGTGTGGGGCCGCGGACTGGGCAAACGACTGATGTCCACCGCGCTCGCGCGCCTCGCCGCATCTGGTTACGCTCAGGTGACCCTGTGGGTGCTCGACACCAATTCGCGCGCCAGGCGGTTCTACGAACGCTGCGGCTGGGTGCAGGACGGCGCCGCCCGGCGCGACGACGGCTACAGCTTTCCGATGGCGGACGTCCGCTACCGCAAGCACCTGATCTGACATCTCTTGTGGCTAGTTCGGCCCGGATGTCCGCGTGAATTTGTAACCTGAGCGTTATAACAATTGGGGAACCCTATTGTGAGGCGCGTACGTTAACTACGCGACCTAAAACGCGCACAGTTTCCGATGCCTGTCCCACCAAAACGGGCACGGCATGACAATTAACTAGCTTGAGCACGCTCATATGCGACCTTTAACACGTCGCCGGTAAGAAGTATGCCCTCGTGTCGTTTGAGGCTGCCCTGGTGCAATTAGGTGAGTCCGGAGAATGATGACAACGGCTGCTGATCGGAAACGGCTATTCCGGCCGTTCGCACGTATTCCGGCGCGTCGGGATGACGCGTCGGCAAGGACCAGGCACATCGGCATCGCAGCGGTCGCCGGCGTCGCCTGTTCGACGATCGTCATGATTGCCGTCTCGCTCAACCCTGGCTACTGGTTCCCGCCCAAGCTGACCATGCCAGCCGAGGGGCCGCCGTGGGACCTGCCGTGGGTGCACATCCCGATCAGCGTCGTCACGGTGGCCTTGTGGCTGGCGGCACTCGCCGGCGCGGGTGGCGTCGCGGCCGGCCTGGTCGCCGTGCGCCGGGGCTGGCGAGTCGACCCGAGGCTGCTGGTGGGCGGCGGGCTGGCATCGGTGGCCATTCTGGCCGTGCTGCCGCCCGCCGGATCGACCGACATTCTCGACTACGCGACGTTCGGTCACATCGTCACGCTCGGTCACACCCCCTATGTCTGGGCGCCCTACCATCTGCGCATCGGCCACAGCACGTTCGGCGATCAAATCCCGGTCGAGTGGGCTCGGCATGTCACGCTGTACGGGCCGCTTGCGACGTTCGAGCAGTTCCTGGCCGCGACCTTGGGCGGATCATCGCTGGCCGGGATCGTGTTCTGGCTGAAGCTGTGGAACGCGATGGCGTTCGCGACCGTGAGCCTGGTGGCGGATCGCCTGCTGCGGCGCGACCCGGCGGCGCGGTTGCGCGCGCACCTGCTGTGGACGGCCAACCCGCTGCTGCTATGGGGCCTCATCGCGGCCGGGCACATCGACATGATCGCTGCCGGAGCCGGGCTCATCGGACTGCTCATACTCGGCACCAGCCGGGACACCGCCGAACTGCCTGTGACCAAGGCTGTCATCGCCGGGCTGTTCATCGGTGCGGCAGCTGACATCAAGATTCCTTACATCATCTTCTCGATCGCCGCCGCCTGGGCGCTGCGCCGGGCGGTCAGGCCGCTGCTGGTGACCACGGCAGCGACGCTGGCCGTCCTCGTGCCGACCTACCTGTGGTACGGGCCGCCGGCGATTCAGGCGGTGCTCGACCGTACTACCAAGGTCTCGGCCGACAACTTCTACCAGCTCGTTTCATCGCCAGCCGGCGTCGTCTTCCGTGACCTGCTCGAGTTCTCCGTTGGTTTCGTTCTGATCCTCGCCGCCTTGCTGTGCTGGCGGCTGCCGCACGCCATGTCGCCAACGCCAGCGCTGCGGCCTGCGCTCGCGCTCAGCTGCGCCTGGCTTTTCGTCTGGCCGTACCAGCTGCCGTGGTACGACGCGATGATCATTTGCCTGCTGCTCTTCTACCCGGCTTCGCGACTGGACTGGATCGTGCTCGGCCGGCTGACTGTCAGCACGATCGCGCTCATGCCTGGCGATCCTTACCTGCACGCCGGCAGCCTGATCGACCAGCTGAATCACGACATACTCACGCTCTGGGCGCCGGTTATGCTGCTTGCCAGCGCGGTCGGGCTCGCGTGCTTGTCGGTGACCGGCCGGTGGCGGGTGAGCCAGACCGAGATCCCAGAAAGCAGCACTAGCAGGCCCATGCCGGTCAGCACGTAGAGATTGCCGCTCAGCAACTGCAGGCCATGCCAGTGATACTCGGCGAACCACGGCCGGTCGCCGAGCCGGTAATACGTTCCAGGACTGGTGTTGGGCGGTGCCCAGATCAAGCCGAGCGAGAAGCCGCCAAGATCATTGGGCTTGCCCCAGAGGCTGCCTGGCCAGGCGAAGAAGACCGCGGCGATCACAGTAGCCAGCGCTGCGGTGGCCGTGCGCAGCGGACCGCGCGAACGCATCGCGTACCCGAACGCGGCTGCCACCGCGGGCACGACCCAGACCCAGTGATGATCCCAGCTGATCGGCGATAGGAGTATGCCGGTAAGCGCGCACGCCAGCAGCGCGACGACCGGCTGCCCGGCCCGGTCAAGCAGCATCGCGGTCACCAGGCCGAGCGCTACTACCGCGATGGCGGCCCAGATCCACAACCGCTGCCCGGCGGCAACGCTCCCGGTCAGCCTGGTAATCAGGCCGAGCAGGGACTGGTTGCCCTCCCAGCCGACGAAGCCCGTCCTCGATCCTGCGGCGAAAAGGCCGCCAAGCCACCACCTGGCCGAGTCGGCCGGATCCGCGGCGAAGCCGATTCCCGCGGTAAGAGCGAACGCGCCTGCCGCCACCGCGGCCTGCCGGAACCTGCGGGTGAGCAGCAGGTAGGGAATGAAGATCAGCGGGACCAGCTTGATCCCGGCGGCCACGCCCACCCCGGCGCCCTTCAGCAAGCGCCGGTCGGGTTGGCAGAGATCCCACATGATCAGCGCCATCAAGATCAGCTCGATCTGGCCGAGGAACAGCGTCCGCTGCACCGGCTCGAGCCAGAAGACGGCCGCCCCGATCAGCAACGTCAGGCTTGCCCGTCTGGGTATCGACGAAGCGGCTGACCTGACCTGGCCGGCTGGCTGACCACTGCCAGGCCATCCGACGGCGGCAAGGGTGACCCAGACGGCGAGCAGCGTCGCCACCGTATTGACGCCGAGCGATGCGTACTCGAGCAGCTTAAGCGGCAGCAACGTCGCCGCGGTGAAGACGAGCGCGGCAAACGGCGTGTAGGTGAACTTGAGGCTGTGGAAACCGGGCCAGTCATAGAGCGGCGAGCTTCGGTGCGCCTGATACCACGGCGATACGTGAGCGGCGATGAACCCGCCGAACCGGTACACCCGTAGGTCAACCGGTTCCATCCAATCGGGCATCGGATGGGTAAGCGCGTACCAAATATAGATACCCGCGGCGATCCCGAACGCGACCAGGCCGGCCAATGCGAGCGCGACAGCGGATCGCGCCGCCGATCGCGTTTTATTACTTGCCGTGCCGTATTCCGAGCTGACGCCGTCAATGACGGAATTCGCTGCCCGCGAGGCTGATTTCACCTCTGCACTCTATCCGGCCGGGCTCCCCGGCGGAGGTCACGATTAGCTTGGCGCGGCTCCGAAGAAAGGCAGGCACGGCTCAAGACCCGAGATTGTCACGTCTATTGTCCGATGCGCCTGCCAGGACGCCCGGTCGAGCCGCAGCCGCCGCGTGGCGCGCGCTTGGCCGCGCACCACGTGCCGCTCGATTCCATCGTCGGTGTAGCCAAGCCTGCGCGACACGGCCAGCGACGCGGCGTTGTCGAAGAACGCGGCGGACACCGCGAACTCGGCTCCGAGACCGTCGAATGCCAGCGCGAGCACGGCGGCCCGCATGTGCCTGCCGATCCCCTGGCCCTGGTACCGCAGGCCGACCCAGGATCCAGTTCCGACCTCGCGCGTCACGGCGAAATCGGCGGCGCTGATCCCCTGGGTGCCGACTACGACGCCGTCCCGCGCAGTCACCAGGTTCAGCGTCCACCTGGACGGCTGCCAGGAAGCCCAGCACGACCAGTGGTAACGCATGGTCGAGATCGCACGTTCGGCCGGCTCGACGTCCGTCCACGCGACCGTGAACGGCTGGACGTCGGGATCGTGCACGCCAGCCTCGGCCAGCGCGGCGAGCGCGGTCAGGTCCTCGGCGTCAGGCAGCCTGAGCTCCAGCCGGCCGGTGCGCAGGCGCAGACCAGGCAGCGGCCAGTATTCTGGCGATTCCATGGAGTTGATTGTGACAGCGAGAGGTCGCCAGCGTGACTGACGCCTTGCCCGAACAGGTACTCGCCCAACTTGACGATCCGTTCGCTCAGCTGACCGGGCCGCTCGCCAGTACACGCAAGCTGCGCTTCCGTGTCGTCGAGACCGGGCAGATGTCACCGAGCATGCAGCGGATCACGCTGACCGCGCCGGAACTCGACGGCTTCAGCTACGCCCCTGGCCAGGACGTGATGCTGCTCGTCGCCGCCGAGGGAAGCAAGCCGATCAGAAGGCGCTACACGATCAGGGCGCTCGATCCGGCGACCCTCACGCTGACGCTCAACGTCGTACTGCACGGCGACGGGCCAGGAGAACGATGGCTGCGCTCGGCGCGGCCGGGCGACAGAATCGAGGGAATTGGTCCTCGCGGGAAGATCACCACGTCACCTACGGCGGACTGGCACCTGTTCATGGGCGATGAATCGGCGATGCCCGCGATCCTCACGATGACGGAGTCGCTGCCAGCCGATGCCGAGGCGACGCTGGTCATCGAGGTGCCTGACGCCGCCGATGAGCAGGAACTATTCGCTGCGGCTAGGACTCGCGTGAGCTGGTTGCACAGGCTCGGGGAAAAGGCCGGCGAGCCGGCCTTGCTCGCCGCGGAAGCGGCTGAAGTCGAGTTGCCGCCCGGCGCCGGGCACGTGTACCTGTTCGGCGAGGCTGCCGTGGTGCTCAGGCTGCGGGAGATTCTCGGCAGCAGGGGCGTGGCGGCGGATCAGGTCTCTCCCAAGGCTTACTGGGGCCGCGGCCGGGCCAACGCCGGCCACGGCGAGCCGGCGAAGTAGCGACGTAGAGCGCCAGCGATTCGGCTTTCGTTCCCATTTGACGAGGCAATGTTCATAGACTGGCCCACGTAGCTCATTCTTAGCGCCGGATGGGAGGCTGGCCTAGTGGCGTCGGCGATAGCGACCGAAGTATCCGCGGTCATTGCCAGCGCCTCGGCGCAGACGCTCACGGTCGGCATCGACCGCAGCGGCATGATCCGCCAGCACGACCGGGGCGCCGGCGACATACTTGCCGAACCCGCCGGCTCGTTGCTAGGCACCCACCTTGGCGACCTGATCACCGGTCCTGGTGACCCAGCCGCGGTGCTGAACGGCCTGATTGCGGCAACGCTCGCTGACCGGCAGAGCACGACCGTGCTCACGCTCAGGACCGCGAGCAGGTCGCTAGTCGACGCCGTGGTGACCGTCGAGCCCATCCGATCGACCGATCCTGACCTGTTCGCCCAGGTCACCATGCGCATCCCCGCGCCGGCCGCCGAACGATTCATCGATCCGGCGCTTATGCGGCACGCGCTGCTCGACGGCGCGGTCAGGCGGATCGGCGGCGCGCTTGACCTCGATCAGCTCGCACCCGAGCTTGTGAACATCCTGGTGCCGCATTTCTGCAATTCGGCTGGGTTGCTGATACTGGAGAACCTGCTCGGCGACGGCGATCATGAGGCAACGGCCAGAGGCGGCACGCAGTTCGTGCGCAGGCTCGCCTTGGCCTACGACGACGGCGACGCAGGCTGGCAAGCCGCGTTCCCGGTCGGCGAGATCTTGCGCTACCCGCAGGGCAGCATTTACACCCGCTGCCTCGACACCAGCGAAGCCGTCAGCGTGGTGATGACCGACGAAGCGGCCCAGGATCTTGCCACCTCCTGGCTGCGCACGCCCGTTGCCAGGCTGATCTCGGGTACGTCCATGCTCGCGCTGCCGATCATGGCCGGAGAGGTCATGCTCGGCTTCTTCGTATGCGTCAGGCGACAGGGCTTCCATCGCTTCGACGCCTACGACACCGAAATCGGCATGGAATTCGCTGGCCGGGCCGCACTGTTCGTGGACGGCGCCCGCCGGTACGGCAGGGAACGCGCGACGGCGCTCACCCTGCAGCGCAGCATGCTGCCGACCGGTCTTTCGCATCCTGCCTCGGTTGATGTCAGGCACCGCTACCTGCCAGGCAGCAAGCTGATCGAGGTCGGCGGTGACTGGTACGAGTCCATCGACCTGCCTGGTGGCCGGGTCGCTCTTGTTGTCGGCGACGTGGCCGGACACGGCGTGCGCGCGGCCGTAACCATGGGCAGGCTCCGCACCGCGATCAAGACGCTGGCAATGCTCGAGCTGCCGCCAGCCGAGACCCTGCAGCGGCTCGATGACCTGATGCACGAGCTTGGTGTGTTCGAACCGCACTTCGCGACCTGCGTATACGCCGTCTACGACTCCGTCGACGGCACCTGCGAGGTGGCTTCGGCCGGACACCTGCCGCCGCTGCTCGTCCGCCCTGACGGCAGCAGCGAGTTCCTTGACGTATCTCCGGCACCGCCGCTTGGCATCGGCGCGAGCCCGATCGTCAGCCGCACGCTGCACATTGATGACGGCAGCCTGCTAGTCATGTACACCGACGGGCTGGTCGAGCGCCGCACCGAGGACATCGACTCAGGACTGGAACGGCTGCGCGCCGTATTCGGGCCCGGCTCGCCGGCCCAGACGCTCGACGAACTCTGCCGCGAGGCACTGGCCGACGTCTACGAGGATCATCAGCGCGACGACATCGCGCTGCTGGTCGCGAGGCTGAGCCGGATCGGCCAGGACAGGCACATGGCGTGGCGGCTGGCGGCCAAGCTCACCGCCGCGCGCCGGGCTCGCTCGCTGATTCGCGCCCCGCTGCGCCGGTGGGGGCTGGTCGACCTGATACCGCCCGCTGAACTGGTCGTCTCCGAATTGGTCACGAACGCGGTGCGGTACGCCCAGGGGACCATCGGCCTGCGCTTGGTACTTGAAGGCGGATTGTTCATCGAAGTGGTCGACGATTCGGCGGCCGTACCAAGGTTGCGGTACGCCGACGAGGACGACGAACGGGGACGCGGCCTGCAGGTAGTGAGCCAGATAGCGCGCAGGTGGGGCTCCCGGCGGGCAGGCACCGGCAAGGTCGTGTGGTGCGAGCTTGCGGTGCCATCCGGCGCCGGCATCGACCAGGTGCCGAAGCCGAGGCGGCGCGAGCAGGCAACCGATAAGGAACTGATCAGCTCCTAGACGGGCCGATCCGTACTACGGCGTCCAGATCGGGTGAGTTAGACCCCCATCGCGCGTGTTGAGATGCTCTAAAACGACCTAGTCATAATGTCTTCTCAACTCGTCTGCTTTATGGTTCAATAAGTAAGATTATGATCGTTCGCTGGATCTTGCCGTTCGTTGAGGCAATCAGCACAGTCCGTGTTCGATCATGGGGAGGAATCGAACAATATGAGCACTAGCCGACAGTCACCAGAGTTCACTAGGTTGCTGACCCCAGCAGAGGTCGCTGCCATGTTCCGCGTTGACCCGAAGACCGTGACGAGATGGGCCAAAGACGGCAAGCTCACCTCGGTACGCACGCTCGGTGGCCACCGCAGGTACCCAGAAGCCGAAGTACGAGCGCTGCTAGACCAGATCAGCGGCTCCGCTCGGCCGTAGGGGGGAACGGGGCGAGGTATCGCCCTATCACGTTTGGGAATGGCGCATCGGTCCTTGCCGGCGGCTAATAGCCAACGACAAGGACCGTTGCGGTCGCAGCTGATGTTCGCCATTGCCCGTATCAGCCCCGTCCGCAGCCGCCGGTCAGGTGTGACCGACACAGGCGGTGGTGGTGGCCTGGCTGCCTACGCCGTGCTTGTACAGCAGCACCCAGTCGGCTCGCTCGTGCCAGATCTTCACGAAGGTCAGCGGCAACCCAGCGAGCGCAGGACCCAGCTTCACGGCGTTCAGCTTCTGCATCAGGGGCTCGGACAGGCAGTGGTTGATCTCGACCACCCAGACTCTCTTGGCGTGCTCAAGCCTGGCTCTGAGCGCGGCTGACCCCACCGAAGTACCCGCCAGCGTCCCTGAGGCGTCCGCGCCTGCCATGATCGCGATATCGGGCAGCTTGCCGAGGCCGTAGGAGTACGCCGCCGAGAAGCTCTCCGCGTTCGGATTCGTGTAGAGCACGTAATCGCCCGGCCGCGCGTGGGCGGCGACAACCCGGTCGAGCCCGCGGATATCGTCACCGTGACCGCCGGGCTGACGCTGGGTGACCTGGATGGTGAGCCCGGCCAGCAGCGCGAGTGCCAGCGCGACCGGACCAGCGACCCGGCCGAGCGCGACGAGCGCCATGCCGCCGAGCAGCGCGACCGCCGGGATGCACATCAAGATGTAGCGCGAGGTGTAGATCGGAGAGATCACCGACGCGCCAAGCAGCAAGACGGGCGGCACGGCCATCCACGGCAGGCTGAGCTCGGTGAGCTGCCAGTGCCACGCCGGCCGCCGTGCACCGGTCGCCTCTGAGCTGACAAAGAGCGCGATGACGATCACGGCGGCGATGACGATGGTCACCAGGGCAGAGCCGGTGAGCGTGACCAGCGCGACGCCGGGGGATGGCGCCTTGGTGTTAGCGATCCAGGCGATCTGCCCGCGCTGCTCCCAGCCGAGCACGAGAGCAGGACCGGAGACCACCACACCGGCCACAGTGGCCGCCAGCCAGCCGACCGCCAGGCGGCGCGCGTCCTGGCTGCCGCGGAGCCGACGGTAACGAAGCGCGAGCGTGACCGCGTGCGCGGGAATCAGCAGCAGGCCGAAGATATTCATGATGCCAAGCGCCGCCAGGCCGGCACCGTAGCCGACGAACCACCGCCGCCGTCTGGCTGATTCCGCGTTGCATGCCCGCATGAGCAGGTAGCTCGCGATGGTGGCGAGCCCCATCACCATTCCGTACGATCTAGCCTCCTGGCCGTATCGCGCCGTCACGGGAAGTATGGCGAGCAGCAACCCGGCGGCCAGCCCGACCCATGGCGAGATCAGCCTCCTGCCGATGGCCGCGACGAACGCCGCGGTCACCGCCGCGGCCAGCGCCGATGGCAGCCGCATGACCTGCTCGCCTGTCCCGAAGAAGTGCGCGACCGGCCACATCATGATGTAGTAGGCGCCGTGCACGGCATCGACGTTGCCGAGCATGCTGACCAGGTCGCCGAACGGCCGTTTGACCGCGGCCATCGTCGCGGCCTCGTCACGCCAGTACGACGGAGTGGTGATGTTCCACAGGGCAAGCGCCAGAGCCGTCAGCGGTGGCAGCAGCAGCGCCCAGATCGGGCCGACGTCATAGGGCCGCTGCGCGGCGGCTGTTGCCAGCCCATCGGTGTCTACCGATGCCGTGTCTACCGATGCCGTGTCGACCGAGGACGAGCCGACCCCGGAGCCCACGCCGTTGACCGCGCTGGCTAGCTCGTCTCCAGCGGCCGTCTGTTCCACAGCCGAAGGCCCACCCGGTGAAGTCATGACGTCTCATCCTCCGGTATGCGACCGGTCAGCAACGAATTCCGAAAGCGCTCACACCCGCGCCAAGCTAGCGTCCCAATCGTAGTCACCCAAAGTCGCACTCATGCCATCCAGTAGCTCTCCGCTAACCAAAAATCCCCCTAGCGCCCGGCGGTCGCTACCGGGCGCTCACCAGCGCCGATAACCGCGTGGCCGCTTACAGCACAGCCTCACCTGAACGTGGTCACGCGATAGCCGGACGGTGGTCATCAGGAGGCTACGCCGCGTCCGCGGACGGATCATCCGTCCGCCTTGTCCGCACTTACCGAGTGTATCGGGTCGAACGCAGATTGCTCGCATATCGGAAAGGCTGCGGAAAACTGTCTTTAGGCATCTCAGATGCCGCTGTAGCTATCGCAATGGGCGAGTAGGATCCGTTACCTGTGTTCAGAACGCGGGCACAACGTCAGCCCCTCGCTGGCTCGATCCCTGAGGACCAAAACAGCTATGCTGCGTCGCCGATCAATCCGCTTGCGGATCGTCGTGCTCGTGCTTGTCCCCGTGGTCGCGCTAATCGGCCTGTACGCGGTCGCGCTCTCACTCACGCTGAGTAATTTCCTGTCGCTCAAGCAGGCGGCCAACGTCCGCAACCAAGTTGCGAACCCGGCCGCGTTTGTCCAGCTGCAGCTGAGCAAGGAGCGCGGCCTGGCGTTGCGGTACCTGGCCAATCCGACCTACTCCAGGCTGCTCCTGCTGCTCGGTCAGGAGCCCGCTACCGACGCCGCGATCCGCGGCTACCTCGACGCGGCCGCGAAGGCGGACCGGGCCGCCGGGCTCGGTGAGCTCCGCGCTAGCCAGAAGTGGGCGGCAGAGCTTGGCACCTTGCACGCGCTGCGGGACACCGTGGTGAGCGTGGGCCAATCCCGGGCTTCAGCGGCCGCGTCCTACAGCGCGCTGATCGCTGGCGCGGACTTTGTGCTCACCCAGGCCGTGCTGCCTGTCCTGAGGACATCAGCGCTGATCCAGGCCAACGACATCCTGACAATGGAGGAGTCCCTCCAGGCTGTCGCCGAGGAGCGCGACCTGTTCGGCGCCGACCTGGCCGCGCGCTCCTACCCAGCCGACGACAACAGGCTCGTCATATCGCTGATCGTGCAGCATCGCGAGCTGCGGAGTCAAGCAACGTCGAGCTTGGACACGCCGTACCAGCAGTTCTTCACCGCGGATATCCCAGCCTCGACAACCACGGCGCTTACCAGGCTGGAAAATCAGATACTGGCCAGCCCGCGCGCGGCGATGCGGGTGCCGATCCAGGCGTGGACGACAGTCAACAACGCTTACGCTGCCGGCTTCCGCAAGGCGCTCTACAGCTCGTCGAACGCGATACGCCAGGCAGGGTCAGCGCAGGCGCGCGGCGTACTGATCCAGCTGATACTCATCGGCGGCCTAGGCTTGATCGCGATCCTCGGCGCGATCGCGATCGCGATCATTCTCAGCCGTGCCTTGCTGCAGCAACTCGATGACTTGCGGCTGTCCGCGCTCGATCTTGCTTCCGTGCGCCTTCCTGCCGTGCTTGCCCGGCTGCGATCAGGCGATGAGATCGACGTCGGCACCGAGACGCCACATCTGGACCCAGGTGCCAACGAGATCGGCCAGCTAGGCAGGGCGTTCAACATCGCCGCCCAGGCCGCGGTTGCCGCTGCCGTAGACGAAGCAGAGATCAGGCGCGGGGTCAACGACGTCTTTCGGAACCTGGCCCGGCGTAACCAGTCGCTGCTCACCAGGCAGCTTGAGCTGCTCGACGCGATGGAGCGGCGGGTACACGACCCCGAGGAGCTCGCCGACCTCTTCCGCGTCGACCATCTCACGACTCGAATGCGGCGGCACGCGGAAGGGCTGCTGATCGTTGCTGGCGGCTCGTCAGGCCGGGTCTGGCGGGAGCCGGTGCCGATCGTCGATGTCATGCGCGCCGCCGTCGCCGAGATCGAGGACTACACAAGGATCAGGGTTACCTCCAGGTCGAGCAGTTCGGTCGCGGGGCACGCGGTCGCCGACATCATCCACATGCTCGCCGAGATCGTCGAGAACGCGACCACGTTCTCCCCGGCGAACACCCCAGTCAGGATCGAGAGCGACAATGTGGCCAAGGGCCTGATCGTCGAGATCGAGGACCGCGGGCTTGGGATGACCGACGAGCAGATGGCGGAGATCAACTCCAAGCTGAGCGATCCTCCGCTGCTCGACCTGTCCGGTAGCGAGCAACTCGGATTGTTCATCGCCGGACAGCTCGCCAGAAGGCACGACGTGAAGATCGCCATGCGCGGTTCGGCGTATGGCGGGATTACCGCGGTGGTGCTGATCCCGGCCGCGCTTGTCATCGACCCTGGTTACGACGAACCACTGACGATCGTCGGGCTACGCGAGCTTGGCGGCCGCCCGGTCCCGCAGCTGCCCGCCGCCTCGCTCGTCGACGACAACGCGGCCAGCGTCGAATCGGTAGCGGCCCCTGAGCATGTCAGCGCCGCCGGTTACATTCTTGACCTAGAGGCAGCCACGGGCTCGGTCACAACCACTGCCGCCCAGATCGACACGGACGAACACGCCATTGTTCCGTACGGCCCTGACGAGCCGGTCGCGGGCGAACTCGTCTCCGCTGCTCTGGTCGAGGGCGACGCGACCCCGGCCGGGGATGCCTCTGCCGTGGACACCTCTGCCGTGGATGCCTCTGCCGGGGGAACCTCTGCTGGGGATACCCCTGCCGAGGATGCGGAGCTTGCCAGCGCCGGGGTTAGCGGGACCGGTGCCGATGCCGAGTCGGCTGCGTTGAAGGGCGCAGGCGCCTGGCTGGTCGCGGCCGAGTCCGCCACCATGCGCGATCCCGCCACAGACCCCGATCCGAGCGCGGGAACGTCTCCGCACGTCGTCTCGCCAGCGCCGATGCTGATTTTCGGCCCACAAGCCGACACCCCTGGCGCGCCAACGACCGCCGTCGAACCCGCGGGTCGGCCGGCCGGCGACGGCGCGACCCCGCTCAGCCCGGCCGACGACTGGGCGGCCCTACTGAATTCGGCCACCCAAGCCGCTCCGGCGACCGCGGCCACCGATCAAGAGCCTGAGGCAGCGACCGGGTCCGGCTACGTCAGCCACCCGGTGGGCTGGCCAGCACGCTCAGGAGAGGACCAGGTCGCAGGCGGATCCGTCGGCTGGCCCGATCTTCCTGCCGCGTCCTCCGGCTGGCTCAATCTGGGTAGCGGTGTGTCGGGTGAGACCTCGGCCGAACCCACGCCGCTGCCACGCCGCGCCAGGTCACGAGCGGACGACGGGGGCAATGGCTCGTACCGCGCCAAGGACGACGACTCGACTGCCGATCGCGCTTCGCTGCCCAGGCGGTCGCCGGGGGCAGCTAGCCTGTCGTTCGGTCAGGATCTCGCCGACACCGATAGCTTCGGGCCGGTGCCGAGCGAGACGAGCCCGGTCGAACTCGAAGGCTTGCCGGTCCGAGTCCGGCAAGCCAATCTTGCGCCGCAGCTGCGCGAACAGAAATCGACTCCTCTGCCTCAGCAGTACGTCGCGGCTCCCGACATGCCCGCCGAGCAATCCGCCGGCGCCGAGACCTCCCCGGAGGCGGCCCGCAGTTTCATGTCGGCCTTGCAACGAGGCTGGGAGCGCGGACGCTCTATGGCTGAGCAGATGACCGACGAGCCCGACGACGAGCAGCCGTGATAGCCGGGCAGCCGACCGCAGCAGGAGGAGCGCTATGAACACCGGTGGCAGCTTGGATTGGCTGCTCGATGACCTGGTCACCAGGGTCGCGAGCGTCGACAAGGTCGTGATCTTGTCCAGGGACGGGCTGGCGATTGGCGCGTCATCGGGCTTGTCGCGTGAAGACGCCGAGCACCTGGCCGCGGTGGCGGCTGGCTTCCAGAGCCTGGCCAGAGGGTTCGGGCAGCATTTCGATTGCGGTATCCCGCGCCAGACGATCGTCGAGCTCGAGACGGCTTTCCTGTTCGTGACGGCCGCTGGTGACGGCAGCTGCCTGGCTGTGCTGGCGAGCCTCGGCGCCGACGCTGGCCTGATCGCCTACGAGATGGCCCTGCTGGTGAAACGAGTTGGCCAGCACATGGGCGTGCGGTCGCGCCCAGCGCAGGTCAGCTAGCACTGCGACGTGAGATCGAATGACCCCGAGGCGAGAGCGCAGGAACCGTGACAGTCGAGGCCCGGTCGTCAGGCCCTATGCGGTCACTTCGGGTCGAACCCGCCCAACCGGCGCCGCGATCGACATGGTCGCTCTGGTGTCGGCGCTCCGCAGGGTCTCGATAGCTGATCTTGAACCGGAGCAAGAAGCCAAGCTAGGCCCTGAGCACCGGCGGCTGCTTGAGTGCTGCCGGCGCCCGGTCGCGGTCGCCGATCTGGCCTCCGACCTCGACCTGCCGCTCGGGGTCGTCCGCATCCTCGTTGCTGACCTGCGGGAGCAAGGCCTGGTGAGCGTCCGCCAGCCTGCTCCCTCTGGGCTCAGGGACGTAGCCGTACTCAAGGAGGTCGCCGATGCCCTACGGAGACTCTGACTCCGTCCCAAACCGGCGCAGGGCTCCCGTCGCGATCAAGGTCCTGATTGCCGGGGGCTTCGGAGTGGGCAAGACGACGCTGGTTAGCGCGGTGAGCGAGGTGCGCCCGCTGCGCACGGAAGAGAACCTGAGCGAGCCGAGCGCGCTCGTCGACCAGCTTGACGGCGTAGAACGCAAGGTCACCACGACGGTGGCGATGGACTTCGGCCGGATCTCGATCAACGACGATCTAGTCGTCTACCTATTCGGGACACCTGGCCAGAAGCGGTTCTGGTTCATGTGGGACGAACTAGCCTACGGCGCACTCGGCGCGGTCGTCATGGCGGACACCAGGCGGCTCGCCGACTGCTTCCCGTCGATTGACTACTTCGAGCGTCGGGGAACGCCGTTCGTAGTGGCCGTGAACTGCTTCGACGGTGCCAGGCGCTACCCGCTTGACACCATGCGCGCGGCACTGAACCTCACTCCAGACGTCCCGCTCATGCTCTGCGACGCGCGCCAGCGAGCGTCAAGCCGTGACGTGCTCGTCGCGCTGGTAGAGCACGCGGTTGTTCGACTGGACCGCGCCGACCCGCAGGAAGGCTCAGCCGACCTCGCAACTCCCCACCGTCGTCAGGTCACGTCCGCCAGATGAGCACGAGGCCGCGATCGTCGGTGCCGCCGGCATTGTCGGGCAGCACCTGAACCAGGCTCGTCGCTCCGTTGCTGAACCCGGCTACCACGAGTCGGTCAGCTTCGCCGAGCAGCCGGTCAATCCCGACGTCTATGTCCACACCCGGCTGCTCGATCAGACCGTCGGTGTAGAGCATCAGTGCATCGCCCGGCCGTAGCGTCCCGTGCTCATGGACGTCACGCAAGTCAGGGACGACGCCGAGCACGATGCCCCTGGCGCTGGTCAACCGCCACGCGCCGGTGGCTGAGTCAAAATGCGCGGCCGGAGGATGGCCAGCCGAGGCGATCACATAATTTCCCGTGGTCAGATCGAGGCAGAGGTGCACGGCGGTAACGAAGCCCTCAGCCGGGTCGCTGCGCCGCAGGTAAGCGTTGCACGAGGGCAGGAACTCGCAAGCAGGCACAGAGCCGAGCAGCCCGCCGAACGCGCCCGACAGCATCAGCGCCCTTGTGCCAGCGTCGATCCCCTTGCCTGAGACGTCGACGACGGCGATCTCGAGCGTCTTGCCATCGCACACCGACACCACGAAGTCGCCGCCGAACAAGGCGCCGCCGGCCGGCCTGAGCACTGACTCGCAGCCCCACCCTTCCGGCAGGCTCGGCAGCGCGCTTTGCACCCGGATTCGATCCCTGAGCTCGATGAGCATCTGGTCGCCGCGTAGCCCGAGCAAGCCGAGCTTGGCCCTGGTCCTCGCCAGCACGTCAGCGAAGATCGCGATGATCGCTATCGTCGCCACGATGCCGAACCCTGTCCGCTGGTCGGCCTGAGCGACGTCATAACCGAGCATCACCGCGACAATGCCGAACAGGATGCGCAGCGCACGCGGCCACAGCAGCAGGCCGCCGGCCAGAATCGGCAAGATCATGAGGCCAGGCGAGAACCACGACTCTGAGATACGCACGGCGGCGATGCCGATTCCCACGACCGCGAGCGCGAGCACGAACGCCAGCCGGCGGTTCCTGGTAATGAACTGTCGGCGCACGAGGCCGCGAAGCGACAATGCTCCGGCAGAAACCGCCGACCAGAGCCGACGCGGCGAACTCGAAACCATGATGGCGAAACTGTACCGGTTTTAGATCTGGCAGCCATGCCTCAATCCCTGGGTCGCCTGCACCTGGGACAGAAAACAAGTCGCCCTGAAGGACTTGGATGGGGTACGAAAGCCACCATGAGTCCCAGCTATCCGATCCGCCCTGTCGTTATGTCGGAAATACTCCAATTCATGCGTGTTGGCGAGCACGCATTCAACTCGAACTGGCCGACCGAGGAGTTCCTTGCCTGGGAGACCAAGGTCTTCGAGCCAGAACGCAGCCTCGCCGCATTCGACGGCGAGGAGATAGTCGGCACGACGACGATCATGTCCTTCGACCTGATCGTGCCAGGGGGCGAGGTCGGTATGGCTGGCGTGACCGGCGTCGCTGTGCTGCCGTCGCATCGCCGTCGTGGCGTGCTCTCTTCGCTTATGGACACCCAGCTAGCCGACATCAGCGCCGGAGCCGAACCGGTGGCGGCGCTGTTCGCCTCGGAGTCGGTCATCTACGGCCGATACGGATACGGTGCGGCCGCCCGTCACCTGAGCTACGACATCAAACGCGGCGAGGCCGTGCTCAAGGTGCCGGCCAACCCACCGACGATGCGGATCGTCGACCCGAAGTCGGCGGTCGAGCACCTCAAGCGGGTGCACGACGCGGTGCGGACGACCAGGCCGGGCATGTCGAGCAGAAGCAAGGCGTACTGGGAGGTGATGCTTGCCGACCCTGAGTTCACTAGGGAAGGAAGCTCAGCCATGCGCTGCGTGCTGGCGAAGGACGAGTCTGGAGCACGCGGCTACGCACTGTACTCGGCCAGGCCAAACTGGGGGGCAGACGGACTGCCGGCGCAGGTGCTGAGCGTACGCGAGCTCATGGCCACCGACCGCGACGCGACCGTGGCGCTATGGGCCGACGTGCTCTCCAGGGATCTGGTCAGTGAAGTCAAGGTCAGGGCAAGGCCGCTGGACGACCCGCTGCTCTACCAGCTAGCCGACCCGCGCAGAACCCGGGCATCGATGACCGACGGGCTGTGGATCAGGCTGATCGACCTCCCGGTCGCCTTGACACAGCGCAGGTACGCCTGCGATGTCGACATTGTCATCGACGTGATCGACGAGCGACTGCCAGCCAATAGCGGCCGGTGGCGACTCGAGGCCGGCGGTCTGGGCGATGAAGGCAAGCCGGTCTGCGAGCGCACGGCAGCCGACCCCGACCTGACGCTGCCGATTTCGGCGCTCGGCGCTGCCTATCTCGGCGGCACCAGGCTCGGCGCGCTCGCCGCCGCAGGCCAGATCACCGAGCTACGCCCTGGTGCGGTGGCCGCGCTGTCGGCCGCGATGTGGTGGGACCCGGCCCCCTGGGCCCCCACCATGTTCTGATCGGGCGGCTAGAAGGGGTTGGCGAAACTCGGCGTGTTAGGTTGGCAGGTCGCTGGGGCGGTGTGCGGGCGCGCGTGAGTGCCGGGGTTACCTGGGCTGCCTGGCGTTGCCTGGGGTGCCGGGGTTGCCTGGGGCGCCGGGGTTGCCGGAGTGCCGGGGTGCGTGCCCGGCGGCCTGCTGCGGGTGCCATGGGTTGCCCGTTTCATCGCGCCCGGCGGGGCCTGACCTCGCGATGGATTACCGGATCCATCGCGGAAATCGGGTGTGAATCCGGGCTTCCATCGCGGAGGTCGGTGGGCTGGCGTGCGATGGATTCGGGTATTCATCGCGCTCAGTGGGGCCTGTGGTGCAGGTGGGACTCGTGGTGCAACCTCGGCAGGAGAGCCGGCGGCTCTTTTCCGCGAATAGAGCGGCAAACTCTACGTCGACGGAAAACTCTACGTCACAACTTTACGCCTTGCCTCAATTGTCACACCGGCCACAGGCGATCTTGTGATCTTGCTGGCCGGATCACTTCTGTAGCGGCGGGTTGATTCTGGCTACGGTCGCGCAGTCGTCGGCGAAGGTGATTGTGGCGGTGACGCGCTGGCCAGCCAGCACCGATGGGAGCCAGTACCTCGCGTCGTCCCACATGCCATCGAGTGGCAGGTCATTGGTGTCGAACCAGCGAGGTATCAGTTCGTCAGACTCGGCTTGGCGGCCGGAGAACTCGGTGGTGACGAAGACGTCGGCGGTCTGGTCCCACGACGGCCGCGACGGGAACACGAAGGTCAGCGACGCCATGTGGCTAAGCGAGTCTGGCCAGGTGACGATGCTGGACTCTTCGGCCACCTCGCGGGCGGCGGCCTCGGCTGGCTTCTCGCCATCCTCGATGTGCCCGCCAAGACCGACCCAGCGGCCGGCGCCGAAGCCTGCCTTCTTGTAGCCGAGCAGCACCTCACGGGCGCCGTCTGGGGCACCATCGCGCCGCGACGGCCGGGTTATCAGGCACAGGCAAGTCCGGATTGTCACCGGACAAGGGTACGCGGCGGCTGCAGGTACGAGCCGGCGGCACCGGCCCACCAGCGCTGGCGCGAAACAGTCAGTAGATTTTGGGCAGTCCCGAGTGGGAGAGGGAGGTGCTCGGTGGCCGGCGGTCGTGGCGCGACGACGGACGTCGTCGTGGTCGGCTCTGGGCCGAACGGCCTGGCTGCCGCGCTCATCCTGGCCAGAGCTGGTCTTGAGGTCGAGGTACACGAGGCCGCCGCTGACGTGGGCGGTGGCATGCGGACGGCCGAGCTGACCGGCCCGGGCTTCCGGCATGACGTGTGCTCGGCGGTACACCCGATGGCGCTCGCCTCTCCGTTCTTCCGCGCGTTCGACCTGGCCGCTCACGGGGTGCGGATGCTGCAGCCTGAAGTCGCCTTCGCCCATCCGCTCGACGGCGGGCGGGCCGGGCTGGCCTGGCGCGACCTCGGCAGGACCGCCGACGGGCTTGGTCGCGATCGCAGGGCATGGCTGGCCTTGATCGGCCCGCTCGCCGAGCGCTGGCAGGCGGTGGTCGCGGCCGCCATGTCCGACCTCCGGCACCTTCCGGCGCCGCGAGACGTGGTCGGAGCGGCCCGCTTCTGCGCGGCCGTGCTCGAGCAGGGATCGCCGCTGTGGGACCTGCGCTTTCGAGATGACCTGGCTCCGGCGCTGCTTACCGGGGTGAGCGCGCACGCGATCGTCCCGCCGCGAGCGGTGCCTGCCGCCGGGGCCGGCCTGATGCTCGCCGCGCTGGCGCACGCCGTCGGCTGGCCGCTGCCGCAGACCGGGAGCCAGGCGATCGCCGACGCTCTGGCGGCATCGGTGCGGCGCAGCGGCGGCCGGATCGTCACCGGCCACCGGGTGACCGACTTCGCTGAGCTGCCCAAAGCCCGTGCCGTCCTGCTCAACCTCAGCCCGGCTGGCGTGCTCGCACTCGCGGGCGGTCGGCTGCCGCCGCGTTATGCCCGCTGGCTCAGGGCGTTCCGGTTCGGCGGCGCGGCCTGCAAGGTGGACTTCGCGCTGGCCGGGCCGGTGCCCTGGTCGGTACCAGAATGCGGCAAGGCAGGCACGCTGCACCTGGTCGGCACCAGGGCGCAGGCGGTAGCCGCCGAGCGATCGGTCGCGGCGGGGCGACCCGCAAAGCACCCGTTCGTGCTCGCCGTGCAACCCGGAGTGGTCGACCCGACCAGGGCGCCAGCGGGCCAGGACACGCTGTCGACCTATGCGCATGTGCCCAACGGCTCGCCGGCCGACGTCACCAGCGCCGTCATCGCACAGATCGAGCGGTTCGCGCCCGGCTTCCGCGACATCGTGCTCGCCAGTCACGCGGTCCCGGCCAGCCAGGCGGAACAGGACAACCCCAACTACGTCGGCGGCAGCATCGCGGCAGGCGCGATGACCCTGCGGCAGACGGTGCTGCGGCCGGTGCCGCGCTGGGATCCCTACGTGGTGCCGCTGCCCGGCGCGTCGACCGGCGTGTACATCTGCTCGGCGTCGACTCCGCCTGGGCCTGGGGTGCACGGCATGGCAGGTGTGCATGTAGCCAGCCGGGTGCTGCGCAGGCAGTTCGGCAGCCAGGCCGATCCGCTCGACTTGGTCGCGACCGCGGATCGTCCGGCTCAGGCACTATAGGCCCATGGGAGAAAGCGGGCACCGGCCCGGCGCCGCACAGGCGATGTTCGATGCCGACCTGGCATCGCGCGGGCTCGGCATGGAACTGCTCGACGTCGGCGACGGCACCGCGCAGGTGCGGATGAGGATCGTCCGTGACATGGTCAACGGGCATGGCATCGCGCACGGCGGTTATGTGTTCCTGCTGGCTGACACCGCCTTCGCGTGCGCGTGCAACAGCCGAGGCCGGCCGACCGTGGCCGCCGGTGCCGACATCACCTTCATCGCGCCGGCGCGCGACGGCGACCTGCTGGTCGCCGCGGCCGCCGAACGGGTCAGTTATGGCCGCAGCGGCATCTACGACGTGACCGTCCGGCGCGGCGACGAGGTCGTTGCCGAGTTCCGCGGCCGGTCGAGGCAGGCTGGTCAGCTTGGCTGACTGGCTGCGCCGCGCTGTCGCCTACGAGATCTACCCGCAGGCATTCTCAGATTCGGACGCCGATGGCGTCGGCGATTTGCCGGGAATCATCGACCGGCTCGGCTACCTGGCCTGGCTCGGCGTCAACCTGCTCTGGCTCAACCCGTGCTTCGCCTCGCCGATGCGCGACGCCGGTTACGACGTCAGCGACTACCTGCGGATCGCGCCCAGATACGGCACGAACAGCGATCTCGCGGCGCTGGTCGATGCCGCCCGTGGCCACGGCATCAAGGTGGTGCTCGACCTGGTTGCCGGGCACACGTCCGATCAGCACCCGTGGTTCACCGCGGCGGCGAACGACACAGCCGCGGACCCGGCGCGCGACCGGTACATCTTCGCCGGACCTGACCAGCCGCAGCCGCCTGGTCCGCAGTGGGTGGCATCGCCCGGTCAGCGGCCCGGCTGGTACCTGCCGAACTTCTTTCCTTTCCAGCCGGCGCTGAACTTCGGCTACGCCAGGATGAACCCGGCCGAGCCGTGGCGGCAGCCGGTTGACGCGCCTGGCCCGCGAGCCAACCGGGCGGCGCTGACCGAGATCATGGCGCACTGGCTCGGCTACGGCGTCGCCGGATTCCGCGTCGACCTGGCGAGCACGCTAGTGAAGGACGATCCTGGCTGGCGCCAGACCGCCAGTCTGTGGCGCGAGATCCGCGCCTGGCTGGACGCCGCGTTTCCTGACGCGGTGCTGATGTCGGAGTGGAACTGCCCATCGGTGGCGATCCCGGCCGGCTTTGACGCGGACTTCTACCTGGCGGTCGGCGACGAGCACAGGTCGCTGTTCGACAACGGCGGCGGAATGGCACGCGAACCGTCGGCTGGCCCGAGCACGGGGGTCAACGCGGGCCGCCGGTCACCGGGACCGTGCTATTTCAGCGCCGAAGGGACCGGCTCGCCGCAGCGATTCCTGACCGCCTGGAAGTCCGACGTCGCGGCTGCCGGCGACGCTGGCCTGATCGCGATTTTCTCATCCGATCATGACTTCGCCAGGCCGGTCTGCGGCAACCGGAGCGCCGATCAGGCCGGGCCGGTGTTCGCGTTCCTGCTCACCTGGCCAACGTTGCCCGGCATCCACTGCGGCGACGAGATCGGCATGCGGTACATCCAGGAGCTGCCTGATGTCGAGGGCAGCCAGATCTGGCCGGGCTGGAACCGGGCCGGATCGCGCACCCCGATGCAGTGGGATGACGGGCCGAACGCCGGATTTTCCGCCGCCCCGGCCGGGTCGCTTTACTTGCCGATCGACCCTGACCCCGGCCGGCCGACGGTCGCCGCGCAGCGTGCCGACGAGCAGTCTGTGCTGCATCAGGTCAGGCGGCTGATCAAGCTGCGCAAGGAGTTGCCAGCGCTGCGCACAGGCGGCCCGGTCCAGGTGCTGAGCCCCGGCTACCCGCTGGCCTACCTCAGGGACGGCACCGCGCTCGTGGTGATCAACCCGCGCCGCGAGCCAGCCTCGTTCCCGCTGCCGTTCGTTACCGGGCAGGGGCGACCGCAGGTTCTGCTGGCGAGCGGGGTCACGGTCGAAGGCGGCGATGTTGCCGCCGACGGGTTCGGGTACGGCGTCTTCATGCTGTGAGCCTGCGCAGCAGCGCGGGCAGCTCCGCCGGGTAGAACGACTCGCCGGTCGACTCGAGTTCGTCGATCGTCCACCAGCGGTGACCGGTCACGACCGCGGCCTCCTCATCGGTGAGCGCGTCGCCGCGGACGTCAGGCGAGCCGACTCGCAGGAAGAAGAAATCCTGCTCCTGGCGGAACCACCTGCCGTCGAAGTTGAAGTCGGCGACCTCGTGCCAGACCGGCTCGCCAAGATCCTCCGGCCGGGCCGAGATCCCGCTCTCCTCGAACAGTTCGCGCGCCGCCGCCTGTACCAGGCTCTCGCCTGGTTGCGCGCCACCGCCGACCGTGAACCAGTACGGCTCCTCTGGCCTGGCTGGGTCGAAGCCGTGCAGCAGCAGGACTCGACCGGCGGCATCGACGACCAGCACGCGCCCGGCCCGCCTGCTGATCACGGCTTCCAGCCGGTCGAGGCTGCCCACGCCGCGAATCTACCTGAGGTAGGCGCAAGCGGTGACATGATCTCAGCCATGCGCATTACGGTCATGGCGACGGTGGCGGTGTGGGTGGCGATCGAGGCCAGCTTGATGCTGCGCGACCTCGCGCGCGGCAAGGGAAGCACCGCGCGCGACCGGGGCACCAGGAGCCTGCTCGTGGTCAGTTGGCTAGCCGCGTTCGTCGCGGCCATCTGGCTGGCCGGCCAGTTCGGCTCGGCGAGCGCCTGGCGGCTCGGCCGGTGGCACCTGCCCGCTGGGATCGTGGTGATGTGGATCGGCATAGCGATCAGGGTATGGGCCGTCGTCGTGCTCGGGTCAGCCTTCCGCACCACGGTCGAGGTGGACGCCGGCCAGGAACTCGTCGATCGCGGTCCCTATCGCCTGGTCCGCCATCCGTCCTATACCGGCATCCTGCTGATCGCGCTCGGCTTCGGGCTGATGCTGGGCAACTGGCTCTGCGTCGTCCTCTTGCTTGCCGTTCCGCTTGGCACGATGCTCAGGCGGATCGCGGTCGAAGAGGCGACGCTGGCCGAGGTGATCGGCCAGCCATATTGCGCATACCAAGAGCGCACCAAACGCCTCGTGCCCGGGCTCTGGTAGGTGCTGTCTAACCACGGGTCGGGCACGAGAAAGGAACTACTCGTCGGAGTCTGACCCTCCGCCGTTCGCGTCGTCCCTGCGGTTGAACCTGTTCATCAGCCGCTCGCCAGCGCCGACCGCCGATCCGGCGACGCCGCGTACCGCTCCGATCAGCGGATCGGCCGAACGGCTCCACGAGTCCTGGTAAGCCTTGGCCGCCGACTTGAATTCGTCCCCGACCGAGGCGTCCCTGTCCTGGTCACGGCGCGGGTAGTTGCCGGCCAGGATGTCGGTGTACTCATCGTTTGACGCCCAGCGGTCCAATTCGGCGAACCTGACGACGGCGAACGGGTGCGTGGTGCCCTGCATCTGCAGCAGCTTGATCAGGCTCTCCCGCACGTCGGGAACGGCGTCGTACTCCCGGGCCTGCTCAAGGAACGCGTCGGCGCTCAGCTCAGCCAGGTGCGGCCCTCCGGCCATCTTCATCAGCGCGCGCCGCGCGGCCGCGACATCCTGCCCGGCTAGCAGGCCGGCCCGGTCGCAGGACAGCTCAGACTTGCGGTACCACTCCTCCAGGCCCCAGATCACGGCCTTGAGCCCGATCCACGCGATCGGCACGAGCGCGAGCCGTGCCGCCAGCGCGATCAAGTGGTACAGCATGGTCCGGTAGACAGAGTGCCCTGACAGCACGTGGCCAAGCTCGTGGCCGATGACGAACCTGATCTCCTCTTCGTCCATCAGATCGATAAGGCCGGTCGTGATGACGATGAACGGCTTGTCAGTGCCGAGCGCCATCGCGTTCACCTCAGGCTCCTGCAAGATGAAAAGCTCAGGCACCCGAGGCAGGTCAAGTACATAGGCGCCATCGAGCAGCATCTGGTAAAGGTGCGGGAACTGCTGCTCGGAAGCGCGGACCGAGTTGGCGAGGAACATCAGTCGCAAGCTGCGATCGCTGAACAGCCCGGCAATGTTACGCAGGATCACGTCAAAGCCGGTCAGCTTGCGCAGCGCGACCAAGGCTGAGCGGTCGGCTGGATGTTCGTAGGCGCGGGAGCTAATGTCCGGCAGACGGACGCGGGAGCGGTCGGGCACAGTGTTCATGCCGTCATGCTATGCGCGATAAGGAAGGCTGGCCGCCATGGTTGAGATTAGTTTCGCCGGGGGAGCGATTCCCGCCATGTTCGAGCCTGCCGCCGAATCGATGCCGCCTGAGCAGCGCGCTGAACTCCAAGGTGAACGGCTCCGTGGCCTGATCGATCGGCTGATCGCGGCTGGCGGGCCGCAGGCAGCTAGGCTGGCGCAGGCAGGTGTCACCTCGGGTTCGCAGGTGAGCCTGGACACCCTCGCGAAATTGCCGACGACCTCCAAGCGGGATCTGTGGGAGAACTACCCGTTCGGCCTGCTGGCGGTGCCGCGCGACCAGGTCGTGGCGGTGCACGGGTCGAGCGGCACCGGCGGCCGCCCGACCCTGGTCTCCTACTCGCGCGGTGACATCGCGCTGTGGGCCCGTATGTGCGCGCGAGCGCTCGCGGCAGCCGGCGCCGGACCAGGCAGCATCGTGCACAACGCGTACGGGTATGGCTTGTTCACCGGCGGAGTCGGCATTCACCAGGGGGCGATCGAGCTTGGCGCGACGGTCGTTCCTGTTTCCGGCGGCATGACCGCCAGGCAGGTAACGCTGATCGCTGACCTCAAGCCCGACGTGCTGACCTGCACGCCGTCGTACGCGATCAGGCTCGGCGAGGCGCTGGCCGAGGCCGGCCTGACCAAGCAGACCGGGTTGTCGCTCAAGGTCGGCGTGTTCGGCGCCGAGCCGTGGTCGGAGCAGATGCGGACGCGTATCGATGACCTGCTCGGCATCCGCTCGCTCGACATCTATGGCCTGTCCGAGGTGATCGGCCCTGGCGTAGCCAGTGAGTGCGTCGTAGCCGCCGACGGCCTGCACGTCAACGAGGACCACTTCCTGGTCGAAACGCTCGATCAGGTAACGGGCGAGCCGACCGGCGATGGCGTTGCCGGAGAGCTTGCCTTCTCCACCCTGACCAAAGAGGCCATGCCGCTGCTCCGGTACCGCACCGGTGACATCGCGGCGCTGCGGCACGGCATTTGTGAGTGCGGCCGGACGCTGGTCAAGATGTCCAAGGTGACCGGCCGCAAGGACGACATGCTGGTGATCAGGGGGGTGAACGTCTATCCGAGCGAGATCGAGCGCGTGCTGCTAGCCGAGCCCGCGGTGGCGCCTGATTACCTGCTGGTCATCGACGAAAGGGAAGGTCGGCGCGACTTGATCGCGTGTTGTGAATTTCGAACGAACGGCCCGGGCGACTCGGCGCCTTCTGAGTACTCGACCCGCGCGGTGCTCGAGGAAAAGCTGCGCGAGGCTCTCGGGCTGCGGATCGCGGTAGCGATACTGCCTACCGGGTCGGTGCCGAGGACCGAGGTGGGCAAGGCGGTGCGGGTAAGGCGCTGGTCAGGCGGGGAGCCGCCGGTACCCGGCCTGGGCGCGAGCTAAGGTCGGCAGCTATGCGTGGAGCACGGATTGGCGTGATGGGCGGAACGTTCGATCCGATCCACTACGGTCACCTGGCGGCGGCGAACGAGGCCGGGAGCGCGTTCGAACTCGACGAGGTGATCTTCGTGCCCGCCGGTCAGCCGTGGCAGAAGGCCGACCGGCCGCTGGCGGCTGCCGAGGACCGGTACCTGATGACGGTGATCGCGACCGCGGCCAATCCGCTGTTCTCGGTGAGCCGCATCGAGATCGACCGGCCTGGTGACACTTATACGGTCGACACGCTGCGTGAACTGCGGGCTCAGCGCAGGCCTGACGCTGAGTTCTTTTTCATCATCGGCGCCGATGCGCTGAGCGGCCTGCGAACGTGGCAGTCACCAGAGGTGGTGCTTTCCCTCGTTCATTTCATCGGGCTTACCAGGCGTGGGCATCAGCTTGCCGAGCACAGTCTCGGCAGCGAGCAGTTCAGCTTGATGGAGATGCCGACGCTCGATATTTCGTCGTCCATTTGCCGTGAACGCGTCCGCGCCGGGCTGCCGATCAGGTATCTCGTGCCCGACAATGTGATCAGCTACATTTCGAAGCGAGGCTTGTACCGGGACTAGCTGGGGAGGCGCGTTTGCGGCTCGACGGAGTTGGCAAGCGGTATGGGTTCAGGCAACCGTGGGTGGTACGCGACGTCAGCCTTGAGATCGAGCCTGGCCGGCTGGTGCGGCTCGAAGGCAGGAACGGGACGGGCAAGTCGACGCTGTTGCGGGTGATCGCTGGGGTGTCCACGCCGACCAAGGGCACGGTCACCGGCCGGCCGGTCACAGGGTACGTTCCCGAGCGGTTCCCGCCCGCGCTGCCGTTCTCGGCTCGTGACTACCTCCTGCACCTCGGGCGGGTGCACGGGTTGGCTGGCGAGACGCTCGAAGAGCGCGCGGATGGGTGCCTTGACCGGCTTGGCGGGCTTGAGTTCGCCGACATCCCGTTGCGCACCATGTCGAAGGGCATGTGCCAGAAGGTCGCTGTGGCGCAGGCGCTGCTGCCTGGGTCCGGGCTGCTGGTGCTCGACGAGGCGTGGACCGGTCTTGATGTGGAGGCCAGAACAGCGCTCGACGACGCGGTGGCCGAGCGGGTCGCTGATGGCGGCAGTGTGGTGTTCGTCGACCATGACCCTCGGCGCCTTGAGCATCGCGGCGCCGAGCGCTGGCGAATCGCGGGCGGGGAAGCGGTCAGGGTCAGCGACGGGCTCCGTCCCTCACCGGTCGAGCAGGGCGGCGAGGTCGTCGTGATCGAGGTGACCGGTTGCGTGCCTGCCGTGCTCGACGGGCTACCTGACGTCATGTCGGTGCGCTGGGAAGGTGATCGGGCATTTGTGCGGGTGCCGCGACCCGCCTCGGACTTGGTGCTGCGTCAATTGCTCGCGGTCGGCGATGATGTACATATCCGCAATGTCAGGCCCGAGCCGGCCAACGGAGGACAGCAGTGACCGCGCTGATCAGATACCACGTGTCGTTGCTGCTGCGATCGCACCGGTGGATACCGGGCGCTGTGATCTACGTCATAGGCGTAATCGGTCTTGGCGGCGTCGGGGGACGGGCGACGCCCCACGGCGCGGCGCTTGCTCAAGGCCTGAGCTGGGGCGCCCTGATGCTCGTTCCCACCGTGGCCTGGCTGACCAGGTCCGTGCTGACGGCTGAGTCTGGAGCGGCAAGGTCGGTTGTGGCGGCGGCTGGGGGACCGCGCCGTGCACAGCTGTCGGCTCTGGGTGCGGCGCTTAGCCTGGGAATAATTTTCGGAATAATCGGCATTTGCTGGGAATTGATCACCGCAGGGGTAGACCGGGACCGGCTTACCAACGCCGTTCTGCTCGGTCCCACGTTCAGCGATCTCGGCCGTGGTGTCGGCGCCGCGCTGATCTGCCTGCTCGTCGGCTCGGCCATCGGCGCGCTGTGTAACCCGCCGATTATCACGCGGCCGGCGGCCAGCATGCTGACGAGCACGGCTGCTGTGGTGCTCGGGCTGGTCTGGAGTGTCTCGCCGGCGAACGCGGCGGTGCGCACCGGCTACGGCCCGGCGTCGGGCTCGTGGCCTGCCGGGCTGCCGGTCATCGCGGCAGCTACCCTGCTCGTGGTGGCGTGGGGCATTTCCGCTCTGGTCGCCGCCCGGCGCGGTGGCTGACGTACGGCATGCTCACCGTCGCGGGATACGCTGAAAGTGAAGTCAAGGAGGGTACGCAGCTTTTGACTGCCACCGATCGGGCCGTCGAGCTCGTCAGGATCGCGGCCACCGCCGCGTCCGACAAGCTGGCCACCGACATCATTGCCTATGACGTCAGCGAGCAACTGGTCATCACCGACGCGTTCTTGCTGTGTTCCGCGCCGAACGACCGACAGGTGCGCGCGATCGTCGATGAGATCGAGGAGAAGCTCGCCAGGGCCGGGGCCAAGCCCGTGCGCAGGGAAGGCGAGCGCGAAGGGCGCTGGATCCTGCTCGACTACCTGGACATCGTGGTGCACGTTCAGCACTCCGAGGAGCGGGTGTTCTACGCGCTTGAGCGGCTGTGGAAGGACTGCCCGCAGATCACGCTGCCAGAGACCGTGATCGCCGCGGCGGCCCAGGCCATGAGGGGGCGGCACTGAGCGCGGCGGGTGCCCGCGGCGACGCCGGGAGTAGTTCAGGCGCGAGTATGCTCCGGCTGGTGCTTTGGCGGCATGGGCAGACGACGTATAACGCCGAGCATCGGTTCCAGGGTCAGCGCGACGTGCCGCTCAACGCGCTTGGCCGGGCGCAGGCGCAGCGGGCCGCCAAGCACCTCGCCGGTCTTGGTCCCGCCGAGATTTGGTCGTCCGACCTGGTCAGGGCCAGTGCGACCGCCGAGTACCTGGCAGAGCTTACCGGGCTTGTCGTGCAGACCGACAAGGACTTGCGCGAGCGTCACGGCGGCGCGTGGGAAGGTCTCACGATCGACGAGATCAGGGAGCTCTACCCCGAGGACCTGGCTGCCTGGGACCCGCCTGGCGGCGAGTCGGTGCAGGCTGTCGCCGAGCGCACGCACGCCGCGTTCTCGCGGATCGCCGACGACGCCGAGCATGGCTCGCTTGTCGTGGTTGTCGGCCACGGGGCGTCGCTGACCTGGGGGATGTCGCGGCTGCTCGGGCTGGACGAGCGCGTCACCGGCGGCCTCGGCAACTGCTGCTGGTGCCTGCTGTCCCGGCGCGGCGACGGTGGGCGGTGGCGGCTGCTCGAGTACAACGTCGGGGCGCTGCCCGAGCCGGTCGAGGTGGCCGAACTCGGCGACGAAGCCTGAACCACGCCGGAGAGCGGGTTTCAGAAGAAGCGCAGCTGGCGATCATTGGCTTCGCCATTCAACATCATGCCAGCGGCCTTTTATGCCATGGCTTGTTAATGGCTGGGCTAGCCAGATCCGGTTGCGGGAGGGAGACTGCGATCAGGAGCCTGGCAAGCGGGTTTGGGGAGGATTCGTATCGTGACCGACCAGCTGTTGCAGATTGAGGTCAACGGGATCAACGTTATTTCCGGTGCCGATCGTAAGGGCAGGCCGCGGGACCTGTTCTGGCCGTGGTTCGCTGCGAACATTTCGGTGCTTGGCCTGTCCTTTGGGTCGTTCGTGCTGAGCTTTGGTATCTCGTTCTGGCAGGGGCTTGCCGTTGGCGTGGCCGGAATCGTGATCTCGTCGGTGCTGTGCGGTTTCATCGCGGTGGCCGGGAAGCGGGGGTCGGCACCGACGATGGTGCTGAGCCGGGCCGCGTTCGGTGTGCGCGGCAACAAGCTGGCCACGGCTATCGCCTGGCTGGTCAATGTCGGCTGGGAGACCGTGCTGGTGATCTTGGCCACGCTGGCGATAGCGACCGTCTTCGGCCATCTGGGCTGGGGCGGTGGCACGCTGACCAAGGTGATCGCCCTGGTCATCGTGGTGGTCCTGACGATCTTCGGCGGGGTCATGGGGTTTGACCTGATCATGCGGATGCAGGTGGTGATCACCGTGGTCACTGCCGTGCTGACCGTGATGTTCCTCGTGCTGGTTGTCGGGCGGATTCACTGGGCCGCGGTATCGGGACTGCGGGCCGGCCCGGTGCAGAGCGTCATCGGAGCACTGGTGTTCACGATGGCCAGCTTCGGGCTCGGATGGACGATCATGGCTGCTGACTACTCTCGTTACCTGCCCCGGAGGTCATCGGGTGCGGGGATCGCCTGGTGGACCACCTTCGCGATTTCCCTCCCGCCAGTGATCTTGCTGGTATTCGGCCTCCTGCTGGCAGGCTCGTCAGCCACGCTGAACCGGGCTATCAGCAACGATCCGGTCGGAGCGCTCGCCGTGCTGCTCCCGGTTTGGTTCCTGGTGCCGTTCGCGGTGGTGGCGGTACTTGGCCTCGTCGCCGGATCGGTGCTTGATATTTACTCATCCGGGCTTGCCCTGCTGACGCTCGGCCTGCGGGCACCTCGTTGGACAGCGGCTCTCATCGACGGCACGCTTATGATCGGCGGCGCGATTTACGTGGTATTCGTGGCCGGGAACTTCCTGGTCCAGTTCGAGGGGTTCCTGATCACTCTCGGGGTGCCGATCGCTGGTTGGTGCGGGGTCATGCTCGCGGACATCGCGATGCGGCGGGCCGACTACAGCGAGCCCGACCTCTACGACCGCACGGGGCGCTACGGCGACATCCGCTGGTTCCCGGTCGGCCTCGTCGCGCTAGCCAGCGTGATCGGCTGGGGCCTGGTCACCAACAGCTCGGCCGGCTGGCTGACCTGGCAGGGATACCTGCTCGGCCCGGTCGGGCTCGGCGGCAAGACCGGCGCCTGGGCGTATGCCAACCTCGGCGTGCTGGCCGCGCTCGGCATCGGCTTCGTGCCCGCCTTGCTGATCAGCCGGTCCTCGGTTCGCCTGCAGGAGGCAGCACCACGCATCAGCGCCGCAGCATCCGCGGCTTGATGCGACGACTTAAAAGCCCACTATTAGCAGTATGTAACCGTCCGGATCGACGATAGAGAACTCCGTCGTTCCATAGTGTGTCCTGCGAAGGCCGGTTTGGCGGTCTGCGCCAAGCTCATCAAGACGCCTATATAGAGCATCGGCATCGCTAACCGAGCCCACGCGAAGAACGATGGCGTGCGACGGCTCGGCTAGCTTGCGCGCGATCCCAGGTAGATGGTCGGCAAGCCCGCCGATCTCCTGAAGCATCAGCCTGGATCCGTGGATCGAGAGCTCAGCCCATGAGAGTGATCCACCGGCCGACTCGACTTCTATTGTTTCGAAACCTAGTTTCTCGTAGAACGCGATTGAGCTGGCAACGTCAGCGACGCCGAGTTCACACACAATTCCTTGTTCCTTCAATTCTATTTCTCCCGATCAGAATGGAGCGCCTGAGAACACAGGCTAGGGCCACCACGCGCCGGGTGGCGAGTCTCGGGTCCTGCGATATACCTTCGGACCCATGGCTGAGCGTCTTCATCCGATCGACCCTGTCGGCCCGCTCGAGAGCATGCCGCCTACCTTCGCCGAGGAGGCGGTCGCCCGCATTCTGCGGGACCATTTCGGGCTGGCCCGGTCGTCTCTGGTTCCGCTTGCTGGGGAAAGGGACCAGAACTTCCGGGTGGATACAGCCGACGGCCGACGTCTGCTGCTCAAGATCTCCAATCCGGCGGATGACCTGTCGGCGGTGGAGATGCAGACGGCGGCCCTGGGCCACATTGAACGGGTGGATCCTGGCCTGCCGGTGATGCGTACCTTGCCGGTCCCTGCCGGGGGCTCCTGGGCTGAGGTGCCCGGGCCTGACGGCCGGATCTACCCCGTGCGGCTGTTCACGTTCCTGTCCGGCCGAACGCTACCGAGCACCGCGCTTACCCTGCCGGCCATCTGGTCACTCGGGCAGGTCGCCGCGCGACTGGGGCGGGCGCTGCGTGGGTTCTTCCACCCCGCCGCCGACTACGGCATCTTGTGGGACATCACTCACGCACCGTTCCTGCGCCCGCTGCTCGCTCATGTTCCAGGCGAAACGCGCCGGGCTCAGCTTGAGCGGGTACTTGACCGGTTCGATATCCGGGTTGCCCCGGTGCTGCCTACGCTGCGAGCCCAGGTGATACACAGCGACCTGAATTCGGGGAACGTCTTGTTCGGCGACGATCTGCGCGTCAGCGGGATCGTGGACTTCGGGGACATGACTCACACGGCGCTGGTCTGTGACCTCGCGGTCGCCATCGCGGACATGCTGGACGACCGCGATGACGCTATCGGGGCAGCCGAAGCGATGATCGGCGGCTACGTCTCCGTGACGCCGCTGGAGGATGAAGAGGCCGGAATCCTCGCCGACCTGGTGGCGGCCCGGCTTGCTGCCGATGTGACGATCAGCGCATGGCGGCTTGGCATGTACCCGGACAACGCGGCGTATGCGGCAGTCGGCGATCCGGGGTCGCGTGAATTCCTTGACGCCATCGACGCGATGGGGATCGACGTGGTCCGTCGGCGGTTCCGCGAGGCGTGCCGAGGGCTGCCTTACCGCTCGGCTCCCACCCGTGATCTGCTGGCGCGCCGACGGCGGTTGCTGCCCCGATCGCCGCTCTTCTACTCCGACCCGGTGCACCTGGTCCGGGGTGAAGGTGCGTGGCTGTTCGACCCAGACGATCGGCGCTACCTGGATTGCTACAACAACGTCCCAGTGGTAGGCCACAGCCACCCTCGGGTCGCGCGGGCGGTGGCCGAGCAGCAGCGTCTGCTGGCCACTCACAGCCGGTACCTGCATGAGGCGATCGTCGAGTTGGCCGAGCGGCTGACGGCCACCTTGCCGCCCTGGCTCGACTCCATCCTGGTCGTGAACTCCGGCAGTGAGGCGGGCGATCTCGCCTGGCGGATCGCCCGCGCGGTCACTGGACGGGCAGGCGCGGTGGTGACCGCCTGCGCTTACCACGGGCTGACCGAAGCCACCCACGCGCTGTCACCTGAGGAGTGGGGCAAGGCGGAGCGGCCTGCCCATGTGGCCACTATCCCTTCACCAGACGGATACCGCGGGCTCTACCGTCGGGATGAGAAAGGATGGGCCGAGCGGTACGCCGCCCACGTCGATGACGCCTGCGCAGCGCTTGGTGATCGCGGCTTCGCCGCGATCTACCTGGACCCCGCGTTCACGGCTGATGGCATCCTGGCCCCGCCGGGAACATTCCTTTCGGAGGCGGTACGCCGCGCCCGGGCGCTGGGGAGCCTGATCGTGGCCGATGAAGTGCAGGCAGGGTTCGGCCGAGCCGGAACTGACCTGTGGAGCTTCCTGGCCTCAGGGATAGAGCCTGACATGGTGGTGATGGGGAAGCCGATGGGCAATGGGTTCCCGGTCGCCGCGCTGGCAGTCCGATCCGAGATGCTGGAGGCGGTGCCGCAAGAGATCGAGTTGTTCAGCACGTTCGGCGGCAATCCAGTCGCATGCGCGGCCGCGCTCACCGTGCTCGCCGTAATCGAGGATGAAGGGCTGGTTGCCAAGGCGGCGCAGACCGGAACATACCTCACGCAGGGCCTGGTCGCACTAGCCGAGCGGCATCGCATGATCGGGGACGTCCGCGGGAAAGGTCTGCTGCTCGGGGTCGAGCTGGTCGAAGACCGCCACACCCGGGTTCCCGCCACAAAGTACGCGCGCTGGGTGCGCGAGAGCATGCGCGAGAGAGGGATCCTGCTGGGTACGACCGGCCCGGCCGACAACGTGCTGAAGATCCGGCCTCCGCTCGTATTCGGCCGCGAGCACGCCGACCTGCTCCTCGAGACACTGGACGAAGTGCTAATTTCCCCTAGCCGCTGAAATAAGCGAGGCTGGCCAGCCCGACTGGCCAGCCGGGCTGGCCAACCTGCTTATTCGGTTTCAGTCACCTGCGGTGCGCCGGGACCAGGTATGACGCTGGTGAGGGTCACCGGAGCCGCCGGGGTCGTCTGCTGATAGCTGACGTCGTCGTGCTCGCTCAGGTCCAGGCCAGCGGCCTCGTCCTCGGCGCTGACCTGCAACCCGGCGGTACGGTCGGTGATCCACAAGATGATCCACGTCATGATGAACGGGTAGACGATTCCGACGACAGCCAGCACGACCTGGCGGCCGAGCTGGGTCCATCCACCAGCCTCGCCTGCCGCGTTCACCGCGAGGCTGGCGAAAACGCCCGTGAGGATTACCCCGATCGCGCCGCCAACCATGTGCACGCCGACGACGTCGAGCGAATCGTCGTAGTGGAAGATGTCCTTGAGGTGCACGGCACCGTAGCAGAGCAGCCCGGCCGCGAGGCCGATGATGATCGCCGCCCAGGGCTGCACGTAGCCCGAAGCCGGGGTGATCGCGGCGAGCCCGGCTACAGCACCCGTGGCGATACCGATGCCGGACGGCTTGCGGCGGCGCCACCACTCGACGCCCATCCAGGCGAGCATCGCGGTGCAGGCCCCGAGTTGGGTGTTCACTAGCGCGTAGCTGGCGACCTGCCCAGCCGTCACCGCGCTGCCCGCGTTGAACCCGAACCACCCGAACCACAAGATGCCAGCGCCGAGCAGGACCAGCGGAATGTTGTGCGGCCGTTCGAGCTCATGCGTCCGCTTCAGGTAGATAGCGGTAGCGAGCGCGGCCGCGCCCGCCAGCTCGTGTACGACGGAGCCGCCGGCGAAGTCGATCGCGTGCAAGCCGCCAGAGCCTAGGATTCCGCCGCCCCACTCGCTGTGCGCGAACGGACTGTAGACCAGCAGCGACCACAAGCCGATAAAGACCAGGTACCCGCGAAAGCGCATTCGCTCGCTGAACGCTCCGGCTATGAGCGCCGGCGTGATGACGGCGAATTTCATCTGGAACGCCATGTACACCAGAGACGGAATCGTCGGGGCGTAGCTGTTCGGCTTGCCGTTGACGTCGTGCAGCATGACGTTGTTGAGGCTGCCGATGATGCCGCCCCAGTGGTTCGCGCCGAACGCCAGGGAATACCCGACGATCACCCACAGCAAGCTGATCACGCCGATCGCCACAAAAGACTGGACCATCGTCGCGATCACGTTCTTCGCGCCCACCAGTCCCCCGTAGAACAGGGCAAGTCCCGGCATCATGAAAAAGACCAGTGCCGTCGACGTGAGCATCCAAGCGGTATCACCAGCATTGACGTGCATTGCAGCCTCCATTGGCAGCGGGGCACTTTAGCCCGCACGATCCTGGTAACGGTAGCCGATCTCGGACCCGCGCAGGGGTGACAGGACATAAGTCTCCGGGTGGCCGCACCGCACCGGTGCGCGAGAGACCGGGCCTAGGACAGGGCCTGGTCCCCGCTGCGGCAGGTACCGGGTCCGCCCGGCCGGTGACCTGATCACGATGATCAACTGTCCTGTGTGGGTCACGGTAGATCGAACTGGTCGGCGGGCGTTGCCTCAAACCTGGGATGACCTGATGATTGACCTATGCGGTTTCGCGAGCCCGTGCGCGCGCATAGCCCTTTCATCATCTTGTCCCTCGCGCGGTCGGGGAGTACGACCTTGATGAAAATGCTCAGCTGCCATCCCGGCATACGCTGCGTGCGCGAGCCGTTCAACCCCAATCTGTGGGGGGACACCTATCTCGGCCGGGTCCATGACCTCGCGTCGCTCGACTCGGCCGTCGCGGCGATCTGGCAGGACTATAACGGCATCAAGCACGTCTGGGACTGGTCTGGCTTTCCTTTTGCTGTCCAGCGCCCCGTCAGCGACCTGACGACAGGCAAGCTTGAAGAAGATATGACCTTTAACCTCCGGATGACGGCGCAACAACATACCCGGGTCATCTTCCTCACGCGCAGGAATCAGCTGCAGCGCCTTATCTCCTATGAGATCGGGAAGCAGACCCAAGTCTGGCATCGCGAGGGCACGACGAAAGCCGGGATCGATGCGACCGCGCTGAAGCTGAGTCCGCTTGACCCGGCATACCTGCGCTTACGCATCCAGCAGGGACAAGCGGCGACCGAACTTGTCAGAAGCGCGCTCAGGGCTAATCGGACCCCGTCTTGGGAACTCTCGTACGAGGACATCTTCGCGCCGGACGCCGCCCTCCCGGATGGCCTGAGCTGGGTTCACCAGACCCTGGCCTTCCTCGGTGTCGGACCGCTCCCTGAGGGTGCCGCGCTGTCCTGGGCGAAGCGCCTGCTCAACCCCGCCGTTAGCAAGGTGAACAGCGAGCTGACCTACCGGATGGTTCCCAATATCGAAGAAGTCGAGGCTATTTGCGGAAATGACGAGACCGGGCACGTCTTTTGATTGTCTCGTCCGACAGGGGCACGGGCGTTTCAAGATCGTTAAGGGTGGGGATTTTCCCTGCGGTCGCGGCGGCTGCATTGACTGCCGAATTGCTGCGGCGTCGGTGTGGCCCCAGGTACCGTCATATCTTTAGATCGGCCACGGCCTTGAATGGTCAGCAGCGGAATCGTCGTGTCCGGTCGGGTTCTCTGGGGGAGTGAAAAGGATGACTTCTGCGCGGACACGCTTGCTGGCGGGCGCGATCATCATTGTGGTGGCCGCGGCTCTGGCCGTATGGCTCGGGCTGGGTCGGCAAAGCTCTCACGACGCTGAAAAAGCTCCGGCCATGACAGCGCGCCGGGCTGATGCGAGCACCCCGGCGCCGCAGCGCGGCACGCCTAGGGCGCCGGTCAGGGCAGTGCCGCCGGGGCCGCCCTCGGCGAGGCTGCGCCTGCGCTACGTCACGACGATCGGCGGCCGCATCTCCCCGAAATCGGTCGACGCGTCAGGTGCTGGCCTGGTGTTCGCGCAGAATATGATCTACACCCACACGGTGACCGTGTACAACGACCGCAGTTACCGGCTGGTCGCCACCATCCCCGACGCTGTCAGGCTCAGCAGGTGGGGCTACCCGCAGTACCCGGGCAGATACCTCGGCGGGCCGGTGGAAGCCGCCTTCAGCCCCGACCGCCGCTACGTGTACGTCTCGAACTACTCGATGTATGGTCCCAAGCTGACACGCCAAGGGCACGATGTCTGCTCCCCGGCCGACCACTACGACTCCGGCTTCGTGTATCGCATCCGCGTCGCCACCAAGCACATCGACCAGGTCATCCACGTCGGCTCGGTGCCCAAGTTCCTGGCCGTCACTCCGAACGACAAATACCTCCTGGTCAGCGACTGGTGCTCGTACGCGCTCAGCGTGGTGAACGTGCGCACCGCCAAGGAGATCAAGCGGATCGCGCTCGGACCCTACCCGCGCGGAATCGCCGTCGACCCCCGCTCGACCACCGCCTACGTCGCCGTCATGGGCAGCACCGAGATCGCTAAGATCAACCTGCGAAAGTTCACCGTGCGCTGGATCACTGACGTCGGAACCAGCCCGCGCCACCTCGTAATGAGCCCACGCGGGCGCTGGCTGTACGCGACACTCAACGCCGACGGGACCGTCGCCAAGATCAACCGGCGAACCGGCCGGGTGGTAGCCCGGGTGTCAACTGGCAGCCAGCCGCGGAGCATGGCGATCGCTTCTGACGGCGAGTCGCTGTACGTGGTGAACTACGGATCCAACACCGTGACCAAGATCCGCACGTCCGACATGACCATCATCCAGACCGTCCAGACCAACTCCGCTCCGATCGGCATCACCTACGTCCCCGACCGGCGGCAGATCTGGGTCGCGTGCTACTCAGGCACCATCATGGTCTTCAAGGACGCGTAAAAGAACCACCGAACCGCTTTGATACGCCTGCTAGCCGCCGTCTACGTGTAGAGCGTGTCAAGGCCGACCAGTTGTATCAGGTTGTCGTGGCGCGCCTCGGCTTGCAGGTCGTCATCGAACCCCGCGCCGCTGTAGCAGGTCAGTTTCGTGGCGGTGGTGTCGTATCCCTTCACCGCAAGCAGGTCGCGGGCCCGGCGGAGCCGTCTGGCATGGCCGAGGGTCATGACCTTGCCCCACTTCGCCTCGCCGAGGGACAAGACTCGCTGCGGATCCCCGGAGACTTCCGGGCCGAGAACGGCGACGTCAACCTGAATCTGGGTGCGGTTAACGGGATCGGGCACCACCCCGGCCGCGACCGTGCCGGGCCAGTCGCCGAATGCGCTGTCCCCGGCGTCCAGCGCCCACTCACGGCACAGAGCTTCGAAATGCGGGCCGACAACCTGAGAGAAAAACGTCGCCTGCGCGCTGCGCCACGCTCCGGCCGGGTCGCCACGTTCTAGCCGGGTCCATTCCCTGCGCATGACTGCCTCGTAGAAGGCGATCAGGGGTTCCCGGATGTGGTACGTAGACCTGCCCTTACGGAACGGATCGGCCTCGTGGGAGATTAGCCGGGCATCTTCCAGCACGCTGAGCGGATGCCCGATGTCCGGGGACTTCCGCCCGATCTGATCGGCGATCCCGCCCCTGGTGTTCCGGCCGGCTGCGATGGCGCCGAGCACGGCGTGGTAGAGCGCGGGATCGCGGATCTCGGTCTCCTCGGCCAGCAGGTAGCGGGCCTCACGGAAGAGCGGAACCTGGGAGTTGAGCACGGTACGTAGTACCCAAGAGTCGAAGTCTTCCTGACCCGACGGCGTGTCGCCCGCGACGAACTCGCGGCGGTACGCAGGCGTCCCGCCGACGATGGAATGCACCAGTACGGCCAGCCGCGGGTCGGTGATACCCCAGAAACTCGCGGCGTCCCGGTAGCCGAGCGGCCGGATGATCACTTCCAGGCTGGCCCGGCCGCGCAGCGGAGCGCTGCCGCTCAACAGGCGACCCATCACCGACATGGCCGATCCGCACAGCAGCAGCCGCGACCGACTCGGCCGCGCGGCCCCGCGCGGGTCAAGCGTGCGCTGGATAAGCGAGGGCAGCGACGGGCTCGCTTTACTCAGGTACGGGAACTCGTCGATGACGATGAGCCTGTCGGTCACCGCCGTGAACAGCCGGTCCAGGGCTTCATCCCAGTTCCCGAACGCGTACCGGCCGCCGCCCGTCCACTCAGCGAGCGCGCGCCCGAAGTTAGCTAGCGCATCAGTCTCGGTGTCCTCGGTCGCGGTGTAGAAGAAGCCGTCTACCGCACTAGCCGCGGCATCCAGCAGGTACGTCTTGCCCTGACGGCGGCGTCCGCTGACGATCCCGAGACGCACGTCGGGATCGGGAGAAGCCACGAACCTCATCAAGCCGTCCCACTCGCGGTCACGGTCGAAGACATGCTTCGGCTTGGGGGGCACCGCGCTCGTTGAAGCGCTCATAGTTGGAGTATATAACTAAGGTACCTAGGCCTAAGATATATACTCCAACTATGAGCCGCGGAGCCGGGATACCGCGGAGTCGCCGATGACACCCAGGCGGTACCCGAGCACACATTCCGGCTAAGGAGTGACCTCTCCGCTCCAGGTGGTCTGGTGGAACGACTCACCGCTGACGGGCGGCTGCGAGGCGACGCACCAGACCAGTCGTGCATGGCTCGCGGTAGCCGCGAGGCCCATGTAGTCACCGAGGAACGCCCTCGGCGGCCCGCCCTCGATGGACACCGCCGCGAACTGCAGCTCCGTAGGCGGTCCCGCGGTCTGCTCGGCGCCAAACGTCGCGCCACCGTCGGTCGATACCACGAAATTCTCGCTGACATCCGGGGCGGTCCCGTTGTCACCGCGCGTCCGGTAGCTGATGTAGACGTCGTCGCCGTTGGCAGCCACTGCCGGGGTGAACCGGTCCAGCCCGGCGACCTCGGGGTTTACCACGCGCGGCGAACTCCAGGTGGAGCCGCCATCGGTGGACTCCGATAGCACGATGTCATTCAGGCCGGCCGCGTTGAACCTGGTGTCCTGCCAGACGGCGTACATGTCGCCGGTGACCGGATCGATCGCTGCGGCCGGCAGGCCACCGGTACGCATGCCGGGCACCCCGGCTCCCTCGAACTCTCCGATGGTCACCGGATTGCTCCAGGTGACGCCGCCGTCCCGGGAAGTCTGCGCGGTCTCGAAGTCCGCCTTCTTACCCGGCACGAACAGGTCATAGACGATCGTGACCGCACCGTCCGGGTGGACGAGAGGCAAAAGGCCCTCTGTGTCCGCTTGCGTGGCGCTAGCCAGCACGAACGGTGACCAGGTCTTGCCATCGTCTGTCGAGAAGCTGACGGCGCCCGGGGAGTTCGTTTCCGACCGGGATCCCGTGCCCTTGGTGATGAACCGCGACCATACCGCGTAGAGCCGCCCGCTGAACCGGCTGGCCGGGTTGGTGTCGGCCGCGATCCAGTTCTTGTCGTTGAAGATCTGCAAGCTGTTGTCATCGACGACCAGTGACGGAGGTCCGAAGGTGAGGCCGTGGTCGGTGGACCGCTGGACGGCGACCGCGCTGCGGGCGTCGGTGAGGTCGAACGGGATCGTCTGTACGTAGTCCGAGCCGTCGGGGCCGAACGCGACCGCTGTGTCGGACGCACGCTGGAACGGACCGCCGGTAGCCGTGGTCAAGCCGGGCAGATTCCCATCAGTCCAGGTGTGGCCGCCGTCGGTGGAGGTGGCATAGCCGCCGCCCTGGGCGCCGCCGTTATCGCCGTCGCGTCCCACCTGGAAAGCCGCGGTGATGATCGCGGCGTTATTCGGGTCGATCGAGACATCGGGCTCGGTCTCGGTGTCGGCCTCGATCGACGGTCCGGCCTGCAGCGTGTCCGTGCTGATCTGCTGGACGCTTGTCAGCCTGGGAAGTGTGGTGGTGCTGCGTGCAGTGCCGGCCAGCGGGGTGCTCCCAGGGCCGCGCACGGCCTGGTGCGGACGCTCCCGTGCGACCATTCTTGCCTGCAACGCCACCTCGGCGTGGATGGCCGCCAGGTGGGCGGGTGAAAGGGTGGGGGTCGTTAAGGCAGCAGACGTCGGCCCGGTCGGGGCCGCGAACGCGAAGGCGGACATGCCGAGCATGGTCACGCCCACGACTGCCGAGATGAGAAGTACACCACGGCGTATACGCACGAAAATCACTCCTTTCCGGAGAATTCGAACTGAGAAATTATTATATCCATATCCGCGCGGCTGAGCCACGCCACGCCGTCCATTGAAATTCGCTTCCGCGACTCCTTATCCGAATGCACCGGGGTGACGGTAGCGTCAATCCGGACACAGGTCACCACGCGCATCATCTTGCCTGGAGCCGGCCCCCGGCAGCGCCGGGTGTCGCTCCGCGATCTGCGACCTCGCAAACCGGGCTAATTGTCCTGGGCATTGAGTTACAGGAAATTCGAGTTTCCCCAGGTCATGCGGTTTGCAAGGTACTCATCGCGACCCCGAGAACATGGCCGTCAACTGGCCGTGATAATATAGTGATACGTCCCAGGATAAGTAACAAGAGCGGAGGAGATGATGCCGAAGCGACGAAATGGAAAACCCAACAGCTCGGAAAAGGTGGTCTCCTGATCATGTCTGTGCACGATTCCAGTCCCTACACGGCGGGGTTAGAGCACTATTCTTCGCCCGCAAGACGCGATGCCGTGAAGCGACTCTGGGAAGAACCTGTGACGCACGCGATCATC
>DATNEK010000006.1:0-7697 GCA_035553055.1 Streptosporangiaceae bacterium | reverse complement strand
GTATACGGCGGCGGCTAATGTCCTGCGCCAGCCTAGCTAACAGTCAGCCCGTTTCGAGGTGAAGCTGACCACATAGCCCGGCGGTATTGAGTAGGAGAAAGCACCTCCGACCGGCTGGATGTCGGCTCGCTGCTATAACTGCTCCGCCGGCAGGCGGAAGACCATGACGGAGTCTGTCCGCGTACCATCGTGGTTCGCCCGCAGACCCGTCGACGGAGGAGAAATTCGTGGCCGCGCAGTGGGATGTGGTAATAGTCGGCGGCGGTCACAACGGGCTAGTGGCAGCGGCCTACCTGGCAAAACACGGCTTGCGCACGCTGGTCTGCGAACGCAGGGAGATCGTTGGCGGTGCGGCGGTAAGCGAGCATCCGTTCGGCCCCGGCTATACCGTCACCTCGTTGTCCTACGTCGTCTCGCTGCTGCCCGCTGACCTGGTAAGTGACCTCCAGCTAGAACGCCATGGCTACCACGTGTACCCGCAAGGCTGCTACTTCGCGCCGCGCGTCGATGGCAGGTACCTGCGGCTCCCCGACGAGCCCAGGGAGCGGCACGAGGAAATCGCCAAGTTCTCCGCCAGCGACGCGGACAACTACGAGCCCTACCGGGCGAAGATGGCCAGCATCGCCGCGATACTCGGCCCGTTGCTTAACCAGCTCCCGCCCAAGCTCGGGTCGCGCAAGCCAGCTGACCTGCTCGGCCAGGTTGCGCTGCTGCGGCACCTGCGCAAGGTCGACACCAGGCTGGCTGTCGACATCACCAGGCTGCTGGCCGGCAGCATCGCCGACCTGCTCGATCCATACTTCGAAAGCGACGCGCTGCGCGGGCTGCTTTCGGTCTCTGGCGTCATCGGCATGTGGGCAGGCCCGAGGTCGGCCGGCACCGGTTATGTAACGCTGCACCACCACATCGGCGACGTGGACGGGCACGCGGGAGCTTGGGGGTTCCCCCGTGGCGGCATGGGCGGCGTCACGGCGGCGCTCGCCGCCTCGGCCCGTTCGTTCGGCGCCGAGATCAGGACCGGCGTTCCAGTCGCCGCGATCACCACCAGCGGTGACCGCGTGACCGGCGTGGTCCTCGCCAATGGCGAGCAGGTAACGGCAGCCGTCGTGGTCACGACATTGCACCCCAAGCTTTCTTTCCTCAACCTGCTTGATCCCGCTGTGCTGCCCGAGGATTTCGTCGCCGACATCAGGGGCTGGCAGAGCCGGAGCGGCACGGTAAAGATCAACCTCGCCCTTGACGGACCGCCTGCCTTCGCCAGCCATCCAGATTTCAACCCCCAGGTGCACGGCGGCACTATCGTGCTGGCCGAAAGCCTCGACGACATCGAGAACGCGTTCGCCGACGCCGTGTCAGGCCGCCCATCGTCGCTGCCGTTCGCCGACATCTGCATGCCCAGCGTCTTCGATGACTCGCTAGCGCCTGCCGGGCAGCACGTGATGTCGCTGTTCACGCAGTGGGTGCCGTACGGGTACGCCGACGAGCCCGACGACGGCGAACTTGCCAGCTACGCGGACCGGGTGATCGCGCGGATGGAGGCGGTGGCACCCGGGTTCACCGACTTGATACTGCACCGGCAGGTGATTGGCCCTGACCAGATGCAACAGGAGTACGGGCTAGTCGGCGGCAATATCTTTCATGGTGAAATGACCATGGGCCAGATGTTCCACGCAAGGCCAGCGGCCGGCTACGCGGATCTGCGTACTCCCTTGCGCGGGCTGTACCAGGCCGGATCATCGACGCACGGCGGCGGCGGCGTCACCGGCATACCCGGGCGCAACGTTGTCCGCCAGATACTCGCCGATCGCCGGCTGAGCCGCTGGCGCGCCCGTGGTTCAGAGCACCGTGGTTCGGAGCACCGTGGTTCGGAGCACCGTAGATAGCTTGAGCGTGGGGGTACCGCGGCGGCCACCTGTGCTTGGTGGTTACGCCGTCGGGTTGGGGTTGACGGTGATCTCCGGATATCCGCCCGGCCGTCCGTCTTCTCCGTCCTCCGCCGCGTCCGCCGGCTCTTGAGGCCCGGAAAGGCTAGCGCGGCGCAGGGCCGGGTTGAGAACACCGAGCAGCAGCGCGCCGGCGACGCACACCAGCCCGCCGCTGACCACGGAGAACGTCGTCGAGACCAGCGAGGCGACCACGCCAGCCTCGACGTTGCCGAGCGAGGGCGCCGTGGTGACCTGAGCGAGGTACAGGCTGGTGACGCGGCCGCGCAGCGAGTCTGGCGTGTAGAGCTGCAGCAGCGTGTTGCGCAGCACCTCGGAGAACAAATCAGCCATTCCGGCCAGGGCGAGGAACGCGAGTCCGACCACCAGGTTGTCGCTAAAGCCGAAGCCGACGATCGCCGCCCCCCAGACCAGGCCCGCGATGATCACCACCACGCCTGGCCGTCGCAGCCGGCCGGTCCAGCCGCTTGTGGCGGCCCCGAGCATGGCGCCGAGCCCTGGAGCAGCGGCCAGAAGCCCGAACGTGGCCGATCCGCCATGGAAGTGCTCGCGGGCTATGGCCGGGAACAGCGCAGCGGGCATACCGAAGATCATCGCGCTGGTGTCGACGGCCAGCATGCCGCCGACGACGCTGTTCCTTGTGACATAGCGCAGGCCTTCGGCCATTGACCGCAAGCCGGGCCGCCCGGCCCTGACCGTCGGTGGCAGCGGCGAGATGAACCACAGCGTCGCGCCGAACACGGCGAAGCAGACCGCGTCGATGCCGTAGCACCAAGGCAGACCGGGTCCCGCGATCAGCACACCGGCAACGGCAGGCCCGCCGAGCTGACCAAGCTGACTGCCCATGGCGTTGAGCGCGGCGGCGGCGGGGATCTGGCCGGACGGGACGATGGCGGGAACGGCGGCGGTCGCTGCGGGGGAGCCAACTCCCGACAACGCGCCGATCGCGAGCACCAGTGTGTACACGGCCCATAGCTGCGGATGACTCAGCAGGCTGTTGACCATCAGCAACGCGGAAAGCACCGCGAGCGGTGCCCTGCTGGCGAGCATCAGCTTCCGGCGGTCGTGGGTGTCGGCGAGCATGCCGCCGGCCATCAGGCCGGTGAACATGCCGACGCTGTTGGTCAGCGTCAGCAGCCCAACTGCCAGCGAAGAGTGGGTCAGGCCGTAAACCTGCCAGTTGGCCGCGGTGGTGGCAACCATGTTGCCCGCCATGGAGATGAACCGGCCAGTGAACAGCAGCCGGAAGTCCTTGCCTTCGCGCAGCGGGGTGACGTCGATGGCGATCTGCCCGATGCGCATGGCCCTCCCGTCCCGTCCGATATCGGTAGGTTAGCCGGTCTATAGCGGGGAAGGCGCAGCGTGCCACCCCGTATGCGAAGCGCAGGCCGTTGGGTCATGATTAGTGGAGATCACGTTTAGAAGGGGAGCCATGCATCAGCCGCCGATCAGCCACGTTGCCGCCACCGATCCCGAGATAGCCGAGCTCATCGACAGCGAGGCGGCGCGTCAGTTCAGCAAGCTGCGCATGATCCCGTCGGAGAACTACGTCTCGCTCGCCGTGCTTGAGGCCAGCGGCTCGGTGCTGACCAACAAGTACTCAGAAGGCTACGCGGGCCGCAGGTATTACGAGGGTCAGCAGTTCATCGACCCGATTGAGAGGATCGCGGCCCAGCGGGCGAAGGATCTGTTCGGGGTGGACCACGCCAACGTGCAGCCGTACTCTGGCTCTCCGGCGAACCTGGCTGTCTACCTGGCCTTCCTCAACCCAGGCGACACGATGATGGGCATGGCGCTGCCGATGGGCGGCCACCTGACCCACGGCTGGAACGTGTCGGTGACCGGCAAGTGGTTCAGATCGGTGCAGTACGGAGTCAGGGCCGACACCGGTCGGATCGACTTCGACGAGGTCAGGGACCTGGCCATGCGCGAGCGGCCCAAGGTGATCTACTGCGGAGGCACCGCGATACCGAGGACAATTGACTTCCCTGCGTTCGCCTCGATCGCCGCCGACTGCGGCGCGCTCCTGGTCGCCGACATCGCGCACATCGCCGGCCTGATCGCTGGCGGCGCTCACCCCTCGCCGGTCGGCCACGCCCCCGTCATCACCACGACCACGCACAAGACGCTGCGCGGCCCGCGAGGCGCCATGATCATGTGCGACGCCGAGCATGCTTCTGCTCTCAACAAGGCGGTGTTCCCCGGCCTGCAGGGCGGACCGCACAACCACACAACCGCGGCGATCGCGGTCGCGCTCAAGGAAGCCGCAGCGCCCGACTTCAGCGGGTACGCCCGCCAGGTAGTCGCCAATTCCGGGGCGCTGGCCGCCGCGCTGATCGAGTGCGGCTACTCGCTCGTCTCTGGGGGTTCAGATAACCATCTGATCCTTATGGACCTGACCGCCCAGGGGATCGGTGGCAAGCCCGCCGCCAAGGCACTGGACCGGGCGGGTATTGAGGTCAACTACAACACGGTCCCGTTCGACACGCGCAAGCCTTTCGACCCTTCTGGCTTGCGTATCGGCACGCCCGCGATCACCACGCGCGGCCTGACCGAGGAGCACATGCCGCAGATCGCCGCCTGGATGGACGAAGTAATCATTGCTGCTACAAAAGATGACGAAGCAGTCATCGAGCAGGTAGCAGGAAATGTTCGCGAACTGCTGGCCGGTTTTCCGATGCCGGGGTACGCGCCAGCGCCCTGACGTTGGTCGACCGCACGCCGATCTAAGCAGGCGAACGATCATTACCGAACGGTCTGTCCCGTAATAGCTCTTGCGTTCCAAGCGATGCGAATATAGTTTCGAAACAAGAGGAGCTGCCTGACTTCCCCGGGGTAGCGGATGTAGCGACGACTACTCGCGGGGTCGCGGCGGGCCACGCCGGTCACCGGCCCGCGCGTGTGCGTCGCCTGAGCGCGGGAATGCAGGCTGATGAGTGCGGTGCGACCGGAGCCGGTGCAGGTGCAGCTGATCGACGACCGACCATCGAGATTCGTCTGGCGCGGTCGGCTGTACACGGTGCTCTCAGTAATCGAGCGGCCCGGTGAGCAGCCATCGGTTGCCGCAGACGAGGCTGATCAGCACGATCATGGGGCCGCGCAATGGCGATGCTGGCGAGTAACCGCTGCCCCTGGCAAGAACGTTCCACCGGTGCCGTTCAGGCTCTGCCAGGAACAGTCATCCGATCGCTGGCAACTGACAAGGGAATAGCCGCGTGATATCAGTCGCCGTTTGCTCTGTTAGCCCTTACAGGCCGATCGGGCTGGTCGAGCGGCGCCAGTCGACGGTCGGGACCATCGCCTCAGGCCTGACCCGGTAGGCGTAGCGCTTGGTTATCTCGAATAGGGACTCGATCAGCGTGTCGGACAGCAGATGCGGATCGAGGCCGAGTTCGAGCAGGCCGGAATGCACGACGTTGTAATGGTGACCCTCCTCCTCGACGCGCGGATTCGCCAGGTGCTCGATCGTGACCGGCTCGGGGCTTACCCTGGCGATTGTCTCAGCCATCTGGGTAATCGACAGCGATTGCGTCATCTGGTTGAAGACACGGAATTCACCGCGGTCAGCCGGGTTTTCGCAGGCCAGCTGCAGGCAGCGGACGGTGTCCCTGATCTCGATGATGCCGCGGACCTGGCTGCCGTTGCCGTAGACGGTCAGCGGCAGGCCGAGCACGGATTGGATCACGAACCTGTTCAGCACGGTGCCGAACACCGCGTCGTAGTCGTAGCGGGTGGCTAGCCTGTCGTCCATTGCCGTCTGCGGCGTCTGCTGCCCGTACACCACGCCCTGGTTGAGGTCGGTCGCCCTGATTCCCCAGATCCGGCAGGCGAACTCGATGTTGTGGCTGTCGTGCACCTTGGACAGGTGGTAGTAGGAGCCTGGACGCTTCGGAAATAGCACCCGGTCCTTCCTGCCCTTGTGCTCGATCTCGAGCCAGCCCTCTTCGATGTCGATGTTCGGCGTGCCGTAGGCGCCCATCGTGCCGAGCTTGACCAGGTGGATGTCGGGATCGATCTCGGCGATCGCGTACAGCACGTTGAGCGTGCCTACGACGTTGTTGACCTGCGTATAGACCGCGTGCTTGCGGTCCACCATCGAGTAGGGAGCCGCCCGTTGCTCGGCGAAGTGCACGATCGTATCCGGGCTGTAGTCGCGCACCACGTGGTAGGTGAAGTCCGCGTCGTTCAGATCTCCGATGTAGCACCCGATGGAACACCCGCTGACATCACGCCATGCTTTGATCCTGGTTTGGAGCGACTCAATGGGCACCAGGCTGCCAGTGTTCATTTCGAAGTCATAGCTTCGCCGGGCGAAGTTATCGACTACGGCCACCTCGTGACCAGCAGCCGAGAGATGGAGCGCGGTCGGCCAGCCGAGGTAGCCGTCACCGCCCAAAACCAAGATCTTCATGACCGTCTCTCCTGCCCCGTCACCGGTTTTACCTGCCGCTTGCTTCGACCAGTACGCAGCGGGTACTACCCTGTGCCATGGTCGTCCGCCGTGGTCACGCCGAACGGACTGCCCCATGTGGGGCGTTCTTGTCACGGCTTCGACCGGTTCCCGTACTGTATAGGTGTCTCTAGCACCAGCATGTCTTCGTACAGCAAGGACATCAATGCCAATGCTCATCGACAGGCTACCGGTCGCGCTGGCGAACCGGCTCCGCACGAAAGTGGGTACGCAGTTCGTCAGGTTCGCCCTGGTCGCGCTCGTCTCACTGGGAGCCAGCGAGATCGCGCTGTTCGCGTTCATCGGGCCGCTGCACCTGACTGGCGGAGTATCAGGGGTCAGCGCGGCGATCGTCGGCGCTGTCGTGAGCTACTTCTTGTCCCGCTGGGCCTGGAAGCGCAAGGGCAGGCCGAGCGTCCTGCGCGAGACCATACCGTTCTGGCTGGTATCGGTAGGTGCATGGCTGGTGCTCGGCCTGGCCACGAAGCTCGGTTTGCACGTCGCGACCTCGCTTCACCTGCACCACCTCCGGCGGCACCTGGTGGTCGGCGGCATCTACTTCCTGGCGAACTGCATCACGTTCGTAGTCAGGTTCCTGATCTTCCACTACGTGCTGTTCGCTGACGGCGGCACCCGAGGCGGACGTCGGCGCAAGGCACAGCCATCGGCGGGCGTCATCGAGGCCGAGTCGCTGTCCCCGGTGACGGTTCCGGCCGCGTCCGACAACCCAGTCGACCCCGGCCACTAGCCCGCCCAGCCGCTCCGTCCACCTCGTTCATGCCGGTGCGGCGACGTGGATTCGGGTATTCACCCCGCAGGTTCAGGGGGTGGTCGCAACATTGCCGGTAGACGACTCTTTCCGTGGTCACGATATCTGGCGGCCTGCCGACGCCCGGGCGGCGCGGCGGACTGGCGGATTGCCCGGTTTGGGGGACTTGACGCAGCTAGGCGGCTGGTTCCTCCCGTGACGCGGCGACGTCCGGCAAGATCAACGGCGGCCGGCGCGGCAATTGCGCCAGGACCTAACGTTGTGACGTAGAGTTTTCCGTCGACGTAGAGTTTGCCGCTCTATTCGCGGAAAAGCCTACCTCGACGGAAAAAGCGACCTCCTCACGACGAATATTGACGTGCGTTCCTCGGAGACTTGCCCGGTTCCGGATGCTTTTCGTGCGATAACACAGGAAATACTCCGTAACGCGGCAGTCATCCGTGACCCCGACGGCACTGCTCCGCCCCCGGCACGGGAAGTTTCCGGTACGCGGCAATCTTCCGCCAGGCACCCGATTCACCGCGATCACCGGCCG
>DATNEK010000005.1:0-4316 GCA_035553055.1 Streptosporangiaceae bacterium | reverse complement strand
AGCAGAAAATGAGTGGCGGCTGGCCGAGCATCCAGAGCGGCTGCCGCACACCTACACGCTGCAAGCCGTCAAAGGGCGCTGATCGGGGCGGGTAGGGCATCGACGCCGCCCGGCTTATGCTCGAAGGCGGGAGGTGGATGTCGTGACTATTTCCGAGGTCAGCGAACTGTCGTTCACCGAAGGCTGGGGGAAGTGGCATAGGCAGCACGAGGCCCTGCTCGCCGACAAGCACGGTTTCCTGGCCATCACCAGCCTGAACTGGCTCACCGACCAGGCGCAGCGCTTTCCCGACGCACCAGGCACCTGGCGCACCGGACCCGAGGGCGTGACGGTTGTCGCTAACGAGGGCGAAGAGCTCATCGTTGGCGGCGAACCGGTACGCGGGGAGTTCACGTTTCCGCTGATCCCTGAGCGCGGCGGGATCAACGCCGTCTCCGGCGACGCGGTGATCGAGGTCGCGAAGCGATGCGGCTACGACATCGTCAGGCCACGCCATCCCGGCAATCCGCTCCGGGTGAACTTCGCCGGGACTCCAGCCTACGAGCCCAGCCCGCGCTGGGTCGTCCCCGGCAGGTACGTCGCCTTCGCTGAGCGGCGCCCGACCACCGTCGGCTCTGTTGTCGACGAATTGCTGCACGTGTACGACGCGCCTGGCGAGGTCCAGTTCGAGATTGACGGCCAGCCGCTGCGGCTGACCGCGTTCGACGGCAAGCTGCCAGGGACCTTGAACGTGCTGTTCAACGACGCCACCTCGGGAGTCACTACCTACGCCGCCAACCGGTCGCTGCACATCGCGGCTCCGGACGCCGACGGCCGCGTCACGCTTGACTTCAACCGGGCAGTGAACCTGCCGTGCGCCTACACCGACCTGGCCACCTGCCCGCTGCCGCCGGCTGAGAACCGGCTGCCGGTCGCGGTCGAGGCTGGCGAGAAGATCCCATACGAGCGGTCAGCGCTCAGCTAAGCCGAGGCCGTGACCGCGCGGAAGAGCCCTGAAAGCCAGACGTCAGCGTAGATCCGGTGCCAGACGACGGACCTGAAACCGGCCGCCGCCAGCAGTTTGGTCGCCCGGAGCTGCGTCCTCGCCCGGTCGCTGCGGGTGCCGATCAGCGTGGGCAACAGCGCGAGAGAGAAAAGGTCGGTCAGCGCCAGGCGGCCGCCCGGCGCGAGCACTCGGTGACATTCGGCCAGCCCAGCGCGCTGATCGACCCAGTGGTCGAACGACGTGGTGCTGATCACCAGGTCGAAGCTGGCGTCGTCGAACGGCAGGCGCTCAGCCCGGCCGTGCAGGTAGCGCAGCCTCGCGTCGGGCTGCCGACCGGATTCGAGCGCGGCTTCGCCGCCGGTGCCCGCGGCCTCGATCATCGTCGCCGCCGCGTCGACGCCGGTTAGTTCGCGCGCCTGCGGCAGGCGCTTGCTCAGCTCGCGCAGCAGCACGCCGGTTCCGCAGCCGACGTCGAGAATCCGTGCTGGCGCCGGCCCGAAGCTCAGCGCTAGGTCAACGGTCCTGACCGCGATGTCACGGTGCATCTGGCCAAGTAAGCCGTCTTGGTAAACCCGTGCGCGATCAGCAAAAGCCTGGACGTCGCGGTACCTGGACACGACGTGATCTTTTCCCCCGATCGCGGCAATCACAACTCTTATCAGGGCCTCATTCGGCGGCGAGGCCTCTGCCGGGCTACGTCGAGTCTCCGCCACCACGTTCATCGCCTTGTCAGCGGGCTGCGCTAGGCTGCTTGCCCCGCGACAATCAGGCAGGTCACGGGCGAAGTACGCAGACCAGAGCAGATTGGCGTAGGGCGTTGGCGAGGCAGGTATTGGATCAGCGGGCTGCTCACGGTCCGGCGCGGTTGTCGATGGCGATCAGAACGCTGCTGATCTTCGTCAGCGCGCTGGTGTTCGTCGACACCACTTTCTTTACCGCGCTGACGCCGCTGCTGCCGCACTATGTGCACAGCGCTGGGCTGTCAAAGACGGGCGCGGGGATCCTCGTGGCCGCCTACCCGTTCGGCACGCTGGCCGGGGCGCTGCCAGGCGGGTTGCTCGTCGCCAGGCTCGGCGCGCGGCGCGGCGTGCTGCTCGGGCTGATCTTGATGAGCGGCTCCACGCTGGTGTTCGGCTGGTCGACCACCGCGGTCGTGCTCGACTGCGCCAGGGTCGCGCAGGGGATCGGCGGTGCCTGCACGTGGGCGGCCGGCATGGCGTGGCTGGCCAGCGCGGCGCCCGACGAGCGGCGTGGCGAGGTGCTCGGCACCGCACTCGGTGCCGCCATCGGCGGGGCGCTCTTCGGGCCGGTCGTCGGTGCGATCGCCCATCAGATCGGCACAGGGCCAGCGTTCTCAGCCGCCGCGGTCTTCGGCGTGGTGCTCTTGGTGATCAACGTCATCATGCCCAAGCCGGCCGCAGCCGAGCCGCAGGGGCTGGCAGCCGCGTTCGCCGCCGTCAAGGACCGCGGTGTCGCCGTAGGCCTGTGGCTCACGACCGTCGCCGGGCTGGCGTTCGGTGTACTCGACGTGCTCGCCCCGTTGCGGCTCAACCGGCTCGGGGCGAGCGCTCTGGTGATCAGCGCCACGTTCCTGGCCTCGGCCGCGTTCGAGGCCGGGCTCTCACCGCTCGGCGGCCGCCTCGCCGACCGGCGCGGTGCGTATCTCCCCGTCCGCATCTCGCTCGCGGCTGGTGTCGTTGTCAGCTTGCTCGCACCCGTGCTCGCTCCGCTCGGCGTGCTGATCCCGATGCTGATCGTGGGCATGCCCGCGTTCGGCAGCCTGTTCGCACCGTCGAGCGCGCTGCTCGCTAGCTCGGCCCAGCGGCTTGACCTGCACCAGGGACTGGCGTTCGGGCTGGCCAACCTGGCCTGGGCGCTCGGCCAGACAATAGCGGCGGGAGCCAGCGGCGCCATCGCCCAGGCCACCACCGACTTCGTGCCGTACGCTCTGCTCGCCTTCGCCTGCCTGGCTACCCTGCTGACGCTGCGCGGCCGGGGCGCCGGAGATGCCCAGCCATCCCCCGAGGCGGCCTAGGCCCGCCCTGCCCGCGAGGAGGCCCCGATGCTGTTCCCGACGTCGCTTGTTGGCAGTTACCCGCAACCGGACTGGCTGATCGACAGGGAGAAGCTGGCCGGCCGGTTCCCACCTCGGGTGCGGGCACGCGAGCTGTGGCGGGTAAGCCCCGAGCACCTAGAACAGGCGCAGCAGGACGCGGCCAGGCTGGCGATCGCCGACCAGGACGAGGCTGGGCTTGACATCATCACCGATGGCGAGGTCAGGCGGGAAAGCTACTCCAACGCGTTCGCGACCGCGCTCGACGGCGTCGACATCGACAATCCGGGCACGGCCCTGGACCGCAGCGGTCACCCGAACCCGGTGCCGCGCATCGTCGGGCCGATCAGCCGCCGGCACCCGGTCAACGTGGACGCGCTGACCTTCCTGCGTTCGCGCGCGGCACAGGGAAAGATCGTGAAGGTGACGGTGCCAGGCCCGTTCACGATGGCGCAGCAGGCGCAGAACGACTTCTATCCCTCCACCGAGGCCGCCGCCTACGCGTACGCGGCCGCGGTGCACGACGAGGTCGCCGACCTGTTCGCCGCTGGCGCCGACATCGTCCAGCTTGACGAGCCTTACCTGCAGGCCAGGCCAGACGCCGCGCGCGAATTCGGTGTCGGGGTGATCAACGCGGCGCTCGACGGCATCACCGGGACGACGGCCGTGCACTTGTGCTTCGGCTACGCGGCGATCATTCACGACCGGCCGAGCGGCTATTCGTTCCTGCCCGAGCTGGCGGGGTGCTCTGCCAGGCAGATCTCGATCGAAACCGCGCAGTCCGGCCTCGACTGCTCGGTGCTCGGCGGGCTCGCTGACGCTGGCAAGACCGTCATTCTCGGAGTGCTGAACCTCGGCGACCAGGCCGTCGAGAGTCCTGAGCAGGTGGCCGCACGGGTGCGCCGGGCGCTGCCGTTCGTGCCAGCCGATCAGCTCGTGCTAGCTCCCGACTGCGGGATGAAGTACCTGCCGCGCGAATCGGCGTTCGGCAAGCTCCGGTCAATGACCGCGGCCGCCGCCAAGGTCCGTGCCGAACAGCACTGAATACCAGCACTAACCAGCACTGCACGAGCCGCTCTAGGCCGGGCTCGCCACGGTCATCCGCATCTTGCGGGCAGCCCGAGCTACGAAGGCCAGCACTCGCGCCAGCTGCGTCAATGCGGCCGGGTCATTGCGCAATAGTGCACACCGTGCCTCGGCGCGGATCAAGGCCGATGACACTAAGTCATCTGGATGACGAGCCAGCCACGTGCGCAGCGGCATGTCTCGGGCTCCGCA
>DATNEK010000004.1:0-8020 GCA_035553055.1 Streptosporangiaceae bacterium | reverse complement strand
GTGGTTGGCGGCCCCGTGGTCGGCAGCCCCGTGGTTGGCAGCCTCGTGGTTGGCAGCCCCGTGGTCGGTGGCACGGTGGTCGGCGGCACGGTGGTGGGTGCCCCGGTGGTCGACAACACGGTGGCGGGCGGCACGTGGCTTGCCCCGATCAGGTTGGGGGCGATCCGGCCGAGGCCGGCCTGGCCTGGCGTGCTCGACCGCAGAGTCGACGGGTCAGGTGCCGGCAGGCCGAGTTCGGTGTAGACCTGGGAGCGCAGGAAGGCGGTCAGTCCCCCCGGCCCATAGTCGAGTCGGTAGCACTGCACGAGCGCGCCGCCGATTTCGACGTCGAGATCGATGTGGTGCTCGGCGCCGATAGCCGTCGCGAAGGCGACGGCTCCCGGGTAGGTCGGGTCGATTGGCAGGTAGGCGAACCTCGGATTCGGGGTGCCGCAGCGCAGCACCCCGGAGACTCCGAGCATGGCCTGGACCTTGCCCTGGCCGGTGAAGTCGACGGCCGCGTGCCATAGCACCGAGTCGCCTTCGTCGGCGTGCGTGCGCGCGTGAGCTAGCCAGGGACCGATCAGCGGATCCCCGCTGGCGAACGCCGGCGCGGTCGCCAGGCTCATGCATGCCATATATCCCCGGATGTTGTCCTTGAGATCCCTGACCACGGCGACCCGCTCGGACGCCTCGACGAAGAAGCGCTTAGTCAAGTGCCACCAGTCGACGTTCTGCCCGACCCGCAGGCCAGCTTCGAGCCGGTCGGCGTCGAATTCCCTGACCGAGTCGACCCGGAACCCAGTGTCGCCCTCCCAGCCGAAGCCCCACTTCGCTACCGGGTTGTCCACCAGGTGCGCCATGTCGATGATCAGCAATGGCTCGTCGGCGGCCCGCTCGTAGAGGTAGTCGATGATCCGGCGGCGCAGGAATCGCTCAAGTTCCTGATTGCGAAGCCGGAGGTCGACGAGCAGCGCCTTGCGTACAAGCTCGTGCAGTGTGACGCCGTCGCCCAGCGGCTCGGCCACCGTGAGGTCGCATAGCTGCTGATAGGCGGACTCGCCTTCGCCGCGCGGCAGGACCGCGCCGAGGAGCTGCGGCGTCGTGGTCCTGGCGATGGCGGCGATGCACAGCGCGGACATCCGCACGTCGCGGAGTTCCGCGTGCGCCAGCCGGTGGATCAGCGAGCGCAGCACCTCTGGACGCTGCAGGTCGGTGTTCGCGTTCCAGCTGGAGTCGGCGCTCGCCGTCTCCGCCGCCAGCGACAGGGCAAGCGGCGAGCCGCCCGCCCAGTCGATGATCGCGGGCACGCGCTCGTCGCTGAGACCATGCGCCGAGAGCAGCGCCAGGGCGTCACGCTGGTCGAGACCCTTCAGATCGAGCCGCGCGGTCACGGCCTCCCAGCCACCGGAGAACCAGCCAGGATCCGGTTCGCCACGCCCCGCGATAAGCACGAGCGCCCGGTCAGGCAGCGTCGGCAGCAGATCGCGGCGCAGGTAGCCGTCGAGCGCGGTCATGCGCTCGTAGGAGTCGAGCAGTACTAGCGGTCCGCCGCCCTTGCCCTTCCGAAGCAGTGCGAATGCGGGGCTACGACCCCCGGGCTCCGGCTCGGCCACAGCGGCGTCGCGTATCACCGCTTCTAGCGCACCCGAGGCTGGGCCTAGCTCACGGCCGTCGACGGACAGTACTTCCCAGCCGAGTGCGCGAGCTCGCCTGGCGGCGGCCCTGAGCAACGCGCTCTTGCCGATGCCGCCTGGACCGTATACGTGTATGACGCTGGCAGGCGGATCGGCTCGCATGCAGCGGTCAATGAAGGCAAGCTCAACTCCGCGGCCGGCGAACCGGTCGCGATCCCGATCTTCGAGCCTGGCCGCGAGCGTCCGGCGCGGCAGGTCGTACGCCATCGGCCCATCCCCACCCCGGGCGCGCCGGTTTTGTTCCTCGTGCGGCTTCGACCAGCCGAGCCGCCCGCGATCAGCGTACCAAAGTGAGACTCCACTGATATTGCGCTCCAATTGGCCCTACTTCATGGTGGAGCACGGTACGCCGAGAAGATCGGCCCACAGCGTTCAAGGGAAAAGTCGGGAGACACACCGGTCATGGGAATGATGAAACGAATGAAGGACATGCGGGACATGGTGAACGCCGCTCCCGGCATGATGCAGCAAGCGCAGGAAATACAGCAGCAGGCGCAGCAGATGGGTGCGCAGGCGCAGCAGTACGCGGCGGCTCAGCAGGCCGCTGCCCAGGCGCAGATGGGCGCGGCTCAGGGTCAGTTCGCCCAGCCGGGTGCCGCCCCGACCGGACCGGACTTCGAGCCGGTCGCTGGCGTCTCCCTTGAGCTGTTCGCCGCGATCAGCAAGGGCGTGGCCGCCTACAACTACGACGCGGCCAAGCTGCCGGAGATCGCAGCCTCCAAGGGCGTCGACGCGGGTTCCTGGGACGAGGCCTCACGTGGCTGGAACGACCGGATCAAGGCCAACCCAGCCGTCGCGCAGCGTTTCAACGTGCTATACAGGGCGGCCTGACATGGGAATGTTCAAGAACATGCGCGACCTGCAGAAGATGGGCAAGGAGATGGAGGCGAACATGCCTCCGGCCGGCCAGCGGATGGCCGACGCGCAGGCCAGGATGGCCCAGGCGCAGAACAAGATGGCCAACATGCAGCAGATGATGGCCAACCAGACGGCAGCGGCCAACGCTGCTGCGGCGGCCGCCGCCGGTCTTGCCGACGGCACTGCCATCAAGCGCACCGTCGTGATCAACTCGATGCAGCAGGTCGGCATGATCAACTTCGACCTGATGATCCAGTTCGACCTGACGGTCATGGCTGACGGCCTGCCGCCGCGCCCAGCGACGACCCAGCAGACGGTCAGCCAGATGCAGATCGGGCAGATCAGGCCGGGCATGACCGTAGACGCCGCCGTTGACCCGAACAACCCGGAAGCGATCTGGCTCGACCTGAACACCGCTAGGTAACGATGCGGCGTCTCATGGGCGCCGTCATGATCATCATCGGCACTGGCGCGTTCGCGGCATGCCTGAGATCCGTGCTCGCGGGAGTGCGGGACGTGATGATCAACGACGGCGGATCCTGCGGCAGCGGCGGGCCGTATGTCATCGCCCATCAGTGCTCAAGCGGTGACATACGCCTGCTGCTCGTCGGCATCGTAGGCGGGCTGCTAGCCACAGCGGTGTATGCGGCCGGTACGTCGACGGTGAGCCAGCCGGCCGCGCGGGGGAGTTACGGAGCGTCGCGCCCCTGGACCCCGCTATCGGCTGGGCTGATCGCCTGGGTGGCGGCGTTCGGAACGCTCGGCTGGAACTTCCTCAGCCTGGTCATCAACCCGCCTGCGGGCCAGGCGCGTTCGGCTGGCTACCTGATCAGCGGCATTGTGTTCCTCGCACTCGCGGTCGGCGGCCTCGTACCGCTGCTGAGCAGGCTGATCAGCGACCTGCGGCCGGGCAACGGGCAGCCAGTCGCGGTCGGTGGAGTGGTTCAGCGGCCGATCGTAGCCGCGGTCATACCGCCTGGCCTGGGGACGGCTCCGCCGACCACGTTCGGGGGCTGGTCGGCGGGCGGCCCGACCGCCCAGGCAGTGACCAGCGCGCTTGCTGACGCCGTACCGCAGCCGGTGCGGCCGTCGCCGCTCGCGAGCCTAGGCATCTGGCTGGCGACAACCGCCGTCGGAGCGGCCATCGGAGTGGTCCTAAGCTCGTCGCTGGTCAGCTTGCTGCGGTAATGAAATCGACGGCGGAAGCAGCGCTACGGGAACCTCGGCCAGCGCGGCGCGAAGTTCCTCGCCAAGCGCCTTCGCCTGAGGATCGAGGCGGGTGCTCGCGGCCACTCCCCGGCCGAGCAGGCCGGCGATCACGAAGTTGATAGCGAACAGGTTGGGCAGGCAGTGCCGGGCGACCGGAAGCTCGGCTATGGACGGCAGCAGCTCAGCAAGCCGTTCCGCGGTCAGGTAAGCCTCGAGCCAGGCGTACTCGGTGTCGGTACGCACCCAGACGCCGAGGTTGGCGTTGCCGCCCTTGTCGCCGGAGCGGGCACCGACGATTGTGCCGAGCGCCGCGCGTGCCGTAGGCGCGCCGAAGTCGGGCGGCGCGGTCGACGCGGGGGGCGTCGCCCGCGCCGGAGGGGGATTGCTGGATGGCCCTCCCTGGGCCAGATCGGGTGGGTTAGTCAGGGTCGGCTCGGCACGAGCCGACCCTGACCACACCGGCTCGCCGTCGATCACCACCTGCGTGCTCACCAGCCCGGCGGGAACGCTCGTGGGCCAGTACACCCCGTACGCCGAAGCGTCGCCAGGCGGGGTCAGCGCGTAGAACCCCGGATAGCTGGCCAGCCCGGTTTCCACGACGGCAGCCGAGAACGCCCGCCCGACCTTGGCCTTGTCCTGATCAAGGACCGAGATCCGCAGCAGCGCGGGATCACGACCCGTGAGGTCGACGTCGACGGCGTCGAAACTGTCCTTGCCGCCCTCGACCCGCGCCCAGATCGTTTCCTCGGCGAGCTGAGCCTTGGCGGCCACGTCCAGTCCTTCGATCGCGAGGATCATCGAGTTGCGGTACCCGCCGGCGTAGTTGAGCGCGACCTTGAGATCGGCGGGCGGCGGCTCGCCGCGAACGCCGCTGACCAGAACCCGGTCGGGTCCAGCCTGCTCAATGGCGATCGTGTCGAACCGCGCGGTGACGTCGGGATTCAGATATCGAGCCGAGCCGATCTCGTAGAGCAGTTGCGCGGTAACCGTCCCGACGCTGACTAGCCCGCCGGTGCCTGGATGCTTGGTGATGACCGCCGATCCGTCGGCGGCCAGCTCGGCGATCGGGAAGCCGGCGCGGGCAAGGTCAGGAACTTCGGGGAAGAAAGAATAGTTCCCGCCGGTCGCCTGGCAACCGCACTCGATCACGTGGCCGGCCACCACGGCGCCTGCCAGCGCGTCCAGATCATCGCCTTCCCAGCCGAACCGCCACATGCCCGGTCCGACGACCAGCGCCGCGTCAGTCACCCGGCCGGTGATCACCACATCGGCTCCGGCGGTGAGTGCCCTGGCGATCGGCAGCCCGCCGATGTAGGCGTGCGCGGTGAGCGGGGTAACCCCGGCGTCGGCGAGCGGCTCCCCGGTGTCGGAGTTGGCCAGCGGGTGTCCGGCGGCCGTTAGCTCGGGCAGCCTGCTCAGCAGGTCATCACCGGTCACGTGGGCGATTACCGGGTTCACCCCGGCGCGCTTGGCGATCTCAGCGACGGCCGCGGCACAGCCCGCCGGGTCGAGTCCGCCGGCGTTGCTGACGATCTTGATACCGCGTTCCACGCAAGCGGGGAGCACCTGCTCCATCTGAGTCAGGAACGTCCTGGCGTAGCCCGGACGTCCGCTCGCCATGGCCTTGCCGAGCAGGAGCATGGTCAGCTCGGCCAGCCAGTCGCCGGTGAGCACGTCGATCGGGCCGCCATCGACCATCTCGCGCGCCGCGGAAACCCGGTCGCCGTAGAACCCGCTGCAGTTCGCGACCCGGAGCACGGACCCAGGATCGGTCATCGCCTGACCCAGGAAGGATCGCGCTTGGCCGCGAAGGCGGCCATGCCTTCGCGTGCCTCGTCCGAGCCGAAGAACGTCGCTGAGAGTTCGGCCATCCTGGTCAGGCCGACCGCGAAGTCGTCGGCCCGGCCGTTCCTGAGCACGTCTTTGGTCGCGGCCAGTGCCCGCGGGGCGCCCCGCAGCAGCATGCCGACGTACCGGTCGGTCTGGCTATCGAGGTCTTCGGCGGGAACGGCCTTGGTCAGCAGCCCGATCTCGGCCGCGCGGGCCGCGTCGAAGACCTCCCCGGTCAGGAAGTACTCGGCGGCCGCCCGTGAAGGCATCCGGCGCAGGCACGGCACCGAGATTACGGCGGGGACCACGCCAATCCGCACCTCGGAGAACGCGAACGTGGCCCGCTCGGTCGCGATCGCGATGTCGGCAGCGGCCACGAGGCCGATTCCGCCCGCCCGCGCCGCACCGTTGACCCGGCAGATCACCGGCCTAGGGCTGTCCCACAGCAGTCGCATGACTGCCGACATAAGCGGCGCCGCGGCGGTCGGGGTACTCGAAGCCTCTTTGAGGTCGGCGCCCGCGCAGAAGACCTTGCCTGCGCCCGTCAGCACGATAACCCGGACGGTCGGGTCGACCACAGCTTGCTCGAGTTCGGCCTTGAGCTGCGTGAGCAGCTTGCTGGACAGCGCGTTGGCGTTGTGCGGCGAGTCGAGCGTGATCGCGGCGACGCCGCCGGTGAGATCCGCGCGGACGAGCCGCACGTCTTCCTGGTTCGTCACTATCCCTCCTGGGCCAGCACAGCTAGAACGTCTCCGGTTTTGACCTGGGTGCCCACGGCGACTCTGAGTTCGGTCAGAACGCCGTCGACCGGCGCGGCGATCTGGTGCTCCATCTTCATTGCCTCGATCACCAGCACGAGCTGACCCTTGGTCAAGGCGTCGCCTGCGGCCGCGGCGATCTTGGTGACGCCGCCGGGCATCGGCGCGACGAGCGAGCCCGACTCGGCCGCGAGCGTCGGCGCTGGCAACCGGTCGAGCAACGTGAGACTGACAGATCCCAGCGCCGATCGCACCCAGATCCGGTCGGCGGAGCGAATGACGCCGAATGTGAACCTGAGGCCGCCGGTCTCCAGCTTCACCAGATCGGGCTCGGCTGCTACGACCTCACCGACCTCGTCGATGACCATGCCGCCGCGCGCCCACCGGTAGCTGACGTCGATCGGTCCGCGCGGGCCTAGGAACGACGTGCGCTGCGGCTGGCTAGGGACGTTGCGCCAACCGCCCGGCACGCTCGCCGTTGCCTTAGCGTCTCGCCTGTTCGTCGCGGCGACGGCGGCGGCAGCGGCGGCCGCGGCGAGCCGGCACTCGTGCTCGCCGGGCACCAGGCTCTCGTAATCGAAGCTGTCGAGCAGCGAGGTGTCGGCGCCGTAGTCGGCAAACCTGGAGTCGCGCAGCACGCCGACCAGAAGGTCGCGGTTGGTTGCCGGGCCTGCGATGGTCGCTCCGGCCAGGCTGGTGGCCAGCCGCCTGATCGCCTCCCGCCGGCTCGGCGCCCAGGCGATCACTTTGGCCAGCATTGCGTCGTAGTGCGCGGTGATCACCGTGCCTGGTCCCGCGCCTGCGTCGACTCGAAGCAGTCGCTGGCCACCGATCAGCCCGAACTCGCAGTCAGCCGCCGGGACGGCGAAGGCATGGATCGGGCCGCCGGAAGGCCGGAAGCCGCAGGCCGGGTCTTCGGCGTACAGCCTGGCTTCGATCGCGTGACCGGCTGCTGGCGGAGGTTCGGCTGGCAGCGGCGTGCCCTCGGCGATCGTTAGCTGGAGCGCGACCAGGTCGATGCCGTGCACGCACTCGGTGACCGGGTGCTCGACCTGCAGCCTGGTGTTGAATTCTAGGAAGTAGAACTCTCCTGAGTCGTCGACCAGGAACTCGACCGTGCCCGCGTTGACGTAGCCGACCGCCTTGGCCAGCGTCGTCGCCGCGGCCAGCAAGCGCTCCCGAAGCTCGGGGGTAACAGATGGAGACGGCGTCTCCTCGATCACCTTGGCGTAGCGGCGTTGTACCGAGCAGTCGCGTTCGGTCAGAGCCCAGACCGTGCCGTGCTGGTCGGCCAGCACCTGCACCTCTATGTGCCTGGCGCCGGTGAGCAGCGGCTCGCAGAACACCGTCCCGTCGCCGAAGGCCGCCAGGGCTTCGCGGCTGGCCGACTCGATGGCGGCGTCGAGTTCCGCGGCCGAATACACGGCCCGCATGCCACGGCCGCCGCCTCCCGCGGACGCCTTGACCAGGACAGGGAACGTGGCGACTGCCGTGGGGTCGAGTTCGGGCAGGACAGGAAGACCGGCCAGCATAGCCATTTTCCGCGCCGAAATCTTGAGTGCCATTGCCTGCATGGCCTCAGGTGGCGGCCCGACCCACAGCAGGCCGGCGCCTGTGACCTGGCGGGCGAACTCAGGATCTTCGGAGAGGAAGCCATAGCCCGGATGCACGGCGTCGGCGCCGGTGATC
>DATNEK010000003.1:0-29800 GCA_035553055.1 Streptosporangiaceae bacterium | reverse complement strand
ATCGCCGCCACCGCCATCAACATCATCCGCCTCGACGCCTGGTGGACCGGCAAGCCCCTCGACCGGACCCGCACCACCCACATCCAGCGCCTCGAACTCAGCCCCGCCACCCAAACCCAATAAACCAACAGGATCATGGATCCGGGGATCCATCAGGGAAATCGGGTGTGGGTTCGGGCATCCATCGCGGCACCTGGCCGGGCTGGCGCGATGAAACCGGGAATCCATCGCAGCTGCGGCTGCCCGCCAGGGCGCTGATGTACTGTCTCGCGTCGGTGTGGCGCCGTTGCCAGCGCGAGCTGCCGCTTGGCGCGCTTGCGGAGTAATGCCAGGATTGGAGGCAGTACACCATCGCGGGCAGGAGGCAGGGATGCGTTCAGCTGGGATCTTCGGTCGCAGGAGCTTATGGCTGATCGGGCGCAGCCCTATTGCCGCTGCCGCTGGTCTGCTCCTGGTCGTTAGCGCTTCGCTTGCTCCGACGATGCCAGCTCATGCATCGACAACTGACAACAGTCTGGTCACACTCTACGGCTGGGACGACAACAGCCCGCCAGGGTGTGACATCGCGTACCCGGACATCCACTCGTGCGCGGGGGGCGTCGGGACTTTCAGTAACCCTATTACTTTCGCCACCGATTCGGCGGAGCTGGCGCCTGGCACGATCGTGTATTACCCGCCGCTTGACCGCTACTTCATCATGGAAGACGACTGCGCGGCCTGTGACGAGGACTGGACCGGCCACGGCCCTGATGGCGGCCCGAACTATCGGCACATTGACCTGTGGGCGGGAGGCGGCTCGGGCGATAACGCCAGCGCTCTGTTCGCATGCGAGGACAACTGGACCTCAAGCGGCCAGGTGCCTGTCATCGTCAATCCGCCCGCCAATGAGCCGGTCGCCGACGGTGGCGTGGGCGGTCCTGTGTTCGTCGCCAGTACATCGCACTGCTGGCAGCCCAGCGACAATGGCGGCCCGGTGGTTCCTGGCTCCGGCGGCGGCACGATTGTCGGCAATCACTCGGGGCTGTGCTTGAGCGTGACTGGTGATTCCACCGCGCCCAAGGCCACGGCGGACATCAGCACCTGCGACGGCGACAGCAGCGAGAACTGGGCCGTCAATTCCAACGGCACCATCGTCAACGGCTCTGGCCTGTGCCTGAGCGTCACCGGCGCCGGGGTGACGCCGAAGACAACGGCTGATGTCTACACCTGTAACGGCAGCGTCAGCGAAAGCTGGACCTTCAATTCCAACGGCACCATCGTGGGGAACAATTCCGGCTTGTGCCTCAGCGTGACTGGCGGCTCGACCACTCCAGGATCTACGGCCGACATCTACACCTGCAACGGCAGCGTCAGCGAGAGCTGGACTGTGGGATAGCGTTCAAGGCAGGGGCAGAGTACATATCGAAGCGTCCCGCTGGCGTGGCGGCAAGCACGGCGCCCGTCTACTGACTTTTGAGTGGGATGTGAGACGGCGTTGTGGTTGAGTTCCGTTTCAACCAGGAAGTCGGTGCCGCCGATCGCGGTAGCGGTCACCAGCGTGGTGCTCTTTTTCTGCTACCTGAAACAGTCGCTGACGGTCGCGCCGACTTCTGACGGCGCCGCCAACGCGCTGCAGGCGTGGGACATGCTGCACGGCAACCTGCTGCTGCACGGCTGGGCGCTGTCTGACGTGTCGTTTTATACCACCGAGTTGCCGGAATACGTGGCCGTCGAGTGGGCGCACGGGCTCGCCATCGACGCGGTGAACATCGCCGGCGCGCTCACCTACACGGCGCTCGTCCTCGTCGCGGCGCTGCTGGCGAAGGGCGCCGCTCGCGGTCGGGCGGGTGTGCTTCGGATGGTTGTGGCCGCTGGCATCATGCTGTCGCCGCAGCTTGGCCCGGGGGTGAACGTGCTGATGCTGCAATCCGATCACGTGGGGACGACGGTGCCGGTGATGCTGGCGTGGCTCGTCGTGGACCGGGCGGGTCGGCGGTGGTGGGTGCCGGTCGTAGTCGGCGCGCTGCTCGCCTGGGCGCTCATCGCCGATCCGATCGTGCTGTATATCGGCGTCATGCCGCTGCTCGCGGTGGCGTCGATCCGGGTGTACGCCGAACTCGTCCGGCAGCCCGGTCGGGTCCGCGGGGTCTTGTTTGAGTCGTCGCTGATCGCTGCCGCGCTTGCGGCGGTCGCTGTCGGGCTCAAGGCACCCGCGCTGATGCACTTGCTCGGCGGATATTCCGTCGCCTCGGCGCCGAAATCGTTCGGGGCAGTGGCCCAGATGCCCGCGCGGGTGTCGCTGACCGCGCAGGGGATACTGCTGCTGTTTGGCGCTGACTTCCTCGGCCGCAACCTCAGCGTCGCGACCGGGTTCGTGGCGTTGCACGTGATCGGGCTTGCGCTCGCAGCCTGGGCGTTCTGCCGGGGCGTGCGCCAATTCGCCAGCACCGATGACACCGTCGCGCGGTTGCTCGTGCTCGGGACGGCCGTGATTGTCGCGGCGTACCTGTTCGGCGTGCAGGCGGCCAACATCGCTACGACGAGGGAGATCGCCGCCGTCCTGCCGTTTGGCGCTGTGCTGGCTGGCCGGCTGGTAGCCGAGCGGCTGCGAGCGACAAAGCTGGTGTCCGCGGCGGCCGTCGTTCTGCTCGGATACGCGATCACGCTTGCGGTCAACGTGGCCCATGCCCCCGCCCCGCCCGCGAGCGGCCGGCTGGTGACCTGGCTCGCCGCCCGCGGCTACCGGTACGGCCTCGCGAACTACTGGCAGGCCAACTCGGTCACGCTGGCGAGCCGCGATCGGGTCCAGATCAGGGCGCTGACAACCGGCTCAGGGCGCTTGATCCCGTATCACTGGGAGTCCAAGAATTCCTGGTACGAACCCGACCTGCACCGAGCCAGCTTCGTCGCGCTGCTCGCCGTGCGACCAGGCAACGAGCGCTACCTGCCGGTGAGCCTGGTGCGAGCGACGTTCGGCCGACCAGCGCACACCTACCACCTTGGCCGGTACACGGTCCTGGTCTGGAACTACAACCTGCTGACCCGGCTGTAAGAGCTAGGCCGCCGACCCGAGGGTAGTTGCATCTTAAACTGATATCACTATGATACATGATATCTAATGGTCAACCGAGGGTGGTCAAGATGACTGCGCAGGATTCAACCGCTCCGCAACAGCAGGTCGCCAGGACATGGACCGAGTACGAGGCGCGTTCGGTTCCCGGAATACCGGTACTCGTGGTCGGCGTCGTGGCGACGCTGGCGGCGATCGCATTGCTCGTGCTCACCAAGAAGCTGACTTCTGGCGCCGGGTCGACGGCGCTGGACTGGGCCTGCGTTGTCGTCCTTGTCGCCGCCGGGTTCGCGTTCGCTGGTCTCACGCCCGTGGTCGCGGGGGAAGGGCGCGCGATCCAGCTGTTCGGCCGCTACCGCGGCACGATCAGGGCGCCCGGGCTGCACTGCGTGAACCCGTTCTCGGTCAGGCGGAAAGTATCGGTGCGGGTGCGGAACCTAGAGACTTCGATGGCGAAGGTCAACGACGCCGACGGCAACCCGATCGAGATAGCGGCTGTGGTCGTCTGGCAGGTACAGGACACGGCCAAGGCCATTTACGGCGTCGACGAGTTCACCAGGTTCGTCGCCTTCCAGGCCGAGACGGCCGTCAGGCATATCGCGTCGAGCTATCCCTACGACAGCCGCGGCACCGGAGCGCTGTCGCTCCGCGACAATGCCGAGGAGATCACTCAGCGGCTATCCGATGAGATCGCCGACCGGGTTAGGCCCGCTGGGGTTCAGATCATCGAGTCGCGCCTGACCAGGCTGTCGTACGCTTCTGAGATCGCCCAGGCGATGCTGCGCCAGCAGCAGGCGAACGCCGTCGTCGGGGCGCGGCAGCGGATCGTCGAGGGAGCGGTCGGCATGGTTCAGCTCGCGCTGCAGCGGCTTGAGGAGGAAGGTGTCGTTCAGCTCGATGAGGAGCGGAGGGCGGCGATGGTCTCAAACCTCCTCGTGGTGCTGTGCAGTGAGCAGGCCACCCAGCAAGTGGTCAACACCGGCTCGCTCTACCAGTGACGCCAGGCGCGACAAGCCGTGAGCGAACGAAAAAGCCTGCTGCTTCGGCTGGACCCTGCCGTTCACGACGCTCTGGCCAGGTGGGCATCGGATGAGCTGCGCAGCACGAACGCGCAGATCGAGTTCCTGCTGCGACGTGCCCTAGCCGATGCTGGTCGGCTGCCCGGCCACGTCCGCGAGATGCGCAAGCAGGGCCGCCCGCCCCGTGGCGACTGACCAGGCGGCAGAGGTGATCAAGCTTTGGGTGCCGGGCGGAGTGCCGCAATAGGATGGTGGCCATGCCAGCCGAGTCATCATTCGACGTCGTTTCGAAGATCAACCGCGAAGAAGTCGACAACGCCGTCAATCAGGCGGCGAAGGAGATAGGAAGCCGCTTCGACTTCCGTGGCGTCGGCGCCTCCATCGCCTGGTCAGGCAAGCAGGACATCGAGATCAGGGCCAACAGCGAACAGCGTGCCAGCGCTGTGCTCGACGTCTTCAAGGAAAAGCTCGTCAAGCGCTCGGTCTCGCTCAAGGTGCTCGACGCCAGCGACCCAAAGCCCTCAGGCAAGGAGTACAGGATCAGCGTCGGCCTCAAGGAAGGCATCTCCCAAGACGAGGCGAAGAAGATCTCCAAGATCATCAGGGATGAGGGCCCGAAGGGTGTCAGGGCTCAGGTGCAAGGCGACGAACTACGGGTCACATCCAAAAAGAAGGATGAGCTGCAAGAGGTAATCGCGCTGCTCAAGGGCAAGGAATTCGACATCGCCCTGCAATTCGTCAACTACCGCTAGCCAGCCAGCGAAGACATGCCAGGCCGCGCCGGGCGCGGGTTCTCAGATTGGGAAAGGTCCTGGCGCGACTGCGAGCACCTCGATCTGGTCGATCTCGGCCGGATCGACCGACCGGGGATCAGCGGATAGCTCGGTGCTGCCCGCGGTCTCGTCTGTGTGCAGGTCAAAGGCCAGGCCGAGCGGGAGCCTGGAATGCTCGGGTGCGGTGCCGTCTGTGTCCAACCCAGGCCGATTAGATCGCCCGTTCACCAGGCGGGCCAGGCCGACCAGCGGGTCGAGTACCTCGATCGGATAATCGGTGCCGATCAGCAGGTTCGCGCCGGACGCGGCCAGCTTGGCCCACGGGTACGCGCTGGCTGCCCGATTCTCGCCGAGCGCGCGCGGTACCTGGCTTGCGTCGGTGACCGCGAAGGACGGCTGGATGCAAGCCCACACCCCGAGTTCGACCATCCTCGCCATCAGCTCATCCGACAGCACGCTCGCGTGCTCGATCCTCGGCCGCGCGGCGGTGATCGCTCCCGGGTCGTTGCCCCACGCCAGTTCGTAGGCGTCGAGCACGGCCTGGACACCGCGGTCTCCGATCGCATGGGTGGCGATCCGCCAGCCTTCAGCGATGAAAGGCTCGATCCTGCGGGCGAGCGTCTGGCCGTCAGCGAACAGCAGGCCGCTACCTTGGGCGTCATCGAAGTCCCGGCATACCGCGCACGTCCTAGGGACGAGCCAGCCGTCGGCGTAGAACTTGATCCCGTCCAGCCTGACCCACGGGCCGCCGTCCGCTCTTCTCGCGGCAAGCTCGGCTACGCCGGCCTGCTCAGCCAGTCCGCTGGCCAGATAGAGCCTGACCCTGGCCGGCAGCGGTCCGCGCTCGCTCAGGCTGGTCAGCGCGTCGAGGTAGCACCAGTCCCGCATTCCCATCTCGGTGACTTCGACCAGGCCGACGGCGGCCGCCGTCGCCAGCCCGTCGCGCAGCCGGGCAGCCAGCTCGTCCGGTGAGTCGGTGCTGGCTGGTTCTGGCACGTCCATCGGCGTGCTTCCGGTCCGCCAGACCCGCTCGTGGAACTCGCGGACTGTAGTGCCCTCCCATGGATAAGGAACGCCCGCCGCGGTCTTGAGCAGGTGGGCGTGATGATCGACGAACCCCGCTACCCGCGCCGCGTCACGCCGCTGGTTCATGGGCATAGCGTACGGCTCGCTCGCTGGGCCACGGCGCGGATCGGCGTCGAGGGCTCGCCTCAATAGACTCATAAGCATGAGCATTGAGTCATCGCCGCCGGCGGCGAAGCGGACGGCTACCAAGCGCGTGCACCACGGCGACGCGGTCATCGACGACTACGAGTGGCTGGCCAACTCCGGCGATCCGGACACGATCTCATTCCTGGAAGCGGAGAACGCCTACCTCGAGACGATGACGGCTGGCCAGGCCGGCCTGCGTGAGGAGATCTTCGCCGAGATCAAGGGCAGGACCAAGGAGACCGACCTGTCGGTGCCGGTACGCGAGGGCGACTGGTGGTACTACACCAGGACGATCGAAGGGAAGCAGTACCGGGTGCACTGCCGCCGGGCCGTGCGAAGCGCTGACGAGCGCCCGCCGATGACACCCGATGGCTCACCGCTCGAAGGCGAGCAGGTGGTGCTCGACGGCAACGAGCTCGCGGGCGACAGCCCGTTCTTCTCACTCGGCGTCTACAACGTGAGCCCCGACGGCACGATGCTCGCCTACTCGACCGACTACGCGGGTGACGAGCGCTTCACGATGCGGTTCAAGAACCTGGTAACCGGCGAGGTAGCGGCCGACGAGATCAAGGACACCTACTACGGGTCGGCGTGGTCAAGCGACGGCTCGGCGATCTTTTACATCACGGTCGACGAAGCGTGGCGGCCGTATCGGATCTGGCGGCACCTGATCGGAACGCCAGCGTCGCAGGACCAGATCGTCTACACGGAAGCCGATGAGCGCTTCTGGGCCGGGGTCTGGCTTACCCGCAGCAAGCGCTACCTGATCATCTCCGCGGCCAGCAAGCTGACCAGCGAGGCCTGGCTGCTCGACGCCGACAATCCAACTGGCGAGTTCAGCGTGGTGGTGCCGCGTCGAGCTGGCCTGGAGTACAGCGTCGACCACCAGGTCACCGCTGACGGGGCGGAACGGCTGCTGATCCTGCATAACGACGGCGCGCAGAACTTCGAGCTGGCCACAGCCTCGCCTGACCAGCCAGCGACCTGGATCCCGCTCGTGCCACATCGGGCCGACACCAGGCTCGTCGAGGTTGACGCGTTCCTCAATCATCTGGTGCTTTACTTCCGCAAGGATGGTCTTACCGGGCTGCGGATCATCGAAGCGGATGGGACCGGCCGCGACGTCGCCTTCGACGAGCAGGTGTACACGGTCGAGCCTGGATCGAACCCGGAGTACTCGTCGCAATTTTTCAGGCTGAATTATGAGTCAATGGTGACGCCGGATTCGGTCTATGACTACGACACGGTTACCGGCGAGTTGGCGTTGCTCAAGCGTCAGACCGTGCTCGCGCTTCCTGGCGCCGGCGAGTACAGGCCCGAGGATTATGAGCAGTTCAGGGACTGGGCGGTGGCATCGGACGGCACCAGGATCCCGATTTCCTTGGTGCGCAAAAAGGATGCGAGTACCGACGGCAGCGCGCCGATGCTGTTGTACGGGTACGGCAGCTACGAGATATCGATCGATCCGTCTTTCGGTATCCCGAGGCTGTCGCTGCTCGATCGCGGCTTCGTGTTCGCGATCGCCCACATCCGCGGTGGCGGCGAGCTTGGCAGGCGGTGGTATGACGAAGGCAAGTTGCTGCACAAGATCAACACGTTCACCGACTTCATCGCCTGCGCCAGGCATCTGGTCGCGACCGGGTGGACCCGGCCGGACCGGTTGATCGCTCGCGGCGGCTCGGCTGGCGGGCTGCTGATGGGCGCGGTGGTCAACATGGCGCCTGACGCGTTCGGCGGCATCACCGCCCAGGTGCCGTTCGTCGACGCGCTGAACTCGATACTTGATCCTTCGCTGCCGCTCACGGTGACCGAGTGGGATGAGTGGGGCGATCCGCTGCACCAGGCCGAGGTCTACGCGTACATGAAGTCCTACAGCCCGTATGAGAACATCAGCGCCGACCAGACTTATCCGCCGATCCTGGCCATCACCAGCCTCAATGACACGCGCGTGCGCTATGTCGAGCCGGCGAAGTGGATCGCGAAGTTGCAGGCGAGCGCTAAGGGCGGCCCGTTCCTCATGAAGACGGAGATGATCGCTGGCCACGGCGGGCGCAGCGGACGTTACGACGCTTGGCACGAAGAAGCGATGGTGCTCGCGTGGATCATCACGACCGCGAAGGCAGCTCTGTGACGACTGAGGTTCGATTTAATGTTGTGACGTAGTGTTTTCCGTCGGCGTAGTGTTTTCCGTTCTATTCGCGGAGAACTCTACATCGACGGAAAACGCTACCTAATCATGAGCTAACCGTGATGTACGGCGGTCACACTGACTGTCACAGGGCCGTGGGCCTAATGAGCGATGTCGCCATAAGCCCAGGTAGACGGCTTATGGCCCGAGTGAAGCCAGGAGATGGACCGCTAGGATGCGCAAGGTAGCAGTCGGCCGCTTCGTGTTAGCGGTTGCCCGGCAAGTCGGACCCCACCGGAGGGCTGCGGGCAGGGTATCGGCGTTCGCACCTCCGGTCTCACTGGTCCGTACACCCCCGTCCAGCTCACCACCTCCGATACCCTCGCAAACCCCACCAGACACTTCATTCACGCTGGCGGCCCAAGTTCGTACTTTCTCGTCGCTAAGCCTGGCGTGGCAGCGTCTGCCCTGGTCAGATGGTGGAATCAAACAGCCGAGCGGACAAGGACGTGCATCGGCCGCGGCACCAATCCGCAGGTCATCGGCGCGTCGGAAATCGCAAAGACCCGCGAGGATGGGCGTATTGCCGCAGAATGGTGCCGGACATGTGCAATGGTGCGCCGCAGTTCCTGCCTCCGTGGCCCCAAGCCACGCAGGCGTGAGACGGCGGGCGGAGGTGTGATGGCGTCGGGCAATCGGGTGCTGCCCGGAAGCTCGGTAACGACCGAGCGGGCGGTGACAGCCGTCGGGTGGGCCAGCGAGGACACCGGATACGAAGCTGGTGAAGCGGTCGATCAACCACAGCGCACAGCCGGACGGGGCGCCGGGGGACGGTGGCTGGTCTGGGTGCTGCGGGCCGTGGTGTGGGTGGTCTTGCTGCTGATCGGCTATCGCGGTATCGCCGCGATCGTCACTAGCTACGAGGGCAGGCCGGGGTCCGCAGGCGGGGCGGGCGCTGCCGGGGCCGGTCAGTCGGCTGGCGGCTTTCCGGTCACGCTGGCGAGCGCGTTCGCGCTGGAATTCGGGCAGGTATACCTGAACTTCAGCCCGGCAACGGCGGCTCAGCGGGCTAGCCAGCTCGCGCAGTTCCTGCCTGCGGGCACAGATCCTCGGCTTGGCTGGAACGGCAGCGGATCTCAGACCGTGCAGTCGCTGCAGCCAGCGGGCGTGGACGTGCGTAGCGCGCAAAGCGCGGTGGTGTCGCTGCTGGCGCTGGCCAACGGCCGGCTGATCGAGCTGAGCGTTCCCGTTTACTACGCAGGCGGCGGGCTTGTCGTCTCCGGCCAGCCGGCGCTGACCGCGCCCCCAGCCGCCGTTGTGCCGCCAGCGGGTCCGAAGGTGACGCAGGACGGTCCGGCGCGGCAGACGCTGAGCAGGCTGCTCCCCGCGTTCTTCCGCGCGTACGCGAGCGGTTCGAGCAGCCAGCTCGCCGCGTTCGCCGCGCCGGGGACGCGCTTGTCTGGCCTGGGAGGCGAGGTCAGTCTCGGCAGCATCGTCGACGTCAGCGTCCCGACGACGGTCGGCGCGGCCAAGAACGGTGCGGTCGGCAACGGCGCGGTCAGGAATGTCACCGTGACCGTCGCCTGGCTGCCGGTAAGCACGCCATCGGCGGGGCCGCCCACCTCCGCCGGGGGCCGGGCCCAGATCGACATGACCTATGCGATGACCGTAGTCCAGCGTGCCGGGCGCTGGTATGTCAGCTCGATCGGAGCATCCACAGCGCTGGCTGGGCCATCGTCATGAGTCGTACCCGTCCCGCGCAGAACCCACCTACGCCGTGTTCACCAACCCCGGAGTCGTGATGTCGCCGCACCTAATCGCCATGGCAGTACCGCTCGCTATTAGCAGCGCGGGCCTTGTGACGTACCTGCAAGACCTGTTCGGGCCGCTGTTCCTTGGGATCGTAGGGATCGTCGCTATATTTTTCCTCTTCACCCGTGAGATCATTCGCTTTGTGCAATTCTTCGTGCTTGCGGTCGCGATTGCCGTCATCTTCTACGAACCGACGATAGTGCGTTCGCTTGCCCAGGGCATCGCCCACGCGCTGGGCGTTCACTAGCGGCTAATCAGCCGCTGCACCCAGCATGAGCACGGTATCTGGCACGCGAATCGTAGCTTAGGAAGGGAGCGCACCCTGGTGGATCTGCCCACCTACACAAGTATCTGGCGGATAGAGAAGCGGCTCTACAAGCTGTACGATTTTCGGCTTCCCATGCCGCTTCCGATCGGCCAGATTACGGTGTTCGCGGCCATTGCCGTGCCGTACGTGGTGCTGCTCACTATTGTCGGCCTTCCGTTCAACCACACGCTCGTCTGGCTCTATGTGCTGCCGCCGGGAGCGGCGACGTGGCTGGTCACCCGCCCCGTGCTCGAAGGCAAGCGACTTCCGGAGCTGATCAAGTCGCAAGTGCGCTTCCTGGCCGAGCCGCGCGTCTGGTGCCGGATGGCGCCGCTCAGCGAAGACGATGTGATCGTCGTGACCGGCCGGGTGTGGCGGCTGCCACAGTCCGCCCGCGCCAAGGCGGCCAGCGGTAAGGCGGCCAGCGGTGAGGCCCGGGTCAGGCGGCATCAGCCGGTCCGGCCCAAGGCGCGCCGTGTCCCGGCCAGACCGGTCGCGCGTGGCCACGCCGGAGTGTTCGACCGGCCTGGCACACCGCGGGCTGGCCAGGCCGGGACCACGCCGGGGTACACCGGCCTGCTTGCCCCGCCAGTTCGTCGGCCGAGCGCGACCCGCCAGTCAGAGCCGGCGTCCCGGGCTCGGCCGCCTGCTGGTCCTGCCGACCCGCCTGAGTCTCGACCTGAGTCTCGACCTGAGCCCCGAGTTGAGCCTCGACGCCCTGTTCGCTCGCCAACCGCGCCTCCGACCAGGCCGGCCTCTCCGACTAGGCCCGCCTCTCCGGTCCTTCCCGCCTCTCCGGCCCCGCCGGTGAGTACGCCCGCCGTCACGGTTGTGAACGCCGGGCCGGCCGCTGAAGCTCCGCCAGCGCTTGAGACCGCGCTCGCGGGCCCGGGAGCACGCCGCGGCGATGTCCGGGCCGGACGGGTCACTGTCGTTCCCGGCGGCCACCGGCCAGGCAAGCCGGATCAGCTCCAGCGCGACCGGGCCAGGGCTCAGCTGCCGATCGGCGGCCCGCGCCGGGTGGTCGTGCTCGGTTGCACGGTCGGCGCGGGTCAGACGGTCGCCACGCTGCTAGTCGGCGAGGTACTCGCAAGCCTGCGGTCTGACCCGGTCGCGGTGCTCGACCTCAACCCGGGCGCTGAGTCGCTCGCGCTGCAGGCGCAGCGGCGGCCAGCGCTCGGCCAGGCGGCGTCGCTCGGCCCGAGCCGGCTCACGGTGCTCACGCCGGACGGCGAACCATACCCCGCCCAGCCTGAGCCCGATCTGGATCCGGCGAAGGCCCTAGCGGCGTTCGAACGGGCTACCGCCACGCATCGGATCGTGCTCGCCGACCCGTCGACCACGGCGGTCACGCGGCTGCTCACCATCGCCGACCAGCTCCTGCTGGTCGCGCCAGCCAGCGCCACCGCCGCCCGCGCGATCGGCATGACCTTCGAGTGGCTCGACGCCCACGGCCATGGCCGCCTCGCCGCTGACGCGATCATGGTCATGAACGGGGTAAGCCGCCGCAGCATGCCTCATGTCGAGCAGGCCGAACGAGTCTGCGTCGGCCAATGCCGCGCCATAGTTCGCGTCCCTTGGGACGATCAGCTCAAGACATCCGCCCCGCGGTCAGGTTCGCCAGACGCTCAGCGATGGACCGGTTTGCTGAGCCCAGCCACGGTCAGCGCCGCTGCCGCGTTGGCCGGTGTGCTCGCGGCGGCGCTCGCGGGCGCCGATGGGCCGGTGCGGCGATGAGTCAGCGAGCCAAGCGGCACAACCTGTCTGTCAGGTACTTCGACGACCGGATCCTGCTCACCGAGTCGCACGCGTGGGCCTATTTCCGTATACCGACGATCTCGTATGAGTTCATGACCGGGCAGCAGCGTGAGACGCTGGCGACCAACGTGACCGTCGCGCTGGCCGGCATCAGGATGGCCGACGCCGAAGTTCATCTGCGTATCGCCCACCGTAGCTACCCGGCCGCGCAGTGGGCCACGGGTCTGCACGCCACGTCGGACGGCGGGCCGGGCTGGCTGCCGTACCTGGATGAGATGTACCGGCAGGTCTGGGCGAAAGACTTCTGGACCAAAGAGGTCTACCTGGGTGTCAGGCTTGGCCAGCGCGGCGTGCGCGCGCAACTGGCTGGCGGGGCGCTGTCGACGTTCGTCAACGCGTACCGGGCGGGCGAGCAGGTACTCGGGATCGATGATCCGGCGATCGGCGGTCAGGAGATAGCGAAGTGGACCGAGCAGGCAGAGCGGGTCGGCCGTGGCCTGTCCGCGAGCTCGCTGGCTGCTAGGCACGCCGCGGCCGACGACGTCGCCTGGCTGTTCAGGCACGCGCTGACCGGCGCCATCGGTGACCCGTCTCCGACCGCGGTGCGCAAGCGCCGGTGGGGTCTTGGCGAGATCGAGGCGCTGGTCGAAGGCGAGATCCACAATGGCCGCACGGTGCTGCGGATCATTCACCCGGCCGGTGAGTCGTGCGTCGCGTTCTTGTCTTTCACGCGATTCCCCGACGTCATGTACTTCCCTGACGGCGAACCGTGGCTGCATTACGCCGACTCGCTGCCGTTCCCAGTGGAGGCCAGCCTGCGGATGAAGCTGATCCCGCCGGCCAAGGCGAGCAAGGACGTCAGCCGCAGGCTTGCTCATGCCAGGGACATGGACGCGCACATCAGGGAGGCCGGCGCCGACCTGCCGCTGGCGCTCGCCGAGCAGATCGAGGCGGCCAGGCTGCTCGAGCACGGAATCACCAAGGAACGGCTGCCGTTCGTGTACGGCTGGCACCGGCTCGCCGTCACAGCACCCGACCGGGAGCTGTGCGTGCGGCGGGCCGAGGCGGTCACAGAGCACTACCGCGACATCGGCATCGACGTGGTCAATTCGACCGGAGATCAGTTCTCGCTGCTGTGCGAGTCGTTGCCAGGTGACAAGGTCAGGCTGAGCTCGTACCTGCAGCGCCAGCCGCTTTACACGATCGCTGGCGGAATGCCGACCGCGACCGTCGACCTCGGCGACCGGCCGGTCGAGGCGGCCGGCTGGGTCGGCCCTTACCTGGGCGAGACGATCGGGCGGGCCAGGTCGGTCGTGCACTTCGACCCGCTGGTCGCCGCGGCGAGGAACCGGCCGACGGCGGTCGCGATCACCGGTGAGCCAGGCGGCGGCAAGACGACGCTGGCGCTCCTGATGATCCTTCAGCTCGCGCTGCGCGGAGTGACCGTCGCGGTGATCGACCCCAAGGGCGACGCGGAGTCGCTGGTGCGGCTGCTCGCCCACCGTGGCCGGCGGGCCCGGGTGCTGCCGCTCGGCAGTGCGGCCGCTGGCCTGCTCGACCCGTTCTCGTTTGGCGACGACCTGGCTGAGCGGCGGACGATGGCGGCGGAGACGCTCCGGCTGCTGCTACCTGGCATGAGTGAGGAGCGCGAGAGCGCGATGATCCAGGCGGTCGGCGCCGTGTCAGCGGCGGAGCGACCGAGCCTGGGAAGAGTGGTCGAGCACCTGGAGTCGGCGAGCGACCCGGCATCGAAGAATCTCGGTGCCGTGCTGCGGTCGATGTCGGAGATGCGCCTGGCCAGGCTCTGCTTCGCGCCGTCTGGCGGTGACCGTATCGATGCGGAGGGCTGGACGACCGTGTTCACGCTCGCCGGATTGACCTTGCCTGAGGCCGGACTCAAGCGCGACGACTACTCCTATGAACAGCGGCTCTCTGTCGCGCTGCTCTACCTGGTTTCGCAGTTCGCCAGGAGGCTGCTCAACGGCATGGACCGGCGGATACCTAAAGCGATCGTGCTCGACGAGGCCTGGGCAGTCACGTCGACGCCGCAGGGCGCCAAGCTCATCCCCGAGGTATCGCGGATGGGCCGGTCGAGGAACACCGCGCTCGTGCTCGTGTCGCAGAACGCGGGTGACCTGCTCAACGAGCAGGTGACCAACTGCATCTCGGCGGTGTTCGCGTTCCGCTCGACCGAACGGGCTGAGGTGGCCAATGTGCTGTCGCTGCTCGGCGTGGAACCGTCCGATGATCACGCGGGCGCGCTACGGAGCCTCGGCAACGGCGAGTGCATCTTCCGCGACCTCGACGGACGCGCGGGCCGGATCGTTGTCGACCTGATCTCCGATGATCTGCGCCGCTGGCTGGACACCAATCCGACGAGGGCGGGGTCAGGCCAGGTTCCTGTGCCAGCGCAGGCCGCGAGCGGGGGAGCCGAGCCGGCGGTTGAACATGAGGCTGGGCGGGGGTTCGCTGACCAGCAGGGCATCGGTCACTCAGCGGGGAACGGGGTGCCAGGTGCCGGTCCGCCGGTAGCCGGCCAGATGAGAGCCACAGGTGCCCACGCGCTGGCCGGTGGCCAGCAGGTACGGGGCCGACCAGCGAGCCCGACATCGGCGTCGAGTTCCGCGCAAGTACGCGACTGATCCGTGTGCGACCGAACCGTGCGCGACCGAACCCTGCGCGACCGAACCCTGCGCTACTGAACCCCCAGGAGCCCCGATGCTCAGACTCCGGCGACTTCCTCGCAAGATAGCCGTCGCGCTGGTCGTGGCGATAGCCGTGCTCAGCGTGCCGCACGTAGCTGCGAGCGCAGCGCCGACCAAAACGGCTGCCACGATCACGCCGGTCAGGCTCATTGCCACGGTGCCTTCCGCGAGGGGTTCTGTGGGGTCGTCCTCGCGGGTCGGCACCACCAGGGGGGAAGCCGACGCGATACCGGCGATGACGGTATCGGCCAGCGCGCCGGCCGGCGGCGGCATCTGCTCGGTCCCCGGCATCGGCGACATCGGCGGCTTGCTCGGCTTCTGCTCAATCGGCCAGTCAGGCATCACCGGGACGCTGAACAACCTATGCCAGCCTGGAGTGCCGCAGCCCGAGTCGGCCACCTCAGGAATTGACTCACTGATCAAGCCGCCAAACGGCACGGCCGGTTCCCCGATCGCGACTCCGTACAACCAGTACGGCACGGCCGGGCAGTACTGGGCGGCGACGAATTTGCAGTGCTCCGATATGACATCGCTGATCGGGAACGACGTCGCCGGAATGATCTTCGATTTCGCCAAGGCTCTCGACCGGATGACGATCACCGTGTACCAGTCAGCCGCCGGTGAGGGGATACTGAGCTGGCTCCAGGGCGTGACCGACCATTTGATCACCGGCCTTGGCAATGCGATATATTTTCCTTATGTCGCACTTATAGTGATTATCGGGGCGATCTGGCTGGCCTGGCAGGGCCTGATCCGCAAGCGAGGCACCAGGACCATCGAGGGCACGATCTGGATGGTGATCGCCTGCGCAGCCGCGATCTGGTTGATCGGCCGGCCGGCCGACTTCACCGGGCTTGGCAAGGGCGTGTCCGATGGGATCAGCGCCACCCTGAACACCGCGTTCGCGCACCTGCCGAGCCCAGGTCAGGCGAGCTGCCTGCCGGTCACGGCCGGGGACCCGCAGATCAACCCGACGAGCTTCAGCTACACCTCGGGCCGGACCGTTGTTGATCAGAACGCCAATGAGTTGTGGACGGTGCTGGTCTGCAAGCCGTGGCTGGACGGCGAGTTCGGCACGACTGCCTACGCGTTGCACGGTGGAGCGCGCACGCCGGTTAATGCTTTCGCCAGGCCGCTGCTCTGGGCGCAGGCGATCGCGGTGAACGAGCGGCCGACGACGGCGCTCGTTCAGGCTAAACAGGCTGCCTATGTCGGAATCGCGAAGTCCATTCAGACATCCGATCCGAGCGTCTACCCGTTGTTCCAGGGCAAGGAGTGGACTACCAGGCTGGAGATCGGGTTCGCCGCGCTGCTCGCCGCGCTCGTCGCTGGCGTGCTGATCCTGCTGATCTCCGTCACGTTGATCTTGCTCAAGCTCGGCTTCCTGCTGCTGCTGATCGTTGGGCCGTTCTTCTTGCTCGTCGGCACCCATCCAGGTTTCGGCCGGGTCATCGCGGTGCGATGGTTCGAAATGCTGGTAGGCGTGCTGCTCAAGCAGGCAGCCGTCGCGCTGGCGCTGAGCGTGCTGTTGTACTGCTACGCCCTGATCATGGGAACCGCCGACGCGGTGCTGCCGTGGGCGCTGAAGATCCTGATGATCACGTTGGTGACGGTCGCGGTGTTCATTTACAGGAAGCCATTCCAGCACTTGTTCGCATCGGTCGGGTACAGCGCGATCGGGGCAAGCGACCGGGCCGAGGCTGATCTCAGCCGCGCCGCGGCGACGGCTCGCGCGAACACGAGGACGGCAGCGACCCTTGCCGTGCCCGGCTTCGCCGGCTACCGGGTGGCAAAATGGGCGCGACGCAATCCAGCGCAGGCGGCTGGTCTCGCTCTCGGTGCCGCGACCGCTATCAGCACGGCGAGCCTGGCTGCCGGCGCGGCGGCGGCCGACGGCGGGGGAGCGGGCGGCGAAGTGCCCGTCGGCGTGCCTAGCGGCGGCTCGTCCGACCCGACCGGCGTTGGCGCGGCCGCGCAGGCCGGGGCAGCCTCACGGGCGCGGTCCAGGGGTGCATCGGCCGGAGCGTCTTCATCCGGCGATCAGGCGCCGCCGTTGCGGCTGCCCAACGGCCAGGGCGCGTCAACAAGCTGGGCGCACGGCGCTCCGTCCGGCAACGGCGCGGGCGGCGCGGGTGGCCCAGCGGGCGGCGTAGGAGGGGGATCGGCAGCTGGCCGCGGTACCGGGGCAGCGAGCCGGGCAGCCGGACCTGCCTCATCAGCCGCGTCATCCGCACGGCCTTCTGCCCCGCCGCTATCCACGGCGACGTCCGGCCAGCGCTGGCCCAGCGGATCGGGCAACGGCCTGGCCGGAAGCGCTTCGCGGCCGCCAGTACCCGCGAGGACCCCTCCGCCGCCGGGGACGCCGCTTCCGCCGGGGACCCCTCCGCCTCCGAGGCCAGCGGCGCCGCCGCGGACCGCAGCGCCGCGAACCTCGGAGCCGCGGACCTCGGAGCCGCGACCTTCGGGTCCCACCCGGTCAAGCCCGTCGCCAGGCCCGAGGTCGGGAAGTGGCGGACCGTTCCATTCGCTCGGTTCGAGGCGGCAGCCGCCGCCTCCGGCGTCCGGCCGTCCGTCGTCGGCCTCGGGCCGTCCGTCGTCGTCGCCGGCCCGTCCTTCTTCGGCGGCACGGGGGTCATCGCCGTACTCAGGTTCGTCAGACTTCAGGCCAGTCGAGCCGCCGCCTGAGCCGGGCTCGCCGCTCAGCGGTCCGCCGCGAGGCGGTGAGGACAATGGGCCGGGCCCGTTCTGGCTGCGACCGGTCAGGCGACGGAAGTAGGTGAGCGATGGAACTCACACCGGTCCAGCGAGTCGTCGCGTTTATCGTTGTCGTTCTCGTGCTGGGCGGACTCGGCGTCTACCTCTTCCTGCCCAAGTCATCCGCTGGCGCGTCGAGCCCGCCCCGGCCGACCCGGACGTCCAGCCACCAGCCCGCCTCGCCTACTGCGACAGGGCTCACCTCCTCACCCCCGGCAGCGCCCCCGCCGTCGACCGGGAACGTCCCCGACATCTACAACTGGCTCCCTTTCACGCCATCCAGCCTCGCCAGCGCGGCGCGGGTGACGACCACCTTCGCCGCTGATTACGGTACCTATTCCTACCGACAAAGCGCGGTGAGCTACCTGGCGCCGATGAAACAGCTGATCACCGCCCAGCTCGCGGAATTGCTCGGGCGGGCGTACTCGGCACCCGGTCTCGTTGCTGCTCGAGTCAGCGGCAAGCAAGTCTCGGTTGGCTCTGCGGTGATCACGTCGCTGCGCGCGTTCGGGTCATCGAGCATCACGTTCGTGGTGACGCTGACCGAGCGAACGAATGGCACCAAGGGTCCTGGGCGCCAGAGCGCTGGCTATGCGATTACCGTGACCGGCGCCGGAAGCAGCTGGCAGGTCAATAACATTCAGCTCGAATCGGCGGGTAACCAGTGATCCGGCTGTCGTCCGGCCTGGCCAAGCCCGCTGCCTTTGGCTTGGCTGCGGTGATCGCGATGCTGATCGTCGCCGTGCTGGCCGCGCCCATGCTGCTCTTCGCCGGTGGCGGGATGCTGTACTCGACCTCCAACGCGTGCGCGTCGGCGGGCAATGGCGGCCGTAATCAGCCTCCGCCGAGTTCCACTGCGGCGAACTCCATCCCGGCTAACTACCTGGCGTTGTTCAAGTCCATTGGTGCGCAGTACCGGGTGCCCTGGGTAATTCTCGCCGGGATCGCCAAGGTGGAAAGCGACGATGGTCAAACAACCCTGCCAGGAGTGCACAGCGGGGCGAACGCATTCGGTGCCGCAGGCCCGATGCAGATAGGTATCGGCGGCGCGGCGGGAAACACCTGGGGAGGGGCGCCGGTCCACCCGGCGAGCGAGCACGTAAACGGCGTCGCGACTGACGGCAATGGTGACGGCGTCGCCAGCGTGTACGAGCCGGCCGACGCCATCGCCGGCGCGGCGAAGTACCTCGTGGACCACGGCGTGATCGACAGCCCGACCGACGCGATCTTTGCCTACAACCACCTGGAGTCCTACGTCCAATCGGTGCTCGGGTGGGCCTCCACCTACGCCAAGGGCGGATTCTCGGTCACGCCGGTCACAGTCGACGACGCGCCAAGTTGCCTGCCGGGAATCGGCACCGCCTCAAGCGACGCGGCCGCGACGGCGATCGCGTTCGCGGAGGCCCAGCTCGGCAAGCCGTACCAGTGGGGTGGCACCGGGCCAGATTCGTTCGATTGCTCAGGCCTGGTGATGATGGCCTACCGGACGGCAGGCATCTTCATCCCGCGTACCTCGCAAGAGCAGTGGCTGTGGGGACCTAGGGTTCCCGCCAGCCAGGTACAGCCCGGTGATCTCGTGTTCTTCGTCGGGGGAGACGGCACCCCCAAGGCGCCTGGCCACGTGGGGATCGTAATCGGCGGCGGCTTGATGATCGAGTCGCCGATGCCTGGCCTGCAGGTCAGGATCACCTCATACCGCAACAGCGGCGCCATCGGTTTCACCGCCCCGTGGGAGCGCGCAGGCGCCAAAGCGCCTTCCCGATCGAGCGTCTGACCTGAGTCGTTGACAGCAGCGACATTCCTGCGCCGCTCCAGTCCTTTGCGGGACAAATGGCTACCCAAGCGTCGCGGCATGGAACCTCATGGACTCGACACAATTCGGCAACCCTGGCACTGGAACCAATCCCTAGCGCGCGGAAGGAGAGCATCCGGGTGAACCGTGTCACGGTGGGAGGGCTGGCCTGCGCGTTGGCCCTCCTCTTTGCCGCCGCATGCAGCAGCACCGGCGGCAACCTGCCCACCAACGGGCCGTTCGGTAACGGCGGGTCCTACTCGGGGACATTTAACACTTGCGCGCGGCCCGGCCAGGTGGTGCACGATGGCTTTGATGAGTTTCCCAATACCGGCGGAACGGCCACCATAAGCAGAGTCGCACTGGTAGATCCCCGGCACCTACGCTTGCTAGCTGCCTGGGTGCTGCCGATAACCGGTTCGCAGGGCGTCGATGTAGGTTGGGCTACCCGTCTGCGTCGAGCGTGGCGTCTGTGGCACCCGGCACACGGTGGGAGTTGCGGCAGCGGATTCCGGGCGCAGTCGTCCGGCAGACGCGCGGACGAGAAATGATCGACCTCGTGATAGTGATCAAGCCGTTCGGAAAAGTGGCCTCGACCAAGGGATTCGACCTGTACTACGAGGCCGCCGGAACGCGCTACCTGCTGCGCCTCCCTATCGGTCTCAACATTCCGGTCCGCCGCACCTGTACAGAAAAGTGATCTGGCCTAGAGGACAACCCTACTTGGTGTCTTCGCGGAAGCCGCCTATGAAGCGGCGGAAGACGCCGCCTTCGCGCGGCAATGACGGCTCGGGTGGCGGTGCGACCGGGCGCTCCCTGCCTTCCGGTTCGTCGTAGTCGGCGCGCGCGATGGCGTCGACGATTTGCGCCTCGTCGAAGTCGGCCGAGCCGGGGATCTCCGGGATGAAACCTACGAGGTCGCCATCGAGCAGGACCTCGGCCTCCAGGCTCGCCGTCCCTTCGGTACCCCACATCGCCTCGCGCCGGTCACCAATCTCAACTCGGACCGCGTATGAATCGACGCCGAGCCTGGCCAGGTGTGCGTTGATGCCCCGGTCTCGGAGCGCGTCGACCACCCTCAGGCAGCGGTTCTCATCCATGCGGCTAACCTACCCGGCTGGGCAAAGTCGATCCGACTCGCTGCTTGACCTTGACCCAGCGTCAACCTTTGACGATAGGGCGCATGAACACGAACACGCAGTCGCCGACACCGCTCGCCATCTGGGCGACCGGCCTCCGCAAGTCTTTCGGCGAAAAGGTTGTCCTTGACGGTATCGACCTGAAAGTCGCTGAAGGCACGATCTTCTCGCTCCTCGGCCCTAACGGGGCCGGCAAGACCACCACAGTGCAGATTCTCTCCACTCTCATCCCCGCCACCGGTGGCGAGGCCCGTGTGGCCGGCTACGACATCCGCACGCAGGCCGATCAGCTGCGTGCGCAGATCGGGGTCACCGGTCAGTTCGCTGCTGTCGATGATCTGCTCACTGGCAAGGAGAATCTCCTGCTGATGGCCGATCTCAACCACATCGAGCGCGACGAGGGACGTCGCCGGGCCGCTGAACTGCTCGAGCTGTTCGACCTTACCGATGCGGGTTCGAAGATGGCCGCGACCTACTCAGGAGGAATGCGGCGCAAGCTTGACCTAGCCATGACTCTCGTCGGCAAGCCAAGAATCATCTTCCTCGACGAGCCGACAACCGGGCTTGACCCGCGCAGCCGCCGTCAGCTCTGGCAGATCATTCGTGACCTGGTGGCCGATGGAGTCACGATCTTCCTCACGACTCAGCACCTAGATGAGGCCGATCAGCTCGCCGACCGGATCGCCGTGCTCGATAACGGCAAGCTGGTCGCCGAGGGAACTCCGGACGAACTCAAGAGGCACATCCCTGGCGGGCACCTGCGCCTGGAGTTCACCGACGTCGATGAGCTCGGTGCGGCAGCGCGAGTGCTCGGCCTGCCCGGCTACGACGATGAGCGCCTCGCGCTCCAGGTTCCGAGCGACGGGAGCGTGAAGTCGCTGCGGGCCGTGCTCGATCAGCTTGCCGACGAGTCGATCGACGTGGCCATGCTCACCATCCACACGCCCGATCTCGACGACGTCTTCCTCACGCTCACCGGCCACGCCGGTACAGAAATGGACATAGCGCAATGAACATCAAGTCCTACGCACTCCGCGACTCGGCCACGATGCTGCGCCGCAACCTGCGGCACATGCTGCGGTATCCAGGCATGACGATCAGCGTCGTCGCGATGCCGGTGATCTTCCTGCTCCTGTTCCTCTACGTGCTCGGCGGCGCTCTTGGCGCCGGGCTCGATGGTGCTGACCACGGTCACTACATCGCTTACCTGACTCCCGGAATCATCGTGCTTTCACTGGCCTCTGCTTCGATCTCGACGGCAGTGGCCGTCAACACGGACATGACCAAGGGAATCATCAACAGGTTCCGCACCATGTCGATCGCCCAAGGCTCCGTGCTTACTGGTCACGTCGTCGGCAGCGTCATCCAGACCGTGGTCAGCACCGCGCTGGTCACCTGCGTCGCCGTGGCATTGGGCTTCCGGCCCGCCGCTGGGCTTGGTGGATGGCTCGCGGTGGTAGGCCTGGTTATCGCGGTCGCATTCGCGCTCGCCTGGCTGTCGGTCGCGCTTGGGTTGGTGGCTAAGACCCCAGAAAACGCGAGCAACTTGCCAATGCCGTTGATGTTCCTGCCGTTCCTTGGCAGCGCCTTCGTCCCGGCTCGGTCGATGGCGCCCGGTTTGAGATTGTTCGCGCAGTACCAGCCGTTCACGCCGATCATCAATTCCCTGCGTGACTTGCTGATGGGCGCGCCGCTCGGCGACACCGGCTATGTCGCGATCGGCTGGTGCGCGGGCTTCGCTCTCGTCGGATATCTGTGGGCGCGGGCATTGTTCTGGCGCGCTGCCTCGCGGTAGCGCGCGGCTTGGTGAATACGTTGGGACTGACCCGCATCAGCCGGGCCATCCAGGTCCGAGGAGATCGATGAAGCTCACGATCGGTCAGGTCGCCGGCTACGTCGGCGTGACCATACGCGCGATCCGTCACTACCACCAGCGTGGGCTGCTGGCGGAGCCCGACCGGGACTTCTCTGGCTACCGCCGGTACGACGCGAACGCGGTCGTCGACCTGATCAAGATCAAGACGCTCGCCGACGCCGGCGTGCCGCTCGCCAGGATCAAGGGCCTGCTCATGGCCGAGCCAGATGAGTTCGCTGAAGCTGTAAGCCAGATAGACGAGGCGCTGCGGACGCGGATCCGCGACCTGCGGGAGCAACGACGCCGGATAGCCGGGCTTGTGGCTGGTGACTCCCTGTTCCTTCCACCCAAGGTCGCCGAACTTCTCGACCAGCTAAGCGCCATCGGAATCAGCCCCCGCACCGTCCAGATCGAGCGCGACGGCTGGATCCTGCTCGCAGCCAGGAACCCCGATGCCGCCGACGATGCGGCGCAAGATAAGCGGAGGAGCCTCGCCGATCCCGAGTTCCGGCAGATCTACCTGGCCTACGATCAAGCCGCGGACTGGGATCCGGCCGATCCCCGGCTAGAGCAAGTAGCCGACCAGATCCTGGCGTTCGCCGCCAGGTACGAGCCAGGTGAGGCCGCGTCCTCGCCCGATCTGGCCGATGACCAGCTCACGCTTGCGCTGATGTCGCCGCCTGTTGACCTGCCGCCAGCCTGGCTCCGGCTCGATGAACTTTGCCGCGAGAAGGCAGGCCATCGCCTCACCGAACCGCGGTCCGCGGCGGCATCGCACCGCCGCTAGCCCGAGTCCGACGACCGCGGCGCGGGTTAGGATTTCGTGCTGATGAATACAGTACGAGCGGCGGGCAGCGAGACCAGCGTGCACCGCGAGCAGCCGGACATCGCTATCCACACCGAGGACCTGACGAAGGTCTACCCGGGCACCAACTTCGCCGCCGTCGACAAGCTCAATCTCGACGTCAAGGCTGGTGAGATCTTCGGCTTGCTCGGCCCGAACGGGGCGGGAAAGACGACAACAGCCGGCATGCTGACCACCAGGGTGGTGCCGACCTCAGGGCGCGCGTTTCTCGGTGGGGTCGATGTCGGCGCCCATCCGGCGCTAGCCAAGCAGCTAAGCGGCATCGTCTCGCAGCAGAACACACTTGACCGTCAGCTCACCGTCTGGGAGAACCTGTACTTCCACGGTCGGCTGTTCGGCATCGGTGCCAGGCAGTCACGTCAGGTCGCCGACGAGCTGCTCGAGCAGTTCCAGCTCTCCAAGTGGGCCAAGGCGTCCGTGTACGCGTTGTCCGGCGGGATGGCGCAGCGACTCATGGTCGCCAGGGCGATCTTCCACCGGCCTTCTGTGCTCTTTCTCGACGAGCCGACGGCAGGGCTTGACCCGCAGAGCAGGCTCGCGCTCTGGGACCTGCTCGGCGAACTGCACAGAGACGGCCAGACGATCATGCTGACCACCCATTACATGGAAGAGGCCGACCGGCTCTGTGAGCGGGTCGCGATCATGGATCACGGCCGGATACTCGCGCTGGACACCCCGGCTGCGCTCAAGCTAGGCGTGGACGCCGACACCATCGTCACGATCAAGACCGCGGGCGACCCTGAACGGCTAGGCGAACAGCTCAGCCGGGATGTCGAAGGCGTCACCAAGACCAGAGTCGCTGACGGGACGGTGCAACTGCACATGAAGGGCAATGACCGGCTTGTGCCGACCGTCGTGCTTGCCGCCGAGCGTGGCGGGTTCGACCTCGTCGATGTGTCAATCTCCGAGCCGAGCCTGGAGACCGTGTTCATCAACCTAACCGGCAAGGAGCTGAGGGACTGATGGCTGTGCCAGCGACCACGGGACCGGCGACTTCACCGACCGAGGCAGCGCAGCCGCAGGCGACCAGGCGGATAGGCGGCGGCCCCACTCGCTCGGTGGCCGCGGCGAGCTGGACCGCGCTCGGCGCGCTCATGCTGCGCGACCTGGTGGTGCTGCGCAAGCATCTGTGGGAGTTCGTGCTCCGCACCGTCATCCAGCCCTTCCTGCTCTGCTTCGTGTTCTTGTACGTGTTCCCGAAGATCGGGCAGGGCATCGGCGGACACGGCTCGATCGAGGAGTCCGCGTTCGCCACGATCCTGGTCCCTGGCGTCGTCGGGATCTCGGTCATGTTCCAGGGCGTGCAGTCGATCGCGCTGAACATGGCACAGGAGTTCGGTTTCACCCGCGAGATCGAGGACCGGGTGCAGGCTCCGTGCCCGATCTGGCTGGTCGCGATCGCCAAGGTGCTGTCGGGCGCGGCTCAGGGCGTGCTTTCCGCGATCATCGTGCTGCCGATCGCTGCCGTCGTGCACGCACCAGGGGTGCGGGCTCACCTGACCTTGCACTGGTTGCTGATCGTGACGTTCGTGCCGCTTGCCTGCGTCGCGATGGCCGGCCTCGGGCTGGTGCTCGGCACCAGTTTCGAGCCGAGGAACATCGGGCTCATGTTCGGCTTTATCATCTTGCCGATCACGTTCCTTGGCGGTACCTACTACGGATGGACCAGGCTGGCGCCGGTCACCGTCGGAGGCTGGCACTGGCTGCAGACGCTCGTGCTGATCAACCCGCTCATCTATGTGAACGAGGGGATGCGAGCGGCGTTCACCACCGCTCCGCACATGCACCTGTACGTGATCTATCCCGTAGTGGTGGGGTTTGGCCTAGTGTTCCTGACCATCGGGCTGCGAAACTTCAGGCGGCGCGTCCTGGCCTAATGCGTCCCAAGGAGCCGTCATGGACTTCGAACTGTCAACTGAGCAGCGGCTGCTGCGCGACACCATGCGTTCCTTCGTAGAAGCGGAGATCAGACCGGTCGCCAGGGAACTCGAAGACTCGGGCCGCTACCCGGACGAGATCGTCGCGACCATGCGCAAGATGGGCCTGTTCGGCCTGCTCGTGCCCGAGGAATACGGCGGCATGGCGGCCGATATGGTCTCGCTGGCCGTGGTGTTCGAGGAGATCTCGCGCGGATGGATGGGTGTCGCCGGGATCATCGGCAGCCACTCGCTCTCGTGCTGGATGATCGCCAGGTTCGGTACCGATGAACAGAAGCAGGCGCACCTGCCGGCGCTCGCATCTGGTGAGCGCAGGACGGGAATCGCGCTGACCGAGCCAGGAGCCGGCAGCGACCTGCAGGGCATAGCGACGGTCGCGAGGAAGGCCGGTAACAGCTTTATTTTGAACGGTAGGAAGACCTGGATCACCAATGCCCGGCATGCTGACCCGCTTCCCGTGCTCGTCAAGACCGATCCTTCGGCGAGTCCGGCGCACGCCGGCATGTCGGTCTTGCTAGTCGAGGCGTCGACGCCAGGCTTCGAGGTCGTCAGGGATCTGCCCAAGCTCGGCTACCGAGGGCCAGAGACCTGTGAACTGATCTTCGACGACGCCGCCGTGCCCGCCGCGAACCTGCTCGGCGGCCGGGAGGGACGCGGGCTGCAGCAGGTGCTCGCGGCGCTTGAGAAGGGCAGGATCAACATCGCTGCCCGCGCCGTCGGCGTCGCTCAAGAAGCCTACGACCAGGCGCTTCGCTATGCCGGAGAGCGGGAGGCGTTCGGGCAGAAGATCTCGGGCTTCCAGGCGGTGCAACTCAAGCTCGCCGACATGGCGATGAAACTCCAGGCGGCCAGGCTGCTGACCTACTGGGCGGCATCACGCGCCGACGCCGGCCAGCGAGCGGACCTGGAATCCGGGCTTGCCAAGGTCTACGCTTCCGAAGTCGCCTATGAGTGCGCCTTTACCGCTATGCAGGTGCACGGTGGTTACGGGTACTCCAAGGAATTCACGGTCGAGCGCCTCTATCGCGACGCGCCGCTCATGGTGATCGGCGAGGGCACTAACGACATACTCCGCACGGTTATCGCTGAGTCATTGATCAGCGGCCGGGGCGTCATCGGCTGAGCGGTTCAGCCGGCCTCGCTTCGCAGCGATCACTATGCTCTGACTTGCCTGGAAGGAGGCTCCGTGTCACGAATCGGGAAAAACCGAGCTGGTACGGTCGGCGCCAGCGTGCTCGCGTTCGCCACTGTCATCGCGGTGTCTGCCCCGCTCGCGAGTGCGGCACCCCAGGCGCGCAAGCCGCTGGCGGGCAAGGTCATCGGGATTGACCCCGGCCACAATGGCCGCAACTACACCGATCCCGCATTCCTGAACCACCAAATCTGGAACGGTCGGGAATGGGAGAATTGCGATACCACGGGTACCCAGACGAACGGTGGTTACACCGAGGCCAAGTTCAATTGGCTGGTGGCTACTGACCTGGCCAGGATCCTGCGCAGAGACGGCGCCAAAGTGGTGCTGACCAGGAAGAGCAATCGCGGTGTCGGCCCCTGTGTGAACAGGCGGGCCCGGATTCTTGACCGCGCGCACGCCAATGTGTCCATTGACATTCATGCCGATGGCGGCCCGGCGGGCGGCCGGGGGTTCACCGTGCTCGAACCGGTCACCGACCGGGTGAACCACAAGGTGATCAAGTCATCGGAGCGGTTCGGCCGGGATGTCCACCGGGCGTTCTTGCGATACACGCCGATGAAGGTCAGCGACTATTATGGCCACAATGGCTATATCTCCCGACCCGATCTGGCCGGGCTTAATCTCACCACGATGCCGAAGGTTCTGATCGAGTGCGGCAACATGCGAAACACGAGGGACGCGAAACTGCTTACCTCCGCGCGGGTTCAGCGGGAGATCGCCCGGGCTCTCGCGGCAGCGATCATCCGCTTCCTCGCCGGGCACTGAGCGGGGCTCCATGATTATTCGCCGCGCCACGCAACTCTGTGCTGCCGTGCTAACCACCGGCTTGGCCGCCGTCGGATGCGCGTCGGCAGGCGCCGGTACGCCGCAGGCCGGCCGCACCGCCACTAAGCAGTCTTCGCCGTTCGCGCCAGCCACGTCGAAACACTCGGCGGCGAGCGGTCACGGGCGCCAGAGGCCGAGCGGTCACGGGAGCCAGACGCCGAGCGGCGCGAGCCGAGCCGCGCGGCCACTCGCCGGCAAGGTGATCGGAATCGACCCCGGGCACAACGGTCTCAATCACACTGACCCGGCCTACATCGACCGGCAGATCTGGAACGGCCGGGAGATGGAGAACTGCAATACCACCGGCACTCAGACAGCTTCCGGCTACACCGAGGCCCAGTTCAACTGGAACGTCGCCGGCTACCTGGCGTCCTACCTGCGTAAGGACGGCGCCCGGATAGTGCTGACCAGGAAAAACAACGACGGCGTCGGGCCCTGCGTCAATCTCAGGTCGACCATGCTCAACCACACCGATGTCGCCATCGACATTCACGCCGACGGCGGTCCGACGTGGGGTCGCGGCTTCACGGTGCTCGAACCGGTCGCTGATGGCCCGAACGACAAGGTGATCGGCTCGTCGATCCGTTTCGGCGGCTACGTCCATGCGGCCTTCATCGCGGACACACCGTTGCGGCCCGCCAATTACTACGGCCACAATGGCTACATATTTCGTGACAATCTCGCCGGCCTGAATCTCACGACCGTTCCCAAAGTTTTGATCGAATGCGGCAACATGCCGAACTCGGCCGACGCCGCGCTGCTGACCTCGCCGACCGTTCAGCGCCAGATAGCCCGAGCCCTTGAGGCGGCTATCATCAGGTTCCTGGTAGGCCACTGGACCAAAGGGACCACCCGCTGACTCTTGGCCGCTCTCGGCGCCGTTATCCGGTTACGTCATCTATGCGGGTTACATGGCATGTCCCCAGTAGGATTCAGCCTAAAGACCCGAGCCAAGACACAGGATGAAATAAAGCTATGCGCCGGTCACTCAGGCGATCAAGTCAAGCCGCCGCGATCTCCATCATTGCCTTGCTCGCGGTTGGCTGCGCGAGCGTAGGGCAGACAGCCAGTCCGCCGGCATCGCCAACGTCGAAGTTCCTCACGACACCCGGAGGGGGGAATCCCGTCGGTGGCGGAACGTCGACCACTCCGTCGACGTCGACATCGACGGCACCGGCAACGGGCAAGCCCAGGGATCCAGGAAAGTCGCCGTTCGCCGGCCTGGCCGGCTACGTCGCCGCCCGACCCGGCCTCGTCACCGCCGCTGTCTACGACAAGAGAACGGGCAGGACCTGGGTCTTTCACCCGGGCATAACAGAGGACACGGCGAGCATCGTCAAAGTCGAGATCATGGGCGCCGCGCTGAAGCAGGCGCAGACGGCGGGAAGCCCGCTTCCAGGTACCGAGCTTGCGCTGATGACCACCATGATCGAGAACAGCGACAACAGCGCTGCCACCCAACTGCTGGCCGATGATGGCGGCCCGTCCGGCGTCCAGCGTTTTGACGAGTCAGTGGGAATGACACACACCACGGTGTCGACCCTTGCCTTCATCCCAGGATCGACGACGCTGCCAGGCTGGGGCCTGACGAAGACCACCGCGTCCGACGAGGTCAAGCTGGTCAGGGATTTCGCCTATCCGAACTCGATACTGAACAGCCTCAACCGGAACTACGGCCTCGGCCTGATGGAGAAGATCGAGTCCGACCAGGCCTGGGGCGTGTCTGGCGGCGTACCGACCGGGACGACGATCGCGCTAAAGAACGGCTGGTTGCCGATCGATCTGGCCACTAACACGAACTGGCAGGTCGACAGCATCGGCTGGATACGCGGCGGCGGCCGTGACTATGTGCTCGCCGTCCTGAGCGGCGGAAACCCGAGCGAGCAGACCGGGATCGACACAATCGAGCACATCTCCTCACAGGTCTACAGCGAACTGGGTCACTGAGCCGCCCACCGCCCTGACAGAGGGTCGGCTGGGACAGCATGGCGTCGTTCATGCTGCCCTGGGAGCCTGCGGAAAAGCTCGGTTGCCCATGATCAACCTCCCGGGGGTGCGATGAATCCGGCAACCCATCGCACCCCAGCACCCCGCCCGACCCCACTCGGTCTGATGAAACCGGGGTTTCATCGCACCTTGAACGCTCGGCCCGTGCGATGGATCTGGGGTTTCATCGCACCTTGAACGCTCGGCCCGTGCGATGGATCTGGGGTTTCATCAGGGAATTCGGGTATGAATACGGCAATCCATCGCAGTGGCCGCCCGGCTCGGCGCGATGAAACCGGCAACCCATCGCACCCCGCCGCTGCTCATGGTCGGCGATGAACTCGGGCTCGCCGCTTAACCACACATCGCTTGGCTGATCGCGGACTCTATGTATTCCGAGACGCGAACTTGGGCGACGGGGTTGACCGATGCTGCTGCTTAGATCTGGCTGGCGTCGAATTGCTCTAGGCCATATTGGTTGGCGATCGGATCCCAGGTGGACAAGAACGTCTCCTTGTCAGACGTCGCCTGGTTATCCTCATTGGAGGCTTCCTGGAAGTAGGTCGAGTTGGTGCCGACCGTGCAGTTTGAGCTTTGCTGCTGCTTTGCCCAGGCCAGATAGTCGTTGTCAATGTTGAGCGAGATCTGCAGCGCGGTCATCAACTCGCTCTTGAGCGTCGAACCGTCCG
>DATNEK010000002.1:0-40249 GCA_035553055.1 Streptosporangiaceae bacterium | reverse complement strand
GGGGGGGCGACCCCCCGGAACCCCCCGCTGCGCTGGCCCGGGGGGGCGACCCCCCGGAACCCCCCGATGCGCCGACTCGCCGGCGTCGGCGGCCAGCCGCGCGCTGATCGAGGAGAGGTAGCTCGCTACCCGTGGCTTGACGGCCGCGTCGAGCAGCGTGGTCATCGACCGCTCGTACTCCCGGTACTCGCGCAGCACTTGCGACGATATCGACACCACGGCTGCGGGATGCTCGCTGGCCAAGATGGCGGCCATGCGCCGTTCATGATCTGGGTTGGCGTAGGAATGCAGGAAGCAGACACCGAGCGTGTCAACCCCGCGGTCGCGGAACCAGCGGGCCACCGCGACAGCGGCATCCTCATCGAACGGCCGCAACTCGGACCCGGTGTGGTCGAGCCGCCCGCCGACGGTCTTCACTAGATCGGCAGGAACGATCCTGGGCGGCTTTACCCAGAAGTAGGAATTGCCGTACCCATCAGGAACGGACTGCCTGGCGATCTCCAGCATGAACTCAAAGCCCTCGGTGGTGATGAACCCGAGCCTGCCGATCTCTCCCTCAAGCAGCTGGTTGGTCGCGATCGTCGTGCCATGGCTCAGCGCGGCAACCGCGGAACGGTCAACGCCGAGGTGATCGAGTACCTTGGTCAGCCCCTGGACGAACCCGGTCGATGGATCGGCCGGTGTCGTCGGCGTCTTGGTTACGGTCAGCTCGCCCGATTCTTCGTCGTAAGCCACCACATCGGTGAACGTGCCGCCCGTGTCGATGCCGATCCGCAGCCGCCGAGGCTGGTCGATCACGCCCGCACCCGGCCGGCCCGGCGGCCCGTGCGACCGGCCAGGACGCCGACGATGACTCCGGCCAGCGCCGCTCCCGCGACCAAGGCAAGCCGGTTGTCGCTTCGCTGTCCACCATGGACCGGGCGGGCGGCCGCGGGGCCGGCGGCCGCGGGGCCGGCGGCTGCGGGACGGGCGGCCGCCGGTCGGGCGGCAGCCGACTCGGTAGCCGCGGCCACCGGCGCGGTCGCGGCCAGCCCCGCGATGCCCTCATCGATCGCCGCGAGGAACTCGCCGGCGAGGCGTTTCGCCGCGCTGGTGAGCAGCCGGGTGCCGACCGCTGCCAGCGGCCCGGCGACGGTGCCGTTTACCTCGTAGCTCACCAGCGTCGTGGCGTCGGCCGCGTCGCTGAGCCGCACGGACGCGTCGGCGGTGATGGTGCCCTGGTCTCCCGTCACTGACATGGTCAGCTTGACCAGGCTCGGCCTTTGCTGCTCGGCGACGGTGAACTTGCCCGCGCAGGTCCCGCTGATCGCGGGCAGCGCGATCGCGGCGACGAACTGGCCAAGACCGGGACCGCAGACCTCGAAGTGCTCGCAACCGGGGATCGCCCGGGCGAGCATGGCGGCATCGTGCAGCGCGCCCCACACGGTCTCGGCGGATCCGCGCACAGCCGCCTCGCCCACGATCTTCATCAGCCCAGCCCTCCAGCACCCAGCCGCCCAGCTCAAGCCCTAAGCATCGCACGGTCGGGGCGGCACGGGCATGCACCGGCCTGGCACCGGCGACTCGCCGAGCCAATCCTGAGCCGATATCACGGAAATGGCAGCCGCTACAGTTAATTTTCTGGAGCTAACGAAAGAAAGGACGCGCGATGGCGGACGGAAACGGGCTTGACTCGGTGCAGCACGTGGTGGTTCTGATGCTGGAGAATCGCTCCTTCGACCACATGCTCGGGTACCTATATGCCGATCAGGGAAATATATCCTCATCCGGGCATGCCTTCGAAGGACTGCTTGGCACCGAGTCCAACCCGGACGCTAACGGCAACCCGGTGACGGTGTTCCAGATCCAGCCGTCGACGCCGAACGCCTACTACATGCCAGGTGGCGACCCTGGCGAGGGCTATATGGCGACTAACAGCCAGTTGTTCGGCACCACCTCATCCCCGGCTCATTCCACGCCGGCGATGCAGGGTTTCGTGAAGGACTTCGCTTACACGCTTGGCTGGCAATCTCACGAGCACGGCTGGACGATCCTTCCTGGCACGACCGCGAACGACATCATGGGCTGCTTTACCCCGCAGATGCTGCCGGTGCTCTCGGCGCTCGCCAGGGGGTACGCGGTCTGTGACCACTGGTACAGCTCGGCGCCGACCGAGACCATGCCCAACCGGGCGTTTGCCCTTGCCGCGACCAGCCAGGGCCACATGGACGACAAGACAAGGACCTTCACCTCGCCGAGCATCTTCGGCCTGCTCGGCCAGCACGACGTGAGCTGGGGGATCTACGGCTACGACGCCGAGCCGCTGACCAAGTCCACGTTCACCGACATCGCCTCGGCCCCGGGCGGGACGATCGGCAAGTTCTCCGACTTCACGGCGGCGGCAGCCGCCGGGTCGCTGCCGTCTTTCTGCTTCCTCGAGCCTTCCTGGTCATCCACCGGTAACAGCCAGCACCCTGCCTACGATGTCGCGGCCGGCGAACAGCTCATGCATGACGTGTACGAGGCGGTGCGCTCTGGCCCTGGCTGGCCGCAGACGCTGCTGGTGATCACCTACGACGAGCACGGCGGCTGCTTCGATCACGTGCCGCCGCCCTCTGGCGCCGTGGCGCCGGACCAGACGGTCGGCGAGTTCGGTTTCGACTTCACAAGGTTCGGCGTGAGGGTGCCGACCGTGCTGATCTCGCCGCTGATCGCGCCGGGCACGGTGTACCGCGTGCCCGATGACAGCATGCCCCTTGACCACACCTCGGTGCTCAAGACCGTCGAGAAGCGCTGGGGGCTGACCGCGCTGACCGCGCGAGACGCGGCGGCGCCCGACTTCGGCAATGTGCTCACGCTCGCCGCGCCGAGGACCGATGACGTGCTCGCCGGCGTCGTCATCCCGGTCGCCACCGGGCCGAACCCAGCGGCGAACGTGCCGTCGCACCTGCAGGAGGTGCAAGCCGACCTGATCTCCCGCAGGTTCCCGGCCGGCCAGCACAACGACGCCAACGCGCTGGCAAGTACCGGCACCAACGAGGCTTACGCGACCTACATCAGTCACCATTCGGCGACCGCGCACTGACGTCGCTTGCTCATCTCGCCGCCTTTCGGCCATATTTGCCTGAACGAAGCGGGAGGGATGTATGCGGGTTGTCGTTTTGTCTGGCCAGCCGGGTGCGCGGCGCGAGGCGGACACCGAGCAGCCGGTGACGATGGGGCCAATGGGCGGTTCCGACCAGCCGCAGCGGTCGTCTCGGCTGCGTGACGCCTTCGGCGCCAAGCGCGCGAAGCAGCAGGCGCACGCCGACGACCTGCGGCAAGCCAGCGCCGGGGTCGTCAATGCCGCCAGGAAGTCCGGCGCGCAGCACGCGGTGAAGGACCTCCAGGCCGAACTTGGCGATGACTGGATGCTCGTGCGCGGCTACCAGAATTCGTCCGGCCGGATCGGTCAGCTGCTGCTAGGAACGCACGGGGTCGTGGCCTTGACGAGCCTGAGCCTGGACGCGACTGTCCGCTGTCATGGCGACAAGTGGCGAGCGGAACGGGTTGACAAGAACGGCCAGTCGCTCGGTGAGATCAACCTCGACGATGAGAACGGCCGCTCGCCGAGCGCGCAGCTCAATCACGCGGCCGACGAACTCCAGCGGTTCCTGCGCTCATCTGGTTTCGAGGCCACGGTGCTACGCGCCGTGCTGCTCAACCACTTCAGGTCGCGGGTGGAGGGCGGCCACCGCGCCACGGTGCAGATCTTCACCTCGCATTACGAGCTCGGCGACTGGCTGAGGAAGCTGCCGAAAGTACTCGACCGGGGCCAGCGCAGGAAGCTCGAAGAGCTGCTCACCGGGTCGCGGACCGACCGGTAAAGCCCGATGCGCGTGGTTCTGCTCTCTGATCACCCCGGAGACCTGCTCAAGCGGGAAAGGCAGCGTGGCGGCAAGAAGCAACAGCGAGCGATGGCTGAGTACCAGTCCGCGCTCAAGCGGCACCAAGCCGAGATCAGGAACCTTGAGGTAACGCGCGATCAGGCCCGAGCCGCGCGCCGGTGGCTAGCCTGGCTGCGTGGCGTGTTCGCGGTGCGCCGCGCCAGGCGCCAGGCACCGATACCGCCCAAGCGGGTAAGCGCTCCAAGCGACGAGGAAAGCAAGCTCGCGGCGGGCGTCGCGGGCGAGCAGCTCGTCGCCGACGAACTCGCGCGGGCGCTCGGCGACGACTGGGTGCTGCTGCGCGGCTACAAGAACAGGCGCGGTGAGATCGACCACCTGCTGCTCGGGCCGACCGGGCTCGTCGCGGTCGAGGTGAAGAACATAAATGGCACCGTGCATTGCGACGGTGATAGCTGGCGAGTCGACAAATTCGATCGATACGGAAATCTGGTGGAGCAGCGCAGCCTCGGCGACGCGGGTGCCCGGCAGCGCTCCCCCAGCGCGCAGCTCAACGAGCCTGCTGACGCGCTCGAAGAGTTTCTGCGCTCACGCGGCCAGGACGTCGGCGTGCTGCGGGTAGTGCTGCTCGCTCATCCCAGGTCCAAGGTCGGCAACTGCCGCCGAGCCACGGTGGACGTCTTCACCCGCGTCAGCGAGGTCACCCGGCTGCTCACCAAGGTCAAGCAGCCGTTCGATTCCGCGACGCGAGCGAAGCTAGAGAACCTGATCATCCGCGACCACCAGCATCACGCCCGCCCCAGGAGATAACGGCACGGCCGCCTCAGCCGGCGTCAGGGGCGGCCTTGTGGCGCTGGCGCAGCTCGAACAGGTCGGAGGGGGAGATCGGCATCGTGGTGATCGGGAAACCCTCGGCGTCGGAGATCGCCGAGGCGAAGACGGCAGCACCCGGGATCACGCCGGCTTCGCCGGCTCCCTTGATGCCAAGCGGGTTGAGCGGCGACGGCGTCTCCAAGTGGTCGATCTCGATTCCGTCGGGTACCTCGGATACGTACGGCATCAGGAAGTCCATGAACGAGGCATTCTGCAGCTGACCGGTCTCGTCGTAGGCCATCCGCTCGTACAGCGCGCCGCCGACCCCTTGCGCGACCCCGCCGTGGATCTGACCCTCGACGATGCGCGGGTTGATCAGCGTGCCGCAGTCGTGCACCACGCAGTACCGCAGGATCTTGGTCTCGGCGGTCAGCGGGTCGGTCTCCACGATCACGGCATGCATTCCGCTGGCGAACGTCGATCGCACCGGCGAGAAGAACTCCCGCCCCTCGATACCCGGCGACTCCCCCTCCGCGACCGGCGGGGCGTCGATGTCGCCTCCGGCGAACTGGGTGGCCGCCTTGGCAGCCTCGTCGAACGCGTATCGCAGCGGGTTCGACAGCACCGCCACCGTGCCGAGGGCGATCGCCGATGCCGGGTCGCCCTTGACAGCCGCCATGCCGTCGACGATTTCCACGTCGTCAGGCGACGCCTCAAGCGCGGCCGCCGCCACCTTGATCGCCTTAGCCCTGGCGGCCCGCGCGGCGAGGGCGACGGCCGATCCGCTCATCACCGCCGCCCGCGAGGCGAAAGTGCCGACCGCGTAGCCGAACGCGCGAGTGTCACCGGTGGTCACCTCGACGTCTCCGAACGGCACACCAAGCTCGTCGGCCACGATCTGCGCCAACACGGTCTGGTGACCCTGGCCCTGGGTGGTCAGGCCGGTAGCCACCTTGACCTTCCCCGAAGTCTCGACCACAATGTGGGCGCCTTCGTAAGGCCCGACGCCAGTGCCCTCGACGTAGCAGGCCAGGCCGATGCCCAGATTCCGCCCCTGCTCGCGCGCTTCCGCCTGGACGGCGGGGAAGCTGTCCCATCCGACCAGCGCCTTGAGCTTGGCCAGCGCGGCCGGATAGTCGCCCGAGTCATAGATGAGCGGGCGGCCGTCCTGGAAGATCAGCCCGTGGTCGTAAGGCATCTGCGACGGCAAGATGAAGTTCCGCTCACGCACAAGCGCCCGGTCAAGGCCAAGCGAAGCGGCGATCGCGTCCATCGTGCGTTCCATCACGAACGCACCCTGCGGGCGGCCAGCGCCCCGGTAAGGCGTGACGATCACGGTGTTGGTGTACAGCGAGGTGAACTCGACCCGGTAGGCGCCCGGCTTGTACGGACCGAGGAGCTGCGTTGACGTGATGAGCGGCACGATCAGGCCATACGGGATGTAAGCGCCGTTGTCGTGCCAGAACCGAACGTCGAGCCCGAGTACACGGCCGTCGTCATCGAACCCGACCCTGACCTGATGCCGCTGGCCGCGCTCGTGTGCGCTCGATATGAAGTGCTCGACCCGGTCCTCGGTGAACTTCACCGGCCGCCTGAGCGTCTTGGCGGCCCACGGCACCAGCACCTCCTCTGGCCACGGGTGCACGATCTTGACGCCGAACCCGCCGCCCACATCGGGGGTGATCACATCCACGCTGGCCAGCGCCAGGTCCAGCTTGGCCGCTACCGCGGCGCGCACCCCGGTGGACGTCTGGGTCGACGTCCAGATCCGCAGCCGCCTTGAGTCGGTGTCCCACAGGGCCAGCACGCCACGGCCCTCGAGCGGCATGGACGCCGAGCGCTCGATGACCAGGTCGAGCTCAAGGCAGCGCGGCGCGGCGGCGATTGCCGCAGCGGCGTCGCCGTTGCTCTGCACAAGGTGCGCGGCGACGTTGCCTGGCACGTCGGGATGCACGAGGTGCTCGGCCGCGCGCGCGGCGTCGATACCGACCACGGCGGGCAGCGGGTCGTAGTCGACGGTGATGGCTTCGGCGGCGTCTTCGGCCAGGTAGCGGTCGGTGGCGACGACCATGGCGACCGGCTCGCCGACGTAGTTCACCTCGTCGGCGGCTAGCGGATAGCCGGTACGGCCGTGCGTCAGCGCGGGATGCGGGATCAGCAACGGCAACGGTTCGGCCAGCCTGCCCGGCAGGTCCTCGTAGGTGTAAATCGCCAGCACTCCGTCGACGTCGAGTGCGCCGCTCACGTCGATGTCGAGGATCCTGGCGTGCGCGTGCGGGCTGCGCACGAACGCCACGGCGAGCGCGTCGTGACCGAGGTCGTCGAGGTAGGCGCCCTCGCCGCGGAGCAGCCGGTCGTCTTCGACCCTGGCGATCGGCTCGCCGAACATCGCGGTCATGACCCCGCCCGTCCAAGCTCGGCCGCCCGCAGCACGGCCTTGACGATGTTCTGGTAGCCGGTGCAGCGGCACAGGTTGCCGCCGATGATCTCTCGAGCCTCGTCGTGCGTCGGGTCAGGGTTCTCGGCGAGCGCGGCGGTGATCGTGGTGAGAAATCCGGGAGTGCAGAACCCGCATTGCAACCCATGGCAATCGGCGAACGCCTGCTGCACCGCGGACAACGTCCCATCAGGCCCGGCGAGCCCTTCGACGGTCGTGATCTCCGCGCCGTCGGCGCTGACCGCGAGCATCAGGCACGACCGGACCGCGACCCCGTCGACCAGCACCGTGCACGCGCCGCAGACGCCGTGCTCGCAGCCGACGTGCGTACCGGTCAGCCGCAGGTCGTGGCGAAGGCAGTCAGACAACAGCAGCCGCGCCGGCACCCTCACCGTGCGCGCCACGCCGTTGACCGTCATCTGGACGTCAAAAGTCATCTGGCCCGCTCCTTCGCGTGCGCGAGCGCGTCCCGGCAGGCGCGCTCGGTCAGCACCCCAACGAGGTGCCTGCGGTAACTCGCGCTCGCGTGGATGTCGGACGCAGGCCGCACCTGATCCATCGCGAGCCGACCGGCCTCGGCGAAACCGTCAGCCGCGCCCGCGCACGCCTCCGTCAGGTCGAGTACAAGGGGGGTGCCAGCGACCGACAGGTAGGCCGCGCGTGCGCGCCTGACCCTGCCGTCATCGCCAAGCTCGACCACGGCCGCGACTCCGCAGACCGCGTAGTCCCCGTGGCGCCTGCTGACCTCGGCGAACGCGCACCCAGCCGATGCCGCCAGCATCGGAAAGCGCGCTTCGGTAGCCAATTCACCTGGCTGAATGTCCGACTCAAGCGGGCCAAGGAAAAAATCCCTGGCTTGAACGAATCGCTGTCCGCTGGTGCTCGTCGCCAGCACCGAGCCGTCCAGCAGAGCCAGAACCGCTGTCATCTCGCCGGAAGGATCGGCATGCACGATGCTGCCCACGGTGGTGCCCCGATTCCTGATTACCGGGTGGGCCACGAGCCTGAGAGCCATTGCCAGCAGCGGCTGGGCGGCGGCTGCTACCGGGTCGCGCAGCACGTCAGCGTGCCTGGCAAGCGCGCCGACGGCGATGTGGTCGTGGTCAATGCTGATGTAGGCAAGCTCGCTCAGCCGGTTGATGTCCACCAGGTGGGACGGCGTCGCCAAGCGCATATTCAGCAGAGGCACAAGAGACTGGCCGCCCGCGAGCACCTTCCCGTCAGGCCCGATCGAGGCGAGTATCGCAACGGCCTCGGCCACGGACTCGGGCCGCGAGTAGCCGAATGAAGACGGCTTCACCTCGGTTAGGTTAGACCCCGATGGCCAGGCCTTTCAACGAGTTGGCCCGCCCGGGTGCCTAGCCGAGTTCTAGGGCGGCGGCAAGCTGCCGGTAGCCGGGAACCGGGTCGGCGTCCACGCTGGCGTCAAGCAACTGGACACACACGTGATCGGCTCCCGCGTCCGCGAACTCCCTAAGCTGGGCCGCGACCTGGCCAGGATCACCGTGCGCGACCAGCGCATCGATCAGGGCGTCGCTGCCTGCTCCCGCCAAGTCCGCCTCGGACCAGCCCAGACGGCGCAGGTTATTGGTGTAGTTGACCAGGCCGAGGTAAGGGCGCTGCACCCGAGGCCGGCCGATCGCCCGCGCGGTCAGCGGGTCGGCCTCGAGCACAGCCTTGTGCTCGACCGCGAGCAGCGGGCCCGCACCGACGATCTGCCTCGCCTGTTCGACATAGGCCTGGGTTACCAGGTACGGATGCGCCCCCGCGGTGCGTTCGGCCGCGAGCCGCAGCATCTTCGGCCCAAGAGCGGCGAGTACCAGACTGTCCGCTGGCACTCCATCGGCGATCAGCACGTCCACGTACGCCACGATCGTCTCCTGCGGCCTGGCGTACCGCTTGGTCGCCTCGCGATGCCCGGCACCGACGCCAAGCAGGAAACGGCCTGGATAGCTGGCCTCGATCCTGGCGTAGGAAGCGGCGACCTCATGGGCGTCGCTCTGCCACATATTGACGATTCCTGTGGCGATCACCAGCTCCTTGGTCGCGCGGAGCAATTCGTCGACGATCGCCAGGTCGGCGCTCGGCGATCCGCCGAGCCAGAGCGCGCCGTATCCGAGCCTTTCAAGCTCGGCAGCCAGTTCGGGCGTCACCATGCTCGCCGAACGCCAGATGCCGAAAGGCCCGAGCAGGCCATGCCAGTTCTGCGTCATCGTTACTCCCCCGGTCCATCCTCGGCCAATGACAATGCACTAAACCAAGCTCAAACATCATCAGCATCATTGGTATCCCGACAGTAACGCCTGCCATTGTATTGGCGCTAGCCAGGTGGCTGGACGTATCTGGCTGGCGGCAATAATGCGGAACGCGCGTAAAGGGAGGGAGCCGATGGGCGAACGTGGCATTGCCCTGTACGCGGCAGGCTTGACGACCGCGCTGGCGGCTGGCGCGGTCGCCGCCCGGTACTACCGAGTGCGGCGGCAAACCATGCTGACATGGGGCGCTAGCGCCGATGAGGTAAGCCGCGGCCTGCCAGGCGACGACGTATGCCCGCAAGCCGACGTGGTCACCACCAGGGCGATCGGGATCAGCGCACCACCTGCTTGCATCTGGCCATGGCTGGTGCAGATCGGCAGCGGCCGGGCTGGCGGATACTCCTACGACTGGATCGAGAACCTCTTCGGCCTTGACATACACAGTGCCGACGTTATTCTTCCCCAGTTCCAGGACATCAAGACAGGCGATGAGATTCCCTTCGGGCGCTACGGCGTCATGCGGGTCGCGGCGGTTGAACCCGACCGAGCGCTCGTGCTCTGCTTCTTCGGCGGCAACTGGGTCTCGACCTTGGCCCTGTTCCCGATGCCGGAGACGACCAGGCTAGTCAGCAGGAACAGGTTTACGCTCGGGCCAAGGACGGCGCCGGCCGGGCTGCTCAGGACGCCGATCATCGAACTCGGCGGGTTGCTGCTCGAACGCAAGATGCTGCTCGGCATCAAGGCGCGCGCCGAGCACCTCGCCGACGCGCGGGCAACCCTGACCGACGACGGCGACGACCCCTCCTGGACCGGCGAGTACCTCTAGCGGAAGAATCTCCTTCCGTGCCCAGATCGGCGCGGGAGATCAGGGGGCTCGGTGAGCGCAGAGCAGGTCAAGGCCAGGCCAGGTGCGTACGCGGACTCGGTCACGCTGATGGCTGTGAGCGCCAAAGCTCAGGCCGTCAGCGGCGTAAGGGCCGCGATGATCGCGATGGCGACGGAACTTAACCTCGCCCTGCTGACCGAACTCGGCCTGACGGCTCCGCCGGGCGTCGGTCAGCATGACCTGCTCGTCGCGATCAGGGCAGACGACGCGGAATCGCTGCGCACCGCGCTCGACGTGGTCGATGCGGCGCTGGCCGGGCGCGGCGCCACCGGCGAGCAGTCGACCGGTCAGCAGGCGGCGCCAAGGACGACGTCGGCCGCGATCGCGAGGTCAGGGCCAGGGATCGCGCTGATCTCTGTACCTGGCCGCTGCGCGTTCGCCGAGGCCATGGATGCGCTCGGCCGCGACTGCGACGTGATGATCTTCTCAGACAACGTCCCGGTCGAGCAGGAGATCGCGCTCAAGGAGTTCGCCGCCGAGCGCGGCTTGCTCGTCATGGGTCCGGACTGCGGCACCGCGATCGTGGCGGGGATCGCACTCGGATTCGCCAATTCGCTGCGGTCGGGTCCGATCGGCGTCGTGGCGGCGTCAGGTACCGGCGCACAGCAGTTCACCTGCCTGCTCGATGCGGCGGGAACCGGATGCAGCGCGGTACTCGGACTTGGCGGGCGCGATCTGTCGGCGGCGGTCGGCGGCCGCTCGGCCCGCACGGCGCTCGACGCACTCGATGCCGACCCGGCTACCGAGTTGATCGTGCTGCTCTCCAAGCCGCCAGCCGGCCAGGTCGCGGCCGAGTTGCGCGCGTATGCGTCCGCGCTGACCAAGCCGGTCGAATTCGCGCTGATCGGTCCCGGCCAGCCGGACCTGACCAGCGCGGCCGAATCTGTGCTGCGGACGCTAGGCAAGCCGATACCGCGCTGGTCACGCTGGCACCCGCGGGCGGGACTAGAACGGCGAGCGGGACTGCCGCGGCGAGCGGGACCGGCACTCCGAGCGGGACCGGCGCAGCGAGCGGGACTGGCACTGCGCGGACTGTTCTCCGGCGGAACGCTCTGCGACGAGGCGATGGTGATCGCCGCGCAGCGGCTCGGCCCGATCTACTCGAACGTCCCGCTCGACCCAGCCTTCCGGCTCGACTCGTTCATCCACCATGAGGATCGCGCGGACGGACGGCACATCATGATCGACTTCGGGGCGGACGAGTTGACCGTGGGCAGGCCGCACCCGATGATCGATCAGCGCCTGCGTCTGGACCACTTCGCGGCGCAGGCTAGCGACCAGGCCACCGCCGTGATCATGCTGGACGTCGTGCTCGGCTACGGCGCGCACCCAGACCCGGCCGCCGAGTTCGCCCCGGCCATCGCCGCGGCGAAGTCGACGCGCGACATCGACGTGGTCGTCTCGCTGATCGGCACGCAAGCCGACCCGCAAGGCCTCGCCGCCCAGGCGGCCGCGCTGAGCCAGGCCGGAGCGCACGTGTTCGCGTCCAACGCGCAGGCGGCCAGTTTCGCCTGCGACCGGCTGCTTAGCGAGGTCCGATGACCGATCTGCTGCGCCGGGAACCGCACATCATCTCGGCCGGGCTCGGCCTGCTCGCTGACTCGGCGGCGCGGGCGGGTGCACGCGTCACTAGCGTTGACTGGGCGCCGCCGATGCCGGGCACCGAGGCCGACCTGGCCGCCGTGCTCGCCGACCAGCGCCGGGCGCGGGCGAACGAACTCGCGGTGACGCGGATGTTCGCGGCGCGGGCACAGCTCGTAGACGTGGTTCAGGCTGGCACGGCCATCGGCCTGCGGCCAGGCGAGTTCCTGCACGCCGGCCCCCCGATCGAGGTCGAACGTGCCTGCGGCCCGCTGCGCGGTGCGCTGATGGGCGCGGCCGTATTCGAGTCCATGGCCGAAGATCCAGCCCGAGCGGACGGCATGATCGCCCGAGGAATTTTTCACCTTGAGCCCTGTCATCATCGCGGCGCGGTCGGGCCGATGGCCGGCGTCGTCTCGCCGTCGATGTGGCTTTTCGTGCTCGAGGATCCGGCCGACGGGCGGCGCGCTTACTGCTCGCTGAACGAGGGCCTTGGCAAGGTGCTGCGCTACGGGGCCTACTCGGCTGAGGTGATCGACCGGCTGCGGTGGATGACGGACGTGCTCGGCCCGCTGCTCGCGGCCGCGGTCCGCGGGCACGGCCCGGTCGACGTGACGGCGATCCTCACCCAGATGGTGCAGATGGGCGACGAGGCGCACAACAGGAACCGCGCGGGCACGCTGATGCTGCTCCGTGACCTGCTGCCGTCGATGGTGGAGTCGGGATTCGCCTCGTCCGACATCGCCGATGCCGCGCGGTTCATCGGCGGCAACGATCATTTCTTCCTCAACCTGGCGATGCCCGCTTGCAAGCTCGCCCTCGACGCGGCGCGGGACATCCCCGGCAGCACGATGGTCGTCGCGATGGCGCGCAACGGCACCGACTTCGGCATCCAGGTCTCTGGCACGTCAAACCAGTGGTTCACCGCGCCGGCCAATGTGCCGGAAGGACTGTTCCTGGCCGGATATGGCCGAGGCGACGCGAATCCGGACATTGGCGACTCGGCGATCACCGAGACGGCTGGCCTTGGCGGCTTCGCGATGGCCGCCGCACCGGCGATCGTGCGGCTGGTCGGCGGGACCGCCGCGACGGCGCTGGCGAGCACAGCCAGGATGACTGAGATCACGCTGGCCGAGCACCCGCTGTTCGCGATTCCCGCTCTCGACTTCCGTGGCACCCCGGCCGGAATCGACGTCACGCTGGTCGCGCGGACTCAGATCCTGCCGCAGATCAACACCGGCATGGCAGGCAAGATCGCCGGCACCGGCCAGGTCGGCGCTGGCCTGGTAACGCCGCCGCCCGAGGTATTCGCGGCGGCTCTGGCCGAGCTAGCGGCGCGAGCAGTCGGGAGCCTCACGGCATCATGAGCACAGCGGCGCCGGTGAAGCGGTCGGCGGCGAGGTCGGCGAGTGCCTGGTCGGCGGCCTCGAAAGGATAGGGGGTCACGCTGACCTTCAGGCGCAGGCGCTCGGCTAGCCGCAGGAACTCCTGGGCGTCGCCGCGCGTATTCGACGTGACGCTGCGCAGCGTGCGCTCGGCGAACAACTCGTCTTCGTAGTTCAGCGACGGTATATCGGTGAGGTAGATGCCGGCGATGGCCAGGGTTCCGCCCCGGTCGAGGTTGCGCAGTGCGGGCGGCACCACGTCGCCGACCGGAGCGAAGATGATCGCGGAGTCGAGCGGCACCGGAGATGGGTCGAACGAGTCCTGCGCTGACGCGGCGCCCAGCTCAAGTGCGAGGTCGCGGGCCGCCTGCGCACGGGTGAATACGTGCACGGCCGCACCCTGCGCGATGGCGACCTGGGCCGCCAGGTGAGCGGAGCCGCCGAACCCGTACAGGCCGAGCGTCCCGCCAGGCGGCACCTCGGCCAGGCGCAGCGCCCGGTAGCCGATGATGCCCGCGCACAACAGCGGCGCGAGCTCGGCGTCGCTGAACCCGGATGGCAGCGCGTGCACGAAGCTGTCAGCCGCCACGAGGTACTCGGCATAACCGCCTTCGATGTCCCAGCCGGTATAGACCGATCGCGGGCAGAGGTTCTCGCTGCCGCGACGGCAAAACCGGCAGGAACCATCGGTCCCGGCCAGCCACGCCACCCCGACGCGGTCACCGACCGCGAATCTGCTGGTGCCTGGCCCGGTGCGCACCACCTCACCGACCACCTCGTGCCCTGGGGTGGTGTCAGGCCGCTTGGGTTCAAGATCGCCTTCGGCCAGGTGCAGGTCGGTGCGGCAAACGCCGCAGTACCGCACCTTGATCAGAAGCTGCCCGGCGCCCGGCTCTGGTACCTGCCGGTCGACCAGCTCAAGCGGCCCGGTAGCTGACCCGGTGACTGGACCTGGGTGGTGCACGACCCACGCGCGCATCGCTTCAGGATAGGCGCCCGAGTGCGAGTCAGACCGAGAGCGGGGGCGGCTTATGCCGCCCCCGCCGCGAGCACCTCGGTGCTGAGCCGGCGCGATGCGCCAGGGCCCATGCCGTACCCCCCCGAGTACTGAGGTGTCGTACTTTCTCGTTGCCCGCGCTTGGCCCCCATATTCCAACGAGGCGAGCAACCCGTGAGAGAACGCGCAGCGCCCGCGATCTCTCACGTGTTAAGGAACCAGGGCGGTATGCAGCAGCGGTGCGATCGATGTGGATGCGACATGAAGTCACATGATCTGATAGCCAGATGGACCGTCCACTACTGAATCGAGGGCTCGCCGGCCTCGGAACTACGATCTTCTCCGAGATGTCGGAGCTTGCCGTCGCGACCGGCTCGGTGAACCTCGGCCAGGGTTTCCCCGACACCGACGGGCCAGCGGAGATCGTGCGGGCAGCGGCGGAAGCGATACTCAGCGGGCGCGGCAACCAGTACCCGCCCGGCACCGGGGTTCCCGAACTTCGACGGTCTGTCGCTGAGCACCAGCGACGTTTCTACGACATCGACGTCGATCCCGATAGCGAGGTGCTTGTCACCGCCGGAGCAACCGAGGCGATCGCCGCGGCGCTGCTCGCGCTCGTGGAACCGGGCGATGAGGTGATCGCGTTCGAGCCCTATTACGACTCCTATGCCGCCTGCATCGCGATGGCTGGCGGCGTGCGGGTGCCGGTCACGCTCAGAGCCCCGGCCTTCCGCCCGGACATCGACGAACTGCGGGCCGCCATCACCAGCCGCACGCGGGCGATCCTGCTGAACTCGCCGCACAACCCGACCGGCGCGGTGTTCACCAGGCCTGAGCTTGCCGCGATCGCTGAGCTGGCGTGCGCACGCGACCTCATCGTGATCACCGATGAGGTCTACGAGCATATGGTGTACGCCGGGGAGCACGTGCCGATCAGGACTTTGCCCGGCATGCGCGAGCGCACCGCCACGATCAGCTCGGCCGGGAAGACGTTCTCCTTCACCGGCTGGAAGATCGGCTGGGTGACTGGCACGGCCGAGATGGTAGCCGCGATCAGGACCGTCAAGCAGTTCCTGACATTCGCCAGCGGCGGCGCGTTCCAGTACGCGATCGCCAGCGCGCTGAACCTGCCGGACGAGTACTACAGTTCGGTCGCCGCCGATCTGGCCGTCAAGCGCGACCTGATGTGTGACGGCCTCGCCGCGGTGGGATTCGACGTCTACCGACCAGAAGGCACCTTCTTCATCACGACGAACATCGAGGCTTTTGGCGGTGCCACCGGACTCGAGTTCTGCCGTCGGCTGCCGGGAGCGGCTGGTGTCGTAGCGATCCCGATGCAGGTCTTCTACGACCATGCGCAGGCGGGGCAATACCAGGTGCGCTTTGTTTTCTGCAAAAGGAAAGAAGTGCTGGCCGAGGCGCTCGACCGGCTGAGCGCGCTGCGCCCCGGCTAGCGTGCACGGGTTGTTATCACCGCGTTACCCTTCCGGTTCTAGTCCACGTGACATCGTCGTGCCGGTCCGGTTAGCATGCCGTCACCACCGAATGCGACATGTGGCATTTCGGTGTCGCGGGCGTCAGCGGCGGCGGCCGTTGTTTGGACGTCATAACTGGTTAGCTCGCTGACCACGCGGAGGGGGATCGGTATGTCCGACATGTCGTGGGAGCACGCGTCCGAGGCTCGGGCGGCCCTGAATGCTATCGTCACCGATCCTGAGCACGGTGTCGCGGCCCTTTCTAATGCTCAGACGATGTCAAACCTTCTCAAGGACTACCTGCCGGACGCGCCGAGGGAGAAGAGCATCCTCGTGGCCGCGGCTGAGGCCGGGCTGGCCGATACGCTTCGCGACCATGTGTCCCAGGGCATGGACCCGAATACCGCGATCAGGCTGACCGCGTCGTCTTTCTCTTCGAGCACTCCGTTTACACCCGAGGCCTGCAACTGGGTCACCGACGAGCTCGCCGTCGCGCTTGGCATCAGCCAGCCGCGCCAGCCAGGGAGCGCCCAGCCAGCCGGCGGCGCTCCTGGCGGTGCCGGTGTCGCGGGCGGCAACGAGGGCATGCCGACGCGGATGGCGCCGATTCCTGGCGCGGCTCCCGATGGCGGGACTCCCGGCGGGTTCGGCCAGCCTCAGCCGGCGAACCAGGGGCCCGGTCAGGGGTATCCCCAGGCTCCGGCGCCGGGCTTTGGCGCTCCAGCCCAGCCGAATCCGCAGGATCAGCCGACTGCTCAGGGCTACCGCCCCGGCTACGCCCCCGGCCCACAGCAGGGTGGTTTCGGCCAGCCGCAACGCCAGGCATATCCAGGCCAGCCGCCGCAGCCTCAGCCGCAGCCATACCAGGCCCAAGCCCAGCGTTTCCCTGGCCAGCCGGTGCAGCCATACCCAGGCCAGCAGCCGCAGCCGCAGCCCTATCAAGCACAGCAAGCACAGCAGGCGCAGCCAGGGCGCGGTTACCCTGGTCAGCCGGGCTTCGTCCAGCCCGGCCAGCCAGGTACTCCGGCGGGCTGGACGCCGACTGGCGGGTACGCCCCTGGCGGCGGCTTCGGTCCTCCGTCCAAGCCGACCGGCGGCAGGCGCGGACTGCTCGTCGGCGGCGGGATCATAGTGCTGGTCATCATCGTTATCGTGGCGGCGGTGTTCCTTACCAAGAAGCCGAGCAAGCACAACCTGGGTGGTGGCGGCGGCGGGTCACCGACGGCGACGGCCACGACGCCGTCCACGAGCAATACGCCGACCCCGAGCGGTGGCATAGAGCCGCTGAGAACGATCATGAATCCGGTCGGGTTCAAGCCGGTGGGGACCGATTGCATCAAGGCCTTTCTGCTGGGCCTCAAGGCGAGCACTATCACCTCCCGCATCTTCTGCGGCACGACCACGAAGAAGAACATCGAGGTGTGGGGCTACCAGTTCGATAACAATGCCGACTACCTCGCCGGCTTCGCGCACATCAACTCCTTTACCGGCTTCCACCAGAGCTCACCAAACACCGGCTGCAGGACTCCAGTCGAAACCTCTGACGGCTCCTCGCTCTGGAACGCCAACTCGAACCCCAAGTACGTGAAACGTCCTGGTCAGGTGCTTGAGTGTTTCCTCGATAACGGCAGTCCGCTGGTGGTCTGGACGATGCCGACTATGAACGTGTTCTTCATCGGCAGGGACACCGCCAAGAGCGACACAGTCGCTCACCTCGTCGCCTGGTGGGAGACTCTGAATTATGGCTAGCCCAGCCTCGCATGCGATCGCCCCTGATGACTGAAACGCTGATGCCGGGGGGCGGCGTCGCGCGACGTCCGCTGCACTTCATCGTGATGGCCGACTGCTCGGGCTCAATGAAGGGCGAGAAGATGCAGGCCCTGAACTACGCGCTCAGGTCCATGCTCCCGCACCTTGTTGACTGGGAACGAGACCAGCTCCAGGCTCAGCTTCTGATCAGGATCCTGGCGTTCGCCTCGGCACCGAACTGGTACGTCGCCGACCCGGTGCCTGTCGCCGAACTCAGCGCCCGCTGGCGAAACCTCGAGTACGTGCCGATGGGCAGGACGAACATGGGTCCAGCCTTCCGCGCTGTGGCCGAAGCGCTCGCGCCTGACCAGCTAGAGCGGCGCGCGCTGCGCCCAGCGATCCTGCTGATCACCGACGGTCTGCCGACCGACCCGCCAGGCGGCTTCGAGAAGGGCCTGGCCGAACTGCTCGGTACCGCCGCGGGCAGGTCGGCGCTCAGGCTCGCGGTCGCGATCGGGCGGGACGCTAGCTCGGAGCCACTCGACCGCTTCCGTAGCCAGGACGTCCCCGTACTCGTCGCCGACGGCACCGACGAGATCGCTGATCGCCTCGTCACTGCCTCGATCGCAGTGTCTCGGATGTCGGAGATCGGGGCTAATCGCGAAGCACTCGCCGAGCAACTGCTCCAGGCAGGTCCCAGGCGCGGCTCAGATCCGGCCGCGAAGCCTGACCGAGGCGCTGCCCGCTTCGACGACACCATCTTGTGATCTTGCGATGATCATGCCAGCCGCCTCGGGGAGTTCCGGGCTTGACCAGCCTGACGGATGGCTGGCGCTGACGGCGTCTGAGCGCGGAGCGGCGCATGTCGCGGTGAAGACGCCGAACCAGGATTCCGTGGCGGTCGAGCGAGCCGGTGCGGGCGGCATCGTGGCAGCGGTAGCCGACGGGCACGGGCACTCGCGCCACCTGCGGAGCGCTAAAGGCTCGCGGTTCGCGGTCAGCATCGGCTGCCGGGTCGGCCAGGAATTCGCCGACAAGCTCGCGGCCGACCGACTCGATGAGCCCACGAGCACGGTGGCTGAGACCGAGGCGCGCGCCGAACTGATCGTCGATCTGGCGACCGGCTTCATCGTGCCCACGATCGTGGCCAGGTGGCGCGAGGCCGTTCTCGCCGACGTCGAGGCGCACCCCTTCACCGACGCCGAGCAAGGCAAGCGGCGGCGCGGCGACGACCCAACGGTCGCCTACGGCTCGACGCTGCTGCTCTGCGTCGCGGTCGCCGACTGGCTGGTGCTGGCGCAGATCGGCGACGGCGACGTGGTCGCAGTGTGCGCGGACGGCACGGCGACGCTGCCGGTTCCCGTCGATCCGCAGCTCGACGGGCTGGTCACGACCAGCCTGTGCGGCCCGCACGCGACCTCGGACTTCCGGATCGCGATCGTCAATACGACGCGGACGCCGCTGCTCGCAACCCTGCTGGCCACAGACGGCTACGGGAACGCGCAGGTCGTCGACCAGTGGCCGAGTTCGTTCAGCAAGGACCTCGCCTGGCTGCTGACGGAACGCGACATGCGCTGGCTGGCCAGCCAGCTTCCCACCTGGGCCGCGCGGTGCGCTTCGGCCGACGGCAGCGCCGACGACACCACGGTAGCCTTGCTGATCTCACCGGCCGGTCAGACAGCGAATGGCGTGACGGCACCGGGCGGAATGGCCGGATCAGCGGCGGTCGAGCCTGACCCAGGTTCTGATGAGATCACGATTCCCGCGGTGACAAGGACCGATACCGCGCCGAGCGGCTGGCCGGTCAGCGAGGCCCCGGTCAGCGAGAGCCAGGTCAGCGCGGAGGCCGACCAGGTGACGACGGAGCATATGACAACAGAGGAAAGCGCTGCGGCGGCGGATATCAGCAGGCAGATCACTGCCGACTGGAAGCCGCCTGAGCCGCCGCCGGGATCGAGCATCCGATGAGCGGGCAGATATCCCTGCAAGGCAGGACGCTGCGGATGGTGCGAGCCGGCACTGCGGTGGCCGTAGGTGACAGGCTTGGCGAAGGCGGCCAGGGCGCGGTGCACGCGGTCACGATCGGCGGCGCGCCGTACGCGGCCAAGTGGTACCGGTACGCGCCATCTGGCGAACTGCGTCGATCGATCACGGCGCTGGTAGAGCGAACCAGCCCGCACCGGGCGTTCATCTGGCCGATCGACCTCGTGGTCAGCGACGAGATCTCGGGCTTCGGTTACCTGATGCCAAGGCTCGAGTCGCGTTTCTCCTCGTTCGCCCAGCTCGTGTCCCGACCTGAGCAGCCGCCCTTCCGCGTGGTGATCAGCATCGGCAGGCACCTGGTCACGGCGTTCGAAGCGCTGCACTCGGCTGGGCTCTGCTACCGGGACATCAGCTTCGGCAACCTGTACGTCGACCCCGACCACGCCGACGTGGCGATTATCGACAACGACAACGTCGGGCTCGATGGCGGCGAGGTCTTCGTCTGGGGCACCTTGCGGTTCATGGCGCCTGAGGTGGTGCGACGCGAAGCGGCACCTTCGAGCCTGACCGACTTGCACTCGCTGGCCGTGTTCTTGTTCTACCTATTCATGCATGGTCATCCCCTTGAAGGCGTTCGCACGGATTCGTCGTATTCGTGGGCATCCGATGATCACCATTCGGAAACCGATCTGGCGCTGCGCCACTTCGGCACAGAACCGGTGTTCATCTTCGATCCTGATGACCATTCGAACCCGCCACGCCCAGGCGATCCCGTCGCGATCTGGTGGCGGTTGTATCCCAAGTTCTTCCGCTCCGTCTTCGAGCGCGCGTTCACCTCGGGACTGCGCAACCCGTCCGGCCCCGGCCGGGTAACCGAGGGCGTGTGGCGGCGCGCCCTGATCAGGCTGGCCGACTGCGTCTGCGTGTGCGCATGCCAGGCCTCGGTGTTCTTCGACCCTGACGATCCAGGGCTGCGCTGCTGGAACTGCAATCAGGTACCACCTAAGCCGCCCCTGCTTGAGCTGCCTGGATCCACCGTGGTGCTCTCGCAGGGCGCCACGCTCACTGCTCATCACCTGAGCCGTAATCGTGATTACGAGACGGTCGTCGCGACGGTGGAGAGCCATCCAGTCCGGCCCGGTGAGCTCGTGCTGCGCAATACGAGCACAAGGTCATGGACTATGACGCCAGTCGGCGAGTCCGCCAAAACCGTTGATCCCGATCGAAGGCTCGGTATCAGGCCGATGTCCATTGACTTCGGCACAGCGCATGGCAAGATCATTACCTAAAAATGGGGGGAAGGGCGGCTCGGATGAGCGAAATCCACATCACCGTCAACGGCGGGCTCTACCGGTACGGGCCTGGGGTCGTCCGGATCGGGCGCAGTTCAGAGAACGACATCGTCATCAACGACCCGACGGTATCGCGTCGGCACGCCCAGATCTCGCTGGAAGCCGACGGCTGGACATGGCAGAACCTCGGCCAGGCACCGACCTTCCTAGGCGGTCAGCCGGTATCCAGGTTCGTCGTCGCCGACCTAGTCGACATCAGTCTTGCCTCACCCCAGGGACCGTCGCTCCGGCTGCAAGCGGTGCCCGACGCGGCTCCGGCCGTAGGTGCGGGGCCGACAGGGCCGATCAGGACCGAAGTAGCGCCGCCCGCCAACATACCGACCGGGCGAGGCTACCCGGCCGCGGCTGCTGCCGGAGCCGCGGTCGCCGGAGCGCCTCCGGCCAGCGCCTTCCCCGCGGGTGTCGGCGCGCCTGGCTACCCCGGCGGCCCCGGTGCTCCGGGCTTCGGTCCTGGCGCGCCGCAACCGGCGGGCTTCACGCCCGGAGGCGGTCCCGGTGGCCCGGCCGGCTACCCGGCGCCGCCCGGCATGCCTGGCTTCCCCGGATTCGGTCCCGGAGTCCCCCAGCTCGACGCGACCAAGCTCGAACGAGGCTCGTTCTTCGAGACTATGGTCCCGATCAAGAGCTGGCTGCACGACAAAGGCTGGCGCCAGGGCTTCCGGCTGCTGATCATCCCGTACGCGCTGCTGCCGCTGCTGTTCCTGCAGGTCTTCTCTACGTCTAGGTCGCTAGCCACCCCGGGCTGGGCGTACAGCCTCTATGTGGCTCCGCTCTGGCTGATCGCGTTCTGGTACCTGATCAGGCCGCCGCGCTGGGGCAACGTCGAGGTATGGATCGCGGTCGGGATCGTGATCTGGGAGTACATCTGGCTCCACGCGGTGACGATCAACATCAACGATCACGCGGTCGGTCCCGGGCAGCTCACCTTCCCCAAGGCTCTGATCGTTGGCTTCAACGAGGAGACCAGCAAGGCGATCCCCGTGCTGCTCGCCGCGGCGCTGCTGCTTGGCATCAGGAAGCGCAAGCTCGACCCGCGCACCTGGATGATCATGGGCACGATCGCCGGGCTGACGTTCGGTGTTATCGAACAGTCCATCTACACCCCGCAGGCACTCAAGATCATCGAGCACTTTAACACCCTCAGCCAGGCCGCGGTCGTCGGGGAGCTGCAGTTCGTCTTCCGCGTGTTCGTCGACGGCTTCCAGCACGCGGTCTGGGCAGGCATCTCCGGCTTCTTCGTCGGCATGGCGATCAACTACCGCAGGCGCCGGGTCCCGATTCTGCTGCTCGGCATCTGCATCCCCGCAGTGCTGCACGCACTGAACGACTGGACTCTCACGATCTTCAGCACGGTGTGGGTGACTGTGTTCTTCGTCCAGGGTCTGTCGCTGCTGCTGTTCCTCGGCTACACGCTGTCGGCCTCAGATATCGAACGGCGGGTACGGAGAAATCCGGCATTCCGCGGCCAGTCGATCATCATGGAGCGCTTCAGCCAGCCCTAACCGCTGTTTCCGCCCGGGCTAAACCGCGCCCGGGTCGGTTACGAAATCGATCAGCTCTTCGACCCGGCCGAGGAACGCTGGTTCGAGATCAGCGAAGCTCGACACCGAGCGCAAGATCCGCTGCCAGCCCGCCGCCGGGTCGGGCGGCCAGCCCAGAGCCGCGAGCACGCCGTCCTTCCACGGCGTGCCGCGCGGCACATCAGGCCACGCGTCGATACCTAGTACCGACGGCTTGACCGCGGCCCACACGTCGACAAACGGGTGCCCGACGACGAGCACGTGCGGTGACCGTATCTGAGCCGCGATCATGGTCTCCTTGGAGCCAGCCACCAGATGGTCGACCAGCACGCCAAGCCGACGTCCAGACTGCGGCTCGAAGTCCGCGACGATCGCAGGCAGGTCGTCGATGCCGCCGAGGTATTCAACGACGACGCCGACATCGCGCAGGTCGTCGCCCCAGATCCGCTCGACTAGCTCGGCGTCGTGCCGTCCTTCTACGTAAATGCGGCTTGCCCTGGCGACCTTGGCTCGGCTGACCGGAGCGGCGATGGACCCAGAGGCGGTCCTGGTCGGCCCGCCGCGACCAGCCGCACCGCCTCGCCCGCCCTGAGCCTGCGGGCTCGGCCGGGTCAGCATCACCGGCTTGCCGTCGAGCAGGAACGGCGCCGGCCCGAAAGGGAACACCCGCTGCCCGCCATGCCTGTCCTCAAGCGTGACCGCGTCTTTCTCCCAGCCGACCACGGCGCCGCAGAACTCGCCAGCCGCGTCCTCGATCACCAGGCCAAGCTCGGCTGGCACCTGCGGATGCTGGCGCTGCGCTCCTCGCTTAGGCTCGGCGAGCACATCGGGTCCGTATCTCATGCTGGGCATAAGGTTCCTCCCGCTAGCCGTGCACCACGGCGGTGTCGTGACAGAAGTGCACCCGCGCCGGGTCCATGCCGCGCAGTCGGCCGATCGACTCGTGCCAGGAACCCTCGTCGGCAGCCTGACCAGGCGGCAGGTTCTGATCGGCCGGACCGAGGTACAGCGCCGAGGTGTAGGCCGCGTCACCGATCAGCACTTCGGCGACCCCGTCCCCGGCACTGACCACCACGGACTGGTGTCCCGATGTGTGCCCAGGCGTCGTGATCACGGAGAGCCCTGGCACCACCTCAGTGTCGCCATCGAGCAACTCGAACCGCGCGTTCATGAAGTCGAACCAGTCGTAAAGCTCGGGCGACTCGACCTTCGCCCTGGCCAATTCGGCCCGCTGCACCCAGCAGGCAGCGTGGGTGAACACCGCGTTCTGACCGCAGTGGTCGAAGTGCAGGTGGGTGTTGATCACCAGGTCGATGTCGCCAGGCGTCATGTCGATGTCGGCCAGCGCATCGGCGACCGTGCGGTTGACAACCCGCCAGTCGCTGAGCACGTCGGGCGGACCGCCGACGCCGGTGTCGACGAGCACCGCACCCTTGGGGTGGGTGACCACGAACCCATGCACCGGCCATACCTCGTCGCCGACAGTCAGACTCGCCAGATGCAGCCGCCTGATCTCAAGCACATCCCACCGCCTCCATCTCCGACACCACCCGACGAGCATAACCACGATTGACCCACCGGTATCTGGCATAGTGTGCCGACATCTAATCAATGCCCTGGTGACCTGAGGTAACCCAAAGATGCGGACATATCGTTCAAAGGCTGCCGTGCTATCACTTGGCGTCACCGTCACGGCGGTGCTCGCCGGGTCGGCCGGGTCGCAAGCCAGCGGCTTCGCCGGTCCGCACGCTCAGGCGCCCGTAATGACGTGCTCGAAGACCGCCACGGGACGCCTGGCCGCCTGCCCGCGGCCGCTGACAAGTCGGCCGATCCCGGTCGGTGCGAGTAACGAGTCCGTGCTCACCAGCCCGGTCAAGAACCTCGCCGGCCTTGTTGACACCAGGACCTGGACCAGCGGCGGCGGCAACACCTTTCCCGGCGCCGACGTGCCATTCGGCATGGTGCAGTGGAGCCCGGACACGATGCCAGACCGCAGCGACGGCGGCGGCTACACCTACGGCGACAAGCTGCTGACCGGCTACAGCCTCACCCACCTGTCTGGCCCAGGCTGCCCGGCCGCCGGCGACGTCCCGATCCTGCCGATGACCGGCTCTCTCCCGGCCGGCGACCCGAGCACGCTGACCACGAGCTTCACCAACGCCGGCGAGGTCGCCCAGGCTGGCTACTACTCCGCGGTCAGCAACGGCCCTGGGGCTGACGCGATCGAGTCGGACTTCACGGCGACCAAGCACTCCGCGGTCGGCCGGTTCACGTTTCCCAGAACCACCCAGGCCGATTTCCTGATCAAGCTCGACGACAGCGACTTCAAGGACTTCGGCACTAGCGTGCACGTGATCGGCGACGACGAGGTCGCTGGCTCGGTGACCAGCGGCGACTTCTGCTGGCAGACGAACGCGTACGGGCCGCAGCAGTACACCGTCTATTTCGACATCATTTTCAGCGAGCCGTTCACCGCCGATCAGATCGTCACCGAACCGGGCCAGGCCGACCCCAATTCGGTGTTCCTCACCTTCGACACCACGTCGAACCCGGTGATCAAAGCCCACGCGGCGATCTCGTACGTGAGCGTGGCCAACGCGCGGCTTGACCGCCGCACCGAGGCGCCGGGCTGGGACTTCAGCCGCATGAGAACTGCCGCCCAGACCACCTGGAACAAGCTTCTTGGAAAAATATCTGTGGCGGGCGGTCGATTCGGCAAGACGCAGCAGTTCTACAGCCTGCTCTACAAGTCCCTGCTCCAGCCCAACGTCATCAGCGACGTCAATCGTCAGTACCTCGGCTCGGACTTCCGCGTCCACCTCGTGACCAAGGGCCACTCCAGCCAGTACGGCACGTTCTCCGGCTGGGACATCTACCATTCACTCGCCCAGCTTCAGGCCATGCTCGACCCCTCGGCAACGAGCGACATGGCCCAATCCCTGGTCAATTTCTACGCACAGAACCACATACTTCCCCAGTGGGGCTACATCAACCTGGACACCTACGCGATGATCGGGGACCCCGCTGACGCGATCATCGCGGACTACTACGCGTTCGGCACCAGGCACTTCGACGAGTCCGGCGCGCTGGCCGACATGCTCACCCAGGCCACGACCGTCAACACGATCAGGCCAGGCGAGGCGCTCGAAGCCCGGTACGGTTACCTGCCTGTCGACGGCGTCTACGGCTGTTGCAACTTCCGCTGGTCGGCGTCAGCGCTGCTCGAATACGACAACGCCGACTTCGCGTTGTCCGCTTTCGCCGCTGACATGCACAACAAGGCCGCCGCGGCCAGGTTCGCGCGCCGCGCCAACAACTGGGTGAACCTCTTCGACCGCTCGACCGGCCTGCTGGCGCCCCGCTATCAAAACGGCAAGTTCGTAGCCGATGTCACGGCTACGACCACCGACAACTACGCCGAAGGCGATGCGTACGAATACCTGTGGGACGTGCCAGACGACTACGCTGGCTTGTTCGCCAAGCTCGGCGGTGACTCCAAGGTGCTGCCCATGCTGCGCCGCTACCTGGCCAAGCCCGACGGCCTCGGGAAGAATGCCGACCTGCTGAATGAGTTCGGCGACGGCGAGCAGTTCGCACCTGACTACGCCAAGGAACCGTCGGTGACCCAGCGTGTCGTCAATTCCATCAGGACCAGCCTGTACCGGCCAGGGCCGTTCGGCATCGGCAACAACGAAGACCTGGGCGCCGAGAGCTCGCAGTTCATCTGGGAAATGCTCGGCATGTACCCGGAGAACCCAGGCACCGGCACGCTGGTGTTCGCCAGCCCCGGGTTTCCGTATATGGCGGTCCACCTGTCCGGCGGCAAAACCATCGCGATCCACGCGCCTGGCGCCTCGCCCTCACGCTTCTACGTCCGGTCGCTGACCATCAACGGCAAGCCGCATGCGAAGCTCTATGTGCCGTTCGCCACCCTCGCCAGGGGCGCCAAACTCAACTGGATACTGGCCAAGGCGCCGACCACGTGGGGCAGCGCCGCCAAGGACGCACCGCCGTCGTACCGCTCAGGCGACTAAGAGGGATCGGCGGAGCCCGGAGGGATCGGCGGTTTCCTGCGGCGCGGGGTTCCGGCGGCGTGGCCTGGCGGGCCGCCGCCGATGCGATGGGTTGCCGGTTTCATCGCGCCGGGCCGGTCTAGTGCCGCGATGGATTGCCATATTCACACCCGATTTCCCTGATGGGTTGCCGGATCCATCGCATCGAAGCGCGCGGAATCGGGTGGCGGGGCGCGATCGATTCCCGGATCCATCGCACCGAAGCGCGCGGAATCGGGTGGCAGGGCGCGATCGATTCCTCTCGCCCGACCGGATCACCTCGGCGGGTCGCCGCACCAACGAATCAGCGGGGATCTAGGCGGCACAGGGCCGCCATGATTCGCTGCTCCGATACCGGGATCGACGCGCCGAGTGATTGCGCGAACAGGCTGACCCGCAACTCTTCGATCATCCAGCGGATCGCCTTGACGTCGTCGCGGTACCTTGCGTCAAGGCCGAGCTCGTCCAGCACGCGACTGTATTCGTCGGCCACCCGGTGCACGGTATCCATGCGGTCGAGATCCCTGCGGACTTCTTTCGGCACCTTTTCTATCCTTTGCGCCATCGCGCCGAGGTACCGCACCAGGTCAGGGAGCCGCCGAGCGCCGACGTCGGAGATGAACCCCGGATAGATCAGCCCGGCAAGCTGCGCCCGCATGTCGGCGACAGCCTCGGCCATCGCCGGGTTCGCGAGCTGATCGAGCCGCGCCTGCACCGGGTGCGCCGCGCCGAGCACCCGCGCGGCCGCGCTCACCACATCGGCGGTCTTGACCCGCAGCGACAGCCTGCCGGCATCAAGCAGCTTGGCGAAGGCCTGCGCGTCCCAGGCCGGGCCGCCGTTATCCGCGATGATCTCGTCGGCCGCCGCAGCGGCGCAGTCGTCTAGCTCGGCCATGGTGCTCGGATACGGATGCCTGCTCATCGCGAGCTTGGCGTTGGTCGGCAGCCTGCTCGCCACAGAACGCGCCCCTGATGGCACTTCGAAAAGCAAGAGCTTGCGGTTGCCGATCCGCATCGACTCGGCCGCCTGCGCCCTGGTCTCGAACAGCGCGATGTCGACCGAGTCGCCGGCGTCGCGAAGCGCCGGGTAGGCGCGGACCTGGCCGCGCGCGAACTCATCCGGCAGCGAATCGAAGTCCCACGTCCGCAAGCCGGTCCTGGTCAGGTCGGCGGCCGCGTCGGCAAGCCGCTCGTGCAGCATCGGCCGAAGCCGCGTGCGCAGCTCATCTAGGTTTTGTCCGCTGGCCAGCACCTGGCCGTCGTCAAGCACGCGGAAGGTCAGCCGCAGGTGAGGCGGCAGCTTGGACAGATCCAGGTCGTCCCTGGAAATGTTCAGCCCGCCGATCCGGCCAAGCTCGGCGGCGACCCCGCCAACGAGATCGCCGCGACCGGGATCGAGCCGTGTCAGCACCTCACGGGCCACGTCGGGCGCCGGCACGAACTGCGTGCGCAACCGCTTGGGGAGCGTCCTGATCAGCTCGGTGACCAGTTCTTCGCGCATGCCAGGCACGTGCCAGGAGAACTCATCGGCGCTGACCTGGTTGAGCGACGCCAGCGGGATGTCGGCGGCGACGCCGTCGTCTGGCTCGCCGGGAGCGAACTCATAGGTAAGCGGGAGCTTGCCCCAGCTACTTGGGTAGTCGTCGGCGCTGACCTCGTCGGCGGCGGGCCCGGCGAGATCGGCAGGCGACAGGTTCAGCAGGTCCGGGTCGGCGGCCTTGGCCTTCTTCCACCACGAGTCGAAGTGCCGCGCCGAGGTGACTTCGGCCGGAATACGCCGGTCGTAGAAAGCGAACAACGCGGCGTCGTCAGCGACGATGCCGCGCCTGCGGGCCCTTTTTTCCAATTCTTCAGCGTCAGCGAGAAGCTGACGGTTGTGGTGTGCGAACTTATGGTGGGTTTGCCAGTCGCCCTCGACGAGCGCGTGGGTGATGAACAACTCGCGGGCCATGACCGGGTCGATCCGGCTCATCGTGACCGGCCGCGCGGCGACCAGCGGCAGGCCGTAGAGCGTCACCCGTTCAAGTGCCATCGCCGCGCCGCGCTTGGCGTCCCAGTGCGGCTCGCTGTAGCCGCGGTTCACCAGGTGCCCGGCCAGCGGTTCGACCCACTCAGGCTCGATCGCGGCAACTACCCGGGCCCACAGCCGCGACGTCTCGACCAGTTCGGCCGCGACCACCCATCGGGGCGGCTTTCGCGCCAATCCTGAATCAGGGAATATTGCGAAACGGGATGCCCTGGCGCCAGTGAACTCGGCAGGCCCACGTCGCCGCCCGCCAGTCAGTTGTTTATTCGTTTCCTCGCGCATGCCGATATGCGAGAGCAGGCCGACGAGCAGGGACTGGTGGACCCGATCAGCGAGTTCTTGCTCGAACCGGGGCTCTGGCTCGGTACCCGGCTTGGCCGCGAGCTGGGCGACGTGGGCAGTCATATCACTCCTGGCCGGTGCCTGCTTGGCCTTGGGCGGCTTTCGCGGCCGGTCGGCGGCGATGTTGATGCCGACGTCGCGGGCGGCCTGGCTGAGCTGCGCATAAACGTCCTGCCACTCACGGACGCGCAGGTAGTGCAGGTACTCGGCGCGGCACATACGGCGGAACGCTGAGCCAGAAAGGTCGCGCTGCCGCTCGCGCAGGTAGTCCCAGAGATTGACCAGCGAAAGGAAGTCAGAGCCTGGCTCGGCGAACCGGGCGTGCTTAGCGTCGGCGGCGTCCCTGGCGTCGGCCGGTCGCTCTCTCGGATCCTGTATCGACAGCGCCGCAGTGATGATCAAGATCTCGGGCGCACAGCCGATCCGGCCCGATTCGAGAATCATCCGGCCAAGGCGCGGGTCGACCGGGAGCCTGGCCAGCTTCCTGCCGGTCTCGCTCAGCATCGCCCTCGTGCCGCTACGGCCGGAAGTCGCGCCAAGCTCGTCGAGCAGACGAAGGCCATCGCTGACGTTGCGGTTGTCTGGCGGGTCGATAAACGGGAACCCGGCCACCTCGCCGAGGTCGAGCGCGGCCATCTGCAAGATCACCGAGGCCAGGTTCGTGCGCAAGATCTCTGGATCGGTGAATTCGGCCCGTGAGGCGAAGTCGTCTTCGCTGTAGAGCCTGATGCACACGCCGTCCGAGGTCCGCCCGCACCGGCCTTTGCGCTGGTTGGCTGAAGCCTGCGAGATCGGCTCGATCGGTAGCCGCTGCACCTTGGTCCTGTTGCTGTACCTGGAGATGCGCGCCGTGCCCGCGTCGACAACGTACTTGATGCCTGGCACGGTCAGCGACGTCTCAGCGACGTTGGTAGCGAGCACGATCCGCCGCGTGTTGTGCGGCGCGAACACCCGATGCTGCTCAGCGGCCGACAGCCGTCCGTAGAGCGGAAGAATCTCGAGATCGGCGGAAGTCGAGCCGGCCAGCGCGTCGGCGGTGTCGCGTATCTCTCGTTCGCCGCTGAGGAACACCAGGATGTCGCCGGGACCTAGGGCGCACAGTTCGTCAATAGCGTCGGCGATAGCCTGCGTCTGATCGCGGGATTCACTACCTGTCTCCGCGTCCAGCGGGCGGTAACGGACTTCGACCGGATAGGTGCGGCCGGACACCTCGATCACCGGAGCAGGCACGTCATCATGCCCGAAGTGGCTGGCGAAGCGCTCAGGGTCGATCGTCGCCGAGGTGATGATGACCTTCAGGTCGGGCCGGCTTGGCAGCAGGCGGTGCAGGTAGCCGAGTATGAAGTCGATGTTGAGGCTGCGCTCATGCGCCTCGTCGATGATCAGCGTGTCGTATCTGAGCAGCCGCTTGTCGTGCTGCAACTCGGTCAGCAAGATCCCGTCGGTCATGACCTTCACGAGCGTGTTGTCGCTCGAGGCGTCGGTGAACCTGACCTTGTACCCGACGGCGGCGCCGACCTCGGTGTGGAGTTCGTCGGCGATGCGTTCGGCGACGGAGCGGGCGGCTATCCGGCGTGGCTGGGTGTGGCCGATCTGGCCCGTGACACCGCGCCCTAGCTCCAGGCAGATCTTCGGCAGCTGGGTCGTCTTTCCCGATCCGGTCTCGCCGGCGACGATCACGACCTGGTGCCCGGCGATGGCCCTGGCGATCTCTTCCTTGCGCTGGCTGACCGGCAACTCTGGCGGGTAGCTAATGACAGGGACGGCTCGCCTGCGGGCCTGCGTCCGCGCGGCCGCCGATTCGACGTCGGCGAGTATCTCCGCGAGTGCGCTGGCTCGCCGCCTGCCGTCGCGCAGCCCCGACGCCCGGTCGATGCGCCGGCGCAGCGAATTCTGATCGAGCAACGTCAGCTCGGCCAGCCGCCCGCGCAGCTCACCGGCAGTCACCCGGTTATCCGGACTCGCAGCGGGCACCCGCACGCCAGTACCCTCGGCAGGCAACCGCCTATCCTCGCCATCGCTGGGCACGCTCACGCCAGCGTCAGACTCGCTCATGCGCGGCTCGCGGGGCCGGGAACTCACTTCAGCTTTTCTCCATTGGCGACGCCGGGTACCCCGACAATGATCGTCAGGGGCGCACCCGGATGCCTAACGCTTTTCCCAGCCCCAAACTTCCTCGATCCTGCGCACAGCGGGACGCTGATGGTGGCCTTAGTCGAGGCGAGCTTCGTAGCGAAGGTCGGGCAGGAGGTCATCTGGGTCGAGCGGAAGAGTGCCCGGGTAGTCGCGCAGGCCGCGGGCTATGAACCAGCGGGTCACGTTGGCGGCGTCCCGTTCCAGGAATTCCGCGCCGCGGGGGTGCGCGATGACGTCGATCACTTGCGGCAAGTCGATCATGACGATCCGGCCGTCGTGCACGAGCAGGTTGTAGGCGGATAGGTCGCCGTGCGCCAGGCCCAGGCCTGCCATGGTCCGCAGCATCGTCACGAGCTGATCCCACAGCGATACCAGTTCGCCTGCGGACGGCCTGGTCTCGGCGAGCCGTGGCGCGGCGATTCCATCTGGGTCGCCGATGAACTCGAGCAGAATTTCTGTGCCAAGGATCTGAACCGGGTAGGGCACGGGCACGCCGACAAGATGCAACTGGCACAGCGCGGCGAACTCGGCGATCGCCCACTGCTCCGCGATCAGCTCTCGCCCGACCGCGGTCCGGCCCGCCATCGCCCGGTTGACACGCGACTCGCGTACCCGTCGGCCGTCCAGGTACTCGGCGTCCCTGTGGAACTGCCTGTGCTCGGCTGAGCGATACCGCTTGGCGGCTAGCAGGCAAGAACGATCGGTTCCTGGCACGCCCCTGCGCAGCAGGAAAACGTCGGCTTCCTTGCCGGTCTTGAGTATCCCTAGCTCGGTATCGGTCGCGGCAAGCTCGGTGACCAGCCACTGCGGGTGAGGAACGGGCCCGCGCTCGGTGGGCGACGACTGGTCCCACGTGGACCATCTGTCGCCATCGACGACGCCGTCGACAGCGTCATGGGCGTCTTCGGCGACCAGCCTGGGCCGGTGCCTGTCTCTTTTGGCGTAGCTGGATTCGTCGTCGTCAAATCGCCGCTTGCCCCGAGACGGGGCCGAACGGCTGAAGGCGGACCTCGGCACTGGAGTAACTCCTCATGCGAGCGGTACGGGTGGACTGCGGGCAGCGCGAAATGACCTTCGACATCAGCAGACCTCCCTTCCGCTCGGCCGGCGACGCCGGCGAGTGCCTGTGTGCACGCAACGATCTCATGAGGCCAGGCCCATTCGCCATCGAAATATCGCAGCCTTCCGCCTGGCCGGTCATGAGCCAGTCAGGTGCCGAGGAACTCAGCGGCAGCCTGGACGAGCAGCGCGAGCTTGGCACGCTGAGCGTCCTGCGTGATCGCGTTGCCCGCTACCGAGGTGGCGAAGCCGCACTGCGGGCTGATCGCGAGCCGCTCTCGGTCGATCACGGTGCTGGCCTGGCGCAGCCGGTCCTGGATCTGAGCCATCGACTCGAGTTCCGGCGTCTTGGTGGTGACCAGCCCGAGCACGACAACTTTGTCCTGCGGGACCGACCGGAGCGCGTCGAAGCTGCCCGATCGCTCGTCGTCGTACTCGAGCAGCAGCCGGTCAGCGGCGATCTTGCCGAAGATTGGGCCTGCGATCGGATCGTAGGCACCGGAAACCAGCCACCGGCTGAGCTGGTTGCCTCGGCACAAGTGAAAGCCGAAGGCGGCCGGGCGCCCGGCCGCGATGACCGCGTTGTCAAGCTCGATGCCGTAGGAGAGCCAGCGCTGAATCGACCAGCCGCGCGCCTCATAGAACGAGCGCCACTGCGGGTCGATGAGCAGCGGGTAGTGCGGCGCGTCGAGCTGGATGTAACGGCAGCCAAGCCTGACCAGCTCGCTGACCTCATCTGCGAGCACGTCGACCACGTCAGCCATGAAGGCGTCTAGGTCGGGGTAGGCGCTGGTCGACCGCTCAGGCGACCACAGGTTGGCGAAGAGCGACGGGCTTGGCAGCGTGACCTTTCGCTCCTGGTGGGTGCATGAGCGGAGGAAAGTGAATTCCTCGGCGGCTAGGTTCCTGCGCTTGTGCAACTTGGCTACGACCGCCAAATCGGCAGGCCGCTCGATGGCGGCATCGCCGACCACGGCAGAACGCCAGCTCCCCCACAGCCAGGCGTTAAGATCCACACCGCGCAAGCCTTCGCAGGCCGCGGCTAGCTCGGACTGGAACGACTCGCGCCGCATCTCGCCGTCGTTGACCACCGGCAGGCCGACGTCCTCCTGCATCGCCACGACCTCGCGCACGGCCTGGTCTTCGATCGCCTTGAACTCGGGCGCTTCAAGCTCGCCGCCGGCATAGCTCGTCCTGGCCGCCCGCAGGTAGTCGGGGCGCAGCAGGCTTCCCACGTGCTCAACGCGGGTGGTAACGGTCATGGCTCCAAGCATGACGCTGGTGAGGCTGGTCCATGATGAGCGGGGTGCGCCGGATCAGCGACTGAGGTGCTCCCCGCCTGATCAGGCGGGGAGCACGCTGACCTTACCCGACGTGGGCCTGCTTGTCTGGCGCGATCGGTTCGTCCTTGCCTTGACCCATGTCGCCCATCTCGTTCATGCCGGTCGTGTCGTTCGTGCTCCCGGCGGCGGCAGTCTGCTCTGACTTCGACCGCTTGCGAAGAATGGCGGCTGCCCCGCTGGCGGCTGCGGTGAGCACGGCGGCGACGCCGACCGGCAGGCGCCAGCGTCCATGCTTCGGCTTGGCGGGGTCAATTCGCTCGGCGGCCGACGACAGCATGTCGGATACCTTCGGGGCGACGGTGTCTTGCAGCACCTTTCCTGTGCGCTCGACCTGTGGCGCTGCCCAGGCACGCGCCCGGTGCCAGTTGCGCTGCGCGGCTTGTCCAGTGCTCTTCGCGAGCGGCTTCATCTGGTCCGCCATCGGCTTGATCTGATCAGCCGCCTTGCGCGTGCGATCCCAGGCCGCGGTTCTCTTCTTGCCTGACATGTGGAACCTCCACGGGTGAGTCAGTTATGCCACACTTCCCCGCGCTGCGCCCGTCAACCCTCAAGGCGGCCCCCATTCGGCTCTCATCGCGGTTAGTGCGCCAGGATGGCGATGTGACCAGGCGCGCGACCGGCGACTACCGGATCTACTCCGACCTAGCGGGCTGGTGGCCGATGATCTCGCCAACGCGCGAGTACACCGAGGAGGCCGCTTACCTGGGTGCCCTCATCACGCGAGCGGTGCCGGCCACGCGAGCCGCCGTACTCGACCTCGGCAGCGGCGGCGGTCACGTCGCCGTCCACTTGAAGGCCATGTTCACGATGACCCTGGTTGACATCTCCGACGGCATGCTCGCGATGTCCAGGCGACTCAACCCCGAGTGCGACCATCACAATGGCGACATGCGGACAATCAGGCTAGGCCGCCGCTTCGACGCCGTGCTCGTGCACGACGCGATCGACTACATCATCGGCGCGGGCGACTTGCGACGCGTGATCCAGACGGCGGCCGCGCACTGCAAGCCGGGCGGTATCGTGCTGTTTGTCCCTGATTACATCAAGGACACTTTCGGCGAACTGGCTGGCGGCGGTGGCGGTGGCGTTGACGAGGCCGGGCGGACCGCCAGCTTCATCGAGCGGACTTGGGACCCTGACCCTGCCGACGACTGGGTGCAGGCCGACTACGAGTTCACCCTGCATGAGCCGGGCGGCCCGGCCGAAGTGGTGCGCGAGTCGCACCGGCTGAGCGCGTTCAGCCGCGACACCTGGCTCAGCCTGCTCGCCCAGGCGGGCCTGACCCTAGACCCCGACATCGATCAGCAGCGGATCTCGGCCGGGCAGCGACCGGCCAACTTGTTCGCCGCCCGCCCGGCCGGGTAGCAATGTCGCATGATGTCGACTGAGGTGGAGACCGAACTCAAGTACGAAGCACCCGACGACGCCGTGCTGCCGGAACTCGACCAGCTTCCCGCGGTGTCGGCTACCCGCAAGGCGGGCGAGGAGCACCTCGAGGCCGAGTACTACGACACCAAGGACTGGCGGCTGATCCGGGCCGGAATCACGCTGCGCCGCCGCACCGGTGGCCACGACGAAGGATGGCATCTCAAGATGCCGGCCGGCGTGCACAGCCGACGCGAGATACGGATGCCGCTCGGCACGGCTGACGGGCAGGTGCCTGCTCAGCTCGCCGAGTTGGTGCGGGCGTACACCCGCGGCGAGCCGGTCAAGCAGGTCGCGGTCATCTCCACCCGGCGGGAGCGGCTCATCCTGCTCGGCGACGCAGGCGAGTCGGTCGCCGAGCTAGCGATGGACGACGTGAGCGCGCGACGGACGGTTGGCTTCGTCGCAACCTCGCGCTGGCGTGAGGTCGAGATCGAACTAACCGGCGGCAACAGGAAAATGCTCGACGCGGCCGACGAGCTGCTGCGCCGCAGCGGCCTGCGCCGCGCAGCGAACGCGGCGAAGCTCGAGCGCGTTGTCGGCGTCCAAGCTCGGCCGTCGCGACAGCCGAGCGACCGCAAGCTGTCACCATCCTCGCCGGCCGGCGATGTGATCACCGCCTACGTGGCCGGTCAGGCCGAGCGGCTCACCAGGCTGGATCCCATGGTTCGCAGAAACGAGCCCGATGCCGTGCATCAGATGCGGATCACCACCAGGCGGCTGCGCAGCGCGCTGCAGACCTACGGCACTACGATCTGGCGCCGCGACACCAGCGGCCTCGTGGCGGAACTGCGGTGGCTCGGCCGCCTGCTCGGCTCGGCGCGCGACGCCGAGGTGCTGTCGGAGCGCCTGCGGTCGAACCTGGCCGACACCCCGGTCGAGCAGGTGATCGGTCCGGTGCAGGCGCGGATGCAGGGCCATTTCGCTCCGGTCGGCGCGCAGGCAAGAACCGAGCTCGTACAGGCGCTCGATGGACCGCGCTACTTCGCGCTGCTCGACCAGATCGACGCGCTCCTGACCGACGAGTCGCTGGCCGACGGTGCGGGCAAGCCCGCACGGGCGGTGCTGCCCGCAGCGGTCCTGCGCACCTACCGCAGGACCTCGCGGCGGATGCGCAAGGCGAACCGCGCCAGAGCCGGACAGCCCAGTGAAGCCGCGCTGCATCGGGCCCGCAAGGCGGCGAAACGTGCCAGGTACGCGTCCGAAGCCGTCTCCCCGGCAATGGGCCGACCGGCGCGACGCTTCGGCAAGCGAATGCGGCGGGTCCAGTCGCTGCTCGGCGACTACCAGGACTCGATCATTGCCCGCCAGGTAGATCGCGAGCTCGCGATCAGCGCCGCGCTCGCCGGAGAAAACGCGTTCACCTACGGTGTGCTCTACGAGCGCGATTGCCGCGCTGGCGAACTGGCTCGGGCGCAGGCCAAGGCAGCGTGGCGCAAGGCGGCGAAGCGGCGCTATCGCAGATGGCTCTAGCCGCCTAGCTTGTGCAGGAACGCCTTGGCGATCGGGCCCGCGCTGTCCGCACCGTAGCCGCCGCCTTCCACGAGCACGGCGAAGGCGATGTCACCTTGGTACCCGATGAACCAGCCGTGCGCGTTCGGATGCGGACCTGTGCCGTATTCGGCCGTGCCGGTCTTGCCGTACACGCCGGGAGGGAAACCGACACCGGCGGCCGTGCCGACGGTCACCACCGCCTGCATCATCGGCCGCAGCGTGTTCAGTATGGTCGCGCTGATCACGCGCGGCTTGGCCTTCTGGCGCGGCTTCGGGCTGACCACGAGCACGGGCGGCCGCCAGACACCCGCGTCGATCGCCGCCACCTCGCAGGCCTGGCTGAGCGGATTGACCAAGTCGAGCCCCTGACCGAACGCGTCAGCAGCCAAGTCAACAGGGTCGTGCGGTGTGCTGAAGTGGCCGAGAGCTGCCGGAAGGCCAAGCTCTGGCCTGGCGTTGAAGCCGAACACCCGCGCCATCGACGCCAGGCCAGTCCCGTTCAGCCGTTGGGTCGCGAGCAGCGCGAACGTGGAGTTGCACGAGACGGCGAACGCCGTCTGCAGGTTAGTCGAGCCGAGATGCTCGTCCTTGTCGTTGTGGAACACCCGGCCGCCGATGTTCACCTTGCTCGGGCACTGCACCGGGCTGGCCGGAGTCAGCCCGGTCTTCGCCAGCGCGGACGCCGTGACGATCTTGAACGTGGAACCGGGCGGGAAGATCCCTTGTATCGCCCGGTCGAAGCCCCCAGGCCGCTCGACCACGGCAAGCACACGGCCGGTCGAGGCCTGCATCGCCACCAGATCGACCGGCTTCTTTGTCTTGGCTGATGACACAGCCTGCGACGCGGCGATCTGGGCGGCCATATTGATGCTGGTCCTGACCGGCGTTCCCAGTCTGGCGGCGAAACGCGTCACGGTGGCATCGACCCGCTTCCCAGGCCCGATGATCTTGATGGTCAGCGAAGGACGCCCGGCGAGCTGGGTCTGATAGGTCTGCTCGATCCCGGCAAGCCCGATCACATCACCCTTGTGGTAAGGCGCGCCGAGCGCCTTGGCTTGCGCGGCGGTGGCCCGGCCCAGGTATCCGGTCAGCAGGGCAAGCGACCCGGACTCGGCGATCGTGGCCGGCGAGCTGAGCACGGTGCCATCGTCCGCGAGTATCTGCGCCCTTGGCGGCCAGATCGCCGTTAGCGCGAACCGCTCTCCCTGGGCTAGGCCCGGATAGATGGCCGACGGGCTCCACTTCACCCACCAGTGCCGCTTGGCGACCGCGAGCGACAGCTGACCCTGGTAGGTCCAGGCATGATCGCTGGCCAGGTCGTCGATCACCGTGAACCGCGCCTTCGCCGTGTCGCCGTTTATCGTCACCGCGCCGAGCGTGAGCAGGGTGTGCCTTACGCCGAGTTGCGCGGCGGCTCTGGTGATCGGGCCAGCAAGCCCGCCCTGCGGCACGTCCAGGCTGAACCGGCCCATCGCCGCGTAGTCGCCGCGCTGCCAGGCAGCCAGGTAGCTGGCGGCCGTCTGAGCCGGGCTGCCCTTGGTCCTGAGCAGCAGGTAGCCACCTCCACCGGCCCCCGCGCCGAGCAGCAGCACGACGACGACGCCCACGATGAGCAGGAGCCGTCGCCTGCGTCGCTTGGGCGGTCGCTGATCCTTCCCGCCGGGCAGCACCTGATCTGGGGCCGACTGAACAGGCGCGGCGATCGTCGCCTGACCAGCGGCAGGCTGACCCGGCGGTGGTTGTACCGGTGCCCCGGGAACGCCAAACCGTGGGTCGGCGGCGGCCTGGACGGGCTGAGGCCCTGAGTACCGTGGCTGTGGCCCGGTCTGCCTCGAGTCGTAGCGCGTCAGGGGCTCGAACGGCTCCCTGGTCTGGTGACTCTGCTCGGGCCGGCCTTGCTGCCACGGGCCGGGATCAGGCGGCTGCTCCCACGGCGGCCGTGACTCCCGGTTCGGATCGAACGGCGGTCTTGGCTCGTAATATCCTGCCTGGTCGCCAGCCCACGCCTGCTCCCTTGGCCGTGTCTGATCGTAGGGCTGCGCTGGGCCCGGCGGCCAGGAACCGGGCGGCGGCGCAGAGTCATGACGCGCGGAGTCATGGCGCTGCCACTGGTCCGCGGCAGGCGGCGCGTCAAACCGCAGTCGCGGAGGCGGGCCGTAAGCGCTGGCATCCGGCCACGGCGAGCGCGCCTGCTCGGTCGCCTCCGGCCAGGTGGTCGGCTCGGCTGACCCGGCCGATGGCGGCCAGGCAGGCTGCTGCTCAGCGCCTGGCCCGCCGGGCTGAGCAGCGGCGTGCGGGCCAGGCTGAGCGCCAGGTTGATCGGTGCGCTCGCGGCGCCCTCGGCGTTGACGCATGTATCAGCCCTTCCGCAGCGAGCATGGCCAACCGTCGAATCCTAACCGGCGCTCCGACATGGCGGTGCCGATCTGCACTGGTCTGTACGCAAACACCCAGTCGGGAATCATTCGGGCCGCCTGCTCAGCCACCTGCGCAGTGTACGCCGCAGGGGCGCCAGGACAGTGCCTGGACGCCCCTGCGGCGCTGTAGCGCGCTTAAAGCGCTGCCGTTCTAGAACAGGGACATCACTTGGAGGAAATCGGGCCCGACGGACCCGAGCCCGGTGAGGCTGTCGAAGCCCTTCGCAGTGTTCAGGGTCACCTTGCGCGTGGCGCAGTTGCCCGTCTCGTCACAGTAGGTCTCCGGCCCTTCGTAGTCGATCGCACGGGCGCTGACGTTGAAGCCCTCGGCGCGGTCGGTGCTGTCAGCGAAGTCGACCCGGATCACGCCATCCGAGGCTGGTTTGCTCGACGGCACAATGTCGGTGTAGGTTCCGCTCGGCCCTTTGACGAATGCGTCGTACAGCTCAGGGTTGAGGAATCCAAGCGTGCCGCCGGCGGCCTGGTCGGCGTCGGCGATGACACCGGCGAGCAGCGGGGAGGCCAGGCTGGTGCCGCCCTCCTTGAACTGCCCGTAGTGCACGCCAGTTGGGAACGTCTGCCGCAGGCCGATCAGCATGCCGCTCTGCGCGTCCGCGTCCATGGAGATGTCGGGGGACACACGCAGCGGGACCGGACCGAAGAGCGCCTCGTTACGCAGCGCGAGCGCCGCGGGCACCACTCCGGCCTGGTAGAACGGCTCGGTGTAGGAGTAGCTTGTGCCGCCGCCTCCGCCAGCCTGCCACGCGAGCGGGCCTGCGGCCTTGGTCGCTGAGCCGCAGTTCTTCGCCGCGACGCCGACGCACATCGGCAGCTTGGCGACCGACCAGCCGAGCTCGGCCGCCCGGTGACCATGGGAGTCGATCTCGAGCGTGGTGCCGCCGACGCCAGTCACGAACGGGTCGATTGACGGGAAGTCGGGAACGGCAAGGCCGGTGACAGCGAAGTTGTCGCCGTCGTCCCCTGATGAGAACAGCACGCTGACGCCGGTGGCGCCGGCGATAGCGAACGTGTCGTCGAAGGCGGTCTTGGTGGCGGCGTCAGTGAACAGGTCACCGGCCAGGTCGCCCCACGAGTCCGTCACCGCTGACGCGCCGCTGGTGACCGCGACCTGCACGGCGGCCAGCAAACCGGCGTCCGTGCAGTCCTGGGCGCCGACGTACAGGATCGACGCGCCAGGCGCCATCGCGTGCACGGCCTGCACATCGAGCGACTGCTCAGCACGCCAGCCTGACGCATCGCACAGGTCGAAGTCGTCGGTCGTCGCCGGCTCGTCGTTGAAGAACCGGTTGGCGAACTGGCCGGCGTCGAGCGGGTTCGCCGGGTCGTTCTGGCGGAAGTACCGCTGCGAGTCGGCGAGCAGCGTCGGCGAGTCGTAGGCGTCCACGATCGCCACGCCAACACCCGAGCCGTCGTCACCCCTAGCTACCGCCCTGGCGATCCCGTAGGCGCTGCGGAGCTGGTGCGGCAGGTAACCGCAGATGTCGTAGTGGAGCGGACTGGTAAACGGCGGGCTGTAGAGCTTGCTCGAGTCCGCCCTGTCCGGCTTGATGTTGAACGCGTGGGTGCACGGATGCGGGTTGAGGAAGCCAGCGGGCGGCGGAGGCTCAGGCGCGGCCTGGGCGGGACGGGCGGGCTGGG
>DATNEK010000001.1:0-7557 GCA_035553055.1 Streptosporangiaceae bacterium | reverse complement strand
TGCTCGATGACCTATTCACCGGAAAGCTCCGGTGGGATCTGCTGCGGCCGTTCCCCAGTCAGAATCGACAGGATCAGCAGATCGGCGACGCGGTTGTAGCCCGCCTGCGCACGCAGCTGCGCGAGCATCTCGACCCGACGGTCGTTCACCAGACCAGGCGACTGCCTGAGGGCCTCATCGATCGGCTGCGCCAGGAAGGCTACTCGAACATGATGGTCGGGCCGGATCTCGGCGGCCTTGACCTGTCACCGATGAACGCGCTGCGAGCCCTGCAGGCAGCGGCGGCCCTATGCCCGGCGATCGCGCTGGTGCTCGGCACGAACAACGGCTTCGGCGCTGGCAACTACCTGCCGCTGCTACCCGACGGGCCGCTGCGCGACCTGATCATCAAGCATCTGAAGGCGCGGTCGATATTCGGCACCGCGGACACCGAGGCAAGGGGTGCGGCTAGTGACGGGCGCGACACGACCGCCGTCCTGCAAGAAGGCGGCGCCAGCTACCTGATCAACGGCGAGAAGGTCTTCATCGGGAACGGCAGGGTCGCTGGGCTGCTTGACGTGTCGGCCACGATGTGGCAAGACGGCGTCGAGCAGGTTCGCATCTTCTTCGTCGAAACCGACTCACCTGGCGTGCAACTGCTCGACGTGGACTTCATGGGCCTGCACGGGGCCCCGTTCGCGGTGGTCAGGTTCGACCAGGTCGAAGTGCCGGCCGAGCAACTCGTGCCAGCCAGCGTCGACCTGTGGCGAGATGACCCCGGCCTGGTGCGGCTCGCCGTGCTCGGCCGGATGCTCACGCTAGGACCGACATCGCTCGCCATCGCCAAGCTATGCCTGAGCTGGTCGAGGGACTTCGCCAGCCGGCGTGCCATCGACGACCGGCCGCTCGGCGAGTACCAGGAGATACAGCGCTGTCTCGCGCAGAACGCCGCCGACGTGTTCGCGATCGAGAGCGTCGCCGAGTGGGTGATGCTCAGTGACAACCTGGCCGAGAAGGCCCCCGAGATGACGGCCGCCAAGAACCTGCTCACCGTGACCTGCTGGCAGGTGATGGACAGGACTTTGTCGCTGTTCGCCGCTGAGGGTTATGAATCGGTGCCGAGCAAGGTGCGGCGGGGCGCACCACAAGAACCGCTTGACCGCTACGTCAGCGACGCCAGGGGCCTGCGCATCTCCGGCGGTGTCGACTTCCTGCTGTACATCTGGACCGCTCTGGCAGCGATCCAGACCACACACCGTGAACAGCAAGGACCGGCTCACGAGTCAGCCAGCCAGCCGGTCATAGATCCCGCGCTGTCGCCGCGATGCCAGGAGCACCTGGCGCATGTGCAGTCGCAGGCAGCCTCGCTGGCCCGGTTGTCGCAGGGGCTGGTGCGCCGGCGCGGCATCGATGCGCTCGCCGATGACGAGCACGAGCTCATGCTCGCCGGGCAGATCGGCACGACCCTGCTCGGCATGGCAGTGGTGCTCGCCAGGGCCGCTCACCTGGCCGAGTCTGGCAGCACTGTCGCCATGGATCTGGCCGATATCTCGTGCACCACTGCCCGATACGAGCTAGCGGCCCTGTGGGCACAGCTTGACGGTCAGGCTGAACCGGACTACGCGGCGGCCAGCGACCTGCTACTGCACGGGGACAGCCTCGACTTCCTGCTGTGCGACTCGGTCACCGACCGGGCTGACCGCAAGAACGCCGATGGCTGAGCGTGCGCAGGCGTGCGTACACGAACTCGTTGAGGCCAGAGCGAGCGCTCATCCCAGTCATGTCGCCGTCGAATGCGGTGACCAGGTTCTCACCTACCGCGAGCTGAGCGAACGCACAAGCAGGCTGGCGCATTACCTAGCGAGCATCGGCTTTCCCAATCCCTCGGTAGGAATCCTGCTGCCCCGCTCAGCGGAGTTCGTGATCGCCGCGCTCGCCGCGCTCAAGGTTGGCGGCAGCTACACGCCGCTGGACGCGGACTACCCGCTGCCCCGGCTGAAGGCGATGATCACCGCCGCCCGATGCCCCATAGTGATCACCGCCACGCCGCTGCTCGGCAGCCTGCCCGCCGGATGCGAACTTGTTCCTGTGTGCCTGGACACGCTGGACACGACGCTGGCCGCGCTGCCGGCCGATGGCCCGTCGATACCGGTGCATCCCGACTTGCTCGCGTACACGATGTTCACCTCGGGCTCCACCGGGGTGCCCAAGGGCGTCATGGTTACGCACCGCGGCGTGGTGCGACTGGTAGGACCGCCCGGAATCGTCGACCTGACCAGCGACGACATTCTGCTGCACGTGTCGTCGGTCTCGTTCGACGCCGCCACGTTCGACATCTGGTCCGCGCTGACGGCGGGCGCCACGCTGATCGTCGCGCCCGCTGGCCGGACCTCGGTCGTCGAGATCGGCGGTCTCATCAGCAAGCACAAGGTGACCACGGTCTTGCTGCCCACCGGACTGTTCCACCTCATGGTCGACGAGAGAGCGGACGACCTGCGTGGACTGCGGCAGGTCGTGGTCGGCGGCGATGTGCTCTCGGCTAAGCACGCCAGGCGTTTCATGGCCGCCGTGCCCGGGTGCCCGCTCGTGAACGCTTACGGGCCGACCGAGGTCACCGTGGCCACGACGGTCCATGCCGTCGCCGCCGACCATCCGGATGACTCGCCGGTCCCGATCGGGCAGGCGATGCCCGGCACCTATGTCCGGCTGCTCGATGGCGACCTGCGACCGGTACCCGCGGGCTCGGCGGGCGAGCTGTTCGCCGGCGGACGCGGCCTGGCTCGCGGCTACCTGGACGATCCGGTGCTCACCGCGCAGCTATTCGTGCCTGACCCGTGGCTGGCCGGAGCCAGAATGTACGCGACCGGCGATCTGGCCAGGCAGCGATCCGACGGCAGCCTTGAGTTCCTCGGGCGCACTGATGGCCAGTTCAAGAAGCGCGGCTTCCGGGTGGAGGTAGCCGAGATTGAGTCGGCACTACGGGCCGATTCCGCGGTCAAGGACGCGGCGGTGCTAGCCGACGGGCAGGCCGCTGACACCCGGCGGCTGGTGGCCGCGCTGGTACCGGTCACCGACCCGCCCGACGACGCGTTCGCCGAAGGAGTAAGGAAGCGGCTGCGGCAGGTTCTGCCCGAGTACCTGGTGCCCGACGCGTGGCTGGCTGTGCCAACCCTGCCGCTGACACCAAACGGCAAAGTCGACCGGTCAGCCCTGCTCGCCATGGCGGCGACCACGGTGTCGTCAACCACGGGGTCGTCAACCTCGGGGTCATCAACCGGGGGGCCAGGATCGACGAGCGCCGAGGAGTCGGAGCTGACGGCCATCTGGAAGGAGATACTCAGCGTCGACCACGTCGGCAGCGAGGACAATTTCTTCGAGCTCGGTGGCCACTCGTTGCTGGCCAACAAGGTCATAGCCCAGGTACGCAAGAGGCTGGGCGTGGAGCTGCCGCTGGACGCGATCTTCGACTATCCCGCCTTCGGCGACCTGGTATCGGTGGTGCACAAAGCGCGAAACGAACTGGTGGCTGGCGACGCTTAGCACATCTGATCGATCCCCAGCAAGGGTGCCTTTCCCGGGCAGCCCGGGTAGGCCGCCCGCGAGCTCGCTCTACGATTGTGAATAATGAGGCCGAGGAAACCGGCTGCCTGGAGCTGATTGTGAGTCGACTGCGCCCGTATTCAGCGCTTGTGCTGGCGACCGCGGCGTGGGGTGTCGAAATCACCGCAGCCAAGTACGCCGTCGAGGGTCTCGGCGGATTTACCACCCTTTTCATCGAATCAGCGATCGCCGCCGTGGTGCTCTGGGCGGTAATGCTGAAGACGCGGGCGCGCCGGGTGGTACCGCTGCGCAATTATCTCGTACTCGGCCTAGTCGAGCCTTTCCTGCTCTACTGCGCCCTGAATGTCGGCCTGCGCAGCGCTAAGGCCGCCGATGCGTCCTTGCTCGTAGCCCTGCTCCCGGTGATGGTGCTCGTGCTCAGTGTCATCTTCATCAAGGAGCGGGTTGCCTTGCGCACCGTGCTCGCCGTGGTGATCGCCACCGTGGGCGGCGTGCTGCTTGCCACCGTGCACGTCAACGCCAGCGTCGGGCTCGGCGACGGGCTCGTCCTCCTGGCCTGCGTAGCCGCCGCGGCATCCGTGCTGATGGTGAACCGGCTAACGGCGCGGGCTTCCGCCCTGGAAATCACCGCCTACCAGTTCGGGTTCGGCTTCTTGTTCACCCTCCCGGTGATCGCCGCGGTGTGGGCAACCGGATACGAGGCTATCCCTGGCACCGCGCAGTTGCCTCGGGTGGCGACTGCGGCCGGCATCGGGCTAGGCGCGTTCGCGCTCGCATACGCCGCGTACAACTACGCGGTCGGCCGCGTCTCGGTGAACACAGCCGGGATCGCGCTCAACCTGATCCCGCTCTTCGGCGTCACCTCGGCCGTACTGCTGCTTAACGAACGGCTCACCGGCATCGAATGGATCGCCGGCGCAGTCATCGTCGCCGGGCTTGCCCTTTTCCCGCACGACGCCGAGAGCCCGACGAGTGACGTCGCGTCATCCAGCCCGCCAGCCAAGGAGTCAGAATCATGCCTGGCACCAACCTCACCATCGACGAAGCCCGCAGCCGATCAGCACTGATCAAGTCGGCCAGGTACCAGGTCGAATTGGATCTCGGCAATGCGCTGCACTCCCCCGCGCCCGAGACGTTCCGGTCAACGACCACAGTCAGGTTCCCGGCTGCCGTTGTCGGCGCGCGTAGCTTCATCGACCTGATCGCCCCAGAAGTGCGGCAGGTCGTGCTGAACGGCGTGACCCTCGATCCTGACCTGGTGTACGCAGACGGTCGGATCGCCTTACCTGAGCTGGCAGCCGAGAACGAACTGCGCGTCGTCGCTGACTGCGCCTACATGACCACAGGCGAGGGGATGCACAGGTTCGTTGATCCGGCTGATGGGCAAACGTACCTGTACACCCAGTTCGAGATCCCTGACGCACGCCGCGTACTCGCCTGCTTCGAGCAGCCGGATATCAAGGGCGATTTCCAGTTCACGGTCATCACGCCGGCCGGATGGACGGTCGTCAGCAACGAGCCGACGCCGCCGCCAGAGCCCGGCCCGGCCGACGGCACGCAGCGGCACACGTTCCCGGCGACTCCGGTCATCGCAAGCTACGTTGCCGCGCTGATAGCCGGGCCTTACGTGCGGACGTCTGACAGCTACGCGGGGAACCGCGATCGGGCTCTCCCGCTTGATCTGTACTGCCGTGCGTCGGTCGCACGCTATCTGGACGCCGACGCGATCTTCGAGGTCACCAAGCAGGGGCTCAGATTCTTTGAGGACAAATTCGGTATCGACTACCCGTTCAGCAAGTATGACCAGCTTTTCGTGCCCGGATTCAACTCCTACGGCATGGAGAACGCTGGCGCGGTGACGATTCGGGACGAGGATCTGTTCCGCTCGAAAGCCACGCAGCGCGAGTACCTGGAGCGCGCCGATACGATCCTGCACGAGATGGCCCACATGTGGTTCGGCAATCTCGTGACCATGAAATGGTGGAGCGACCTGTGGCTGAACGAGTCGTTCGCGACCTACCTTTCCGTGCTTTGCCAGGCCGAGGCGCCTGGCAGCCAGTGGGTGAACGCCTGGACGACGTTCGCCGACTCGATGAAGACCAAGGCCTACATGGCCGACCAGCTACCTTCGACGCACCCGATCGTGGCCGACATCCGTGACCTCGCCGACGTGCTAGTGAATCTGGATGCCATTACCTACGAAAAGGGCGCTTCCGTACTCAAGCAGCTTGTCGCCTACGTCGGACCCGATACCTTCTTCACCGGCCTGCACAATCACATGAAACGGCATGCCTGGGATAACGCGGAGCTGACCGATCTGCTCGCGGCGTTGGAGGCGGCTTCCGGCCGCGACTTGCGTCGATGGTCATCACTTTGGCTGCAGACCGCGGGGGTGAACGTGCTGCGCCCGCAGCTCAGCCTGGCTGCCGACGGAAGCCTCGTTGCCCTGGACATCCGCCAGGAGGCGCCAGCCTTGCCAGAAGGAGCCAGCGGGCAAGCGGTGCTTCGCCCGCACCGGATAGCGGTTGGCATGTACGACCTAGTGGACGACGCCCTGGTCCGGACCGACCGGATCGAGATGGACGTGGAAGGCGAGCTGACCAGGGTGCCGCTCAACGGAGGCTTCCGAACAGGCCGCAGACCCGCGGTCTTGCTGCTCAACGACGACGACCTGTCGTTCGCGAAGATCCGCCTCGATGCCGAGTCGCTGGCGACGGTGCGCCGGCACATCGGCGACTTCACCGACCCCTTGCCCCGCGCTCTGTGCTGGGCGTGCCTGTGGGACATGACCAGGGACGCCGAGCTTCCCGCCCGCGACTACGTCGCCGTGGTGCTCGGCGCCATCGACAGGGAAACCGACATCGGCGTCGTGCTATCGCTACAACGTCAGGTCAAGCTCGCGCTAGACCTGTACGCCGACCCTCCGTCGCGGCCCGACGGCCTGGCCAGCTACGCCGACAAGGCGCTGTCATTTCTGCACGCGGCAGCCCCGGGAAGCGATCATCAGCTCGCCTGGGCGAGGGCGCTGGCTTCCGTAGCCCGCACCGACAAGCAGTTGGCCGTGCTCGGCGAACTGCTGGCCGGTGAGCACCGCGCCGCCGGGCTGACGGTCGATGAGGAACTGCGCTGGCAATTGCTCGGGCGCCTCTGCGCAGCGGGCGTCGTCGCAGAACCGGCCGTCGAAGCAGAACTGAGCAGGGACAACACCGCCACAGGCCAGCAGCACGCGGCCACCTGCCTGGCGGCCCTGCCGACTGAGGCGGCCAAGGCCACCGCCTGGACCAGCTTGATCGAGGCTGATCAGCTCAGCAACAGCATGCAGGAAGCCGTCATCGTCGGCTTCGTCCAGCCCGACCAGCGCGAACTGCTCGCCCCCTACGCGGCTAAGTACTTCGCGGTGATCAATGACATATACGAGCACCGGTCAGCGCAGATAAGCCAGCAGATCATCACAAGGCTCTACCCGTCGTCACAGGTGAGGCAGGAGACCCTGGATGCGACCGACGCCTGGCTCGCCGCGGTCAACCCCGAGCCTGCCCTGCGCCGCATGGTGCTCGAAGGCCGAGGTGAGCTGGCTCGCGCACTGCGCGCCCAGGCAGCCGACCGCACATCTGACCTCACCGTGGCTAGAGGATAGCGGCAGCGGCGGTTGTCCCGATGACAGGGGCGGGCGCGGCGCGCGTTTCTATGGTGGGGCCGTTTGGGTGTTGGGAGAGCTGAGCGATTCGCGTAGTTCGTCGAGGTCGTGGGTGACGACGGTGTGGACGTCGGAGTCGGTGCCTTTCTTGCGGACGGCGAGCCATCTGGAATGGTGCGCGCCGGCGGTGAGGATGGTGAAGGCGGAACGCGGGGCAAGTGATGGTGAGAAGGATCCGGTTCAGTTCGTCGGGGCTGGGCGGTTCGGCGCCGGGTGTCATTGTCGGGATCCGTCGAGTTCGCGGCGGGCGGCATGCATGCGTGCGACGAGATCGGTTGCGGTGCGCGTGTCTGTGAGGTCGGGGATGATGCCGCGTGCTT